>JAFEGB010000327.1 GCA_018240295.1 Pseudomonadota bacterium
ATCATGACGCTGCCCGTGCATTCCGAAGCCGATTACCGGATCGCCGTCCTGATTCCCTGCTACAACGAGGCCGTCACGATCGGTGAGGTCGTGACTGACTTTCGCCGCGCGCTGCCCGATGCCACGATCTACGTGTTCGACAACAACTCCGTCGACGACACGGCCGCCATCGCGCACTCGGTCGGCGCCGATGTGCGCACGGTGCGCCAGCAGGGCAAGGGCAACGTGGTGCGGCGCATGTTTGCAGACGTCGAAGCCGATCTCTACGTGATGGTCGACGGCGACGGCACCTACGACGCCGACAGCGCCGCGGCGATGGTGCGCAAGCTCATCGGGGAGCACGCGGACATGGTGGTCGGTTGCCGGCACACCGAGGAACGCTCGGCCTACCGCGCCGGACACCGCTTCGGCAACCGCCTGCTGACCGGCTGCGTCGCCATGCTGTTCGGGCGCAGCTTCACCGACATCCTGTCGGGCTACCGCGTGTTCTCGCGACGCTTCGTCAAATCCTTCCCGGCGCTCGCCGCGGGTTTCGAGATCGAAACCGAACTGACCGTCCACGCGCTCGAACTGCGCATGCCGATCGGCGAGTTCGACACGCCGTACCGCAGCCGGCCCGCCGGCTCGACGAGCAAGCTCAGCACCTACCGGGACGGCTGGCGCATCCTGATGACGATCCTGAAGCTCATGAAGTCGGAACGGCCGCTGAGCTTCTTCGGGGCGGTCTGCGCGCTGCTGCTGCTGCTGTCCGTGGCGCTCGCCGCCCCGATCGTGCAGACCTGGCTCACGACCGGCCTGGTCCCGCGCTTCCCGACCGCGATCCTGGCGACCGGGCTCGCGCTGCTCGGCTTCCTGAGCCTCGCCTGCGGCCTCATCCTCGACACCGTCACGCGCGGGCGTCAGGAGCTCAAGCGCCTCGCCTATCTGGCCTGCGCCGCGCCGCACTGAGGCCGCGCCCGCTCAGGTGCGGACCGGCCCCGGCGGGGGCCAGGTCCGACGAGGGCCACACCGGTCGCCCGTCAGCCCGCCGCCACCGCCAAAGGCGCGCCGGGGCAGTGCGAAGCACGACACCGGTCCGCGGGAGCGGCATCAGCCGTACAGCCGCCGCTCGGCCAGCCGGTCGGCGACGAGCTGCGTCGGCAGCCCTTCGCTTTCGGCCTGCTCGAAGATCGCCGTGAGCGTCGCACCGATGCGCTCGACGCGCGCCCGCACGCCGGCGGCGTCCTCGCCGAGGCGCTCGGCGCAGACATCGATGATGCCGCCGGCGTTGATCGCGTAGTCCGGCGCGTACAGCACGCCGCGCGCGCGCAGCGCCTCGCCGTGGCGCGCCTGCGCGAGCTGGTTGTTGGCGGCGCCGGCGACGATCGCGGCGCGCAGCTGCGGGATCGTCACGTCATCGAGCACGGCCCCGAGCGCGCACGGCGCGTACACGTCGACCGGCGCGGCGTGGATGCGATCGGGTGCGACCGGTTCGGCGCCGAACTCCTGCACCGCGCGTTCGAGGTTCGGCGCCCAGACATCGCTGACGAACAGCGTCGCGCCGGCGGCATGCAGCAGCTGCGCGAGCCGGTGGCCGACGCTGCCGACGCCCTGGATCGCGACGCGCAGCCCGGCGAGATCCTCGCGCCCGAAGCGATGGCGCACGGCGGCGCGGATGCCGGTGAACACGCCGAGCGCGGTCGCCGGAGAAGGATCGCCGGAGCGCACGCCGCCATCGAGGCCGGGCTTGTCCTGCAGGCCGGTCACGTGCGCGGTCGTCTGTGCCATGAGCTGCAGGTCGGCGACCGCGGTGCCGGAATCCTCGGCGCCGACGTAGCGCCCGCCGAGGCGCTCGATCGCCTCGCCCATCGCACGCAGCAGGGCCGGCGTCTTGTCGCGGCGCGGGTCGCCGAGGATCACGCTCTTGCCGCCGCCGCGCGGCAGGCCGGCGAGCGCGGACTTGTAGCTCATGCCGCGCGCCAGGCGCAGCGCATCGTTCAGCGCCCCGGCCTCGTCGGCATACGGATACATGCGGATGCCGCCGAGCGCCGGCCCGAGCCGGGTCGAGTGGATGGCGATGATCGCGTGCAGGCCGCTCGCGCGTTCGTGGCAGTGGACGACCTGTTCGTGGCCGTCGAAATCGGGATCGGTGAACACGGACATCGGGGCAGCCCTCCATCGTGCGGGGGGTCGGAAGGACGCGCAGCCGCGGGGATCGCCCGCCGGATGCGCGTACGGCAGAAACCGTGCCGGCACCGCCTGCGGTGCGTGGCCCGGTCGAGGGGGCGCCATCAGAGCGCGGCAGCCGGCGAAAGTCACGCTGCCGTGCTGCGCGCTGGCAGCCGGGCTTGACGGCGGCCGGGCGGAACGGGGTTCAGCGCTCGACCAGCGGCTTCGCGTACTGGATCTCGGTATCCCACGGGAACTGGATCCAGGTGTCCTGCGAGACCTCGGTCACGTACAGGTCGACCTGCGGCCGGCCGAGCGGCTTGGCGTAGACCGCCGCGTACAGCGCCTCCGGAGCGTGGCGGCGCAGCAGCTGCATCGTGCGGCCGGTGTCGACCAGCTCGTCGATGACCAGCCAGCCGGCGCCGCCGGCCGCGGCCGTGAAGCCCTTCAGCAGCACCGCCTCGCCGGCCGCGGCATCGGGGCGGGCGTGGTCGTAGCTGGCGATGCAGAAGGTCTCGATCAGCCGGATGTCGAGCTCGCGGGCGATGATGCCGGCCGGGATCAGCCCGCCGCGCGTGATCGCGACGATGCCGGTGAACGGCCCGCGCTCCAGCAGCCGCCACGCGAGCTGGCGGGTGTTGCGATGCAGTTCGTCCCAGCTGACCGGGAACAGCATGCGGCGGGCTTCGGGCATGGGCGCGATCTCACGGCGCTGGAAACGACGGAGCCCGGCAACGGCGGCCGGGCTCCGCAAGACACGGCGGGCGGGCAGGCCCCGCTCAGGCGAAGGGGTCCTGCAGCACGATGGTCTCCTCGCGGTCCGGCCCGGTCGAGACGATCGCGATGGGCGCGCCGGTGAGTGCCTCCAGGCGCTTCAGGTAGGCGCGCGCCGCGGCCGGCAGGTCGGCGAGCGACTGGATGCCGAAGGTCGATTCGCTCCAGCCCGGCATCTCCTCGTAGACCGGCTCGCAGACCTCGAAGGCCTCGGCCCCGAGCGGCGGGTAGTCGACGATGCGGCCGTCGAGGTTGTAGCCGGTGCAGATCTTCAGCGTCGAGAGCCCGTCGAGCACGTCGAGCTTGGTGATGCAGAGGCCGGAGACCGAGTTGTTCTGGATCGAGCGGCGCAGCGCCACGGCATCGAACCAGCCGCAGCGCCGCCGCCGGCCGGTGGTCGCGCCGAACTCGTGGCCTTTGGTGCCGAGGTGCTCGCCGACCTCGTCATCGAGTTCGGTCGGGAACGGGCCGCCGCCGACGCGCGTCGAGTAGGCCTTGGTGATGCCGAGCACGTAGTCGAGATAGCGCGGCCCCATGCCGGTGCCGGTCGCGGCCCCGCCGGCCGTGGTGTTCGACGAGGTCACGAACGGATAGGTGCCGTGATCGACATCGAGCAGCGCGCCCTGCGCGCCTTCGAACAGCACGTTCTCGCCGCGCGCGCCGGCCTCGGCGAGCAGCTGCGTGACATCGGCGACCATGGGCTTCAGGCGCTCGGCCATCGTCAGCGCATCATCGAGCGTCTTCTGGAAGTCGACGCGCTCGGCGTGGAAGTAGTTGGCGAGCACGAAGTTGTGGAAGTCGAGAATCTCGCCGAGCTTGGCGGCGAAGCGCTCGCGGTGAAAGAGATCACCGAGGCGCAGCGCGCGGCGCGCGACCTTGTCCTCGTAGGCCGGGCCGATGCCGCGCCCGGTCGTGCCGATCGCGCGCGTGCCGCGTGCCTGCTCGCGGGCGCGATCGAGCGCGACGTGGTACGGCAGGATCAGCGTGCAGGCTTCCGAGAGCTTCAGCCGCCCGCTCACGTCGATGCCGGCGGCTTCGAGCTGGTCGATCTCGGCGAGCAGCGCATCGGGCGCGAGCACGACGCCGTTGCCGATCAGGCACTGCACGCCGGCGCGCAGGATGCCGGAGGGGATCAGGTGCAGCACGGTCTTCCTGCCGCCGACGACGAGCGTGTGCCCGGCGTTGTGGCCGCCCTGGAAGCGCACGACGCTGCCGGCCCGCTCGGTCAGCAGGTCGACGATCTTGCCCTTGCCTTCGTCACCCCACTGGGTGCCGATCACGACGACGTTCTTGCCCATGTTTCAGGTCCGTCAAGCAGGTATGGGGGGAGGTGAGCGGACGCGACGGCCTTCAGCCGGCGACCGGTCCGATGTCTTCGATGTGCCAGTCGCTGCCGCGGCGCACCAGCACGCGGTCGCAGCCGAGCGCGCGCGGACCGCCGTCCTCGGCTCCGGGCAGCGCGTGGATCACGCGCTCCCCGGCGTTTCGCAGTGCCGCGATGCGGGCTTCGAGTGCGGCATCGTCCTCGGCCGGCGCCCAGATCGCCGCAACGGCCGGCAGCTCGCCCTCGCCGAGTTCGAGCAGGGCCTTCAGGTCGGCCGAGAAACCGGTCGCCGGCCGGCTGCGGCCGAAGGCGCTGCCGATGCCGTCGTAGCGCCCGCCGCGCGCCACCTCCGACCCGAACTGCGGCAGGTAGGCCGCAAACACCAGGCCGGTGTGGTAGTGGTAACCGCGCAGCTCGGCGAGATCGACGTGGATCGGCAGCCCCGGGTAGCGGCGGGCGATGACGGCGGCGGTGCGGCGCAGCGCATCGAGCGCGGCGCCGACTTCCGGGCCGAGGCCGGCGAGCGCGGTGCCGGCGGCATCGAGCACCTCGATGCCGCCGTTGAGGCTCGCAAGCCGCAGGAAATGCTCGCCGTGCGCCGCATCGAGCCCGGTCTCGTCGAGCCAGGCCCGGATGTCCGGCACGGACTTGCGCTGCAGCATGTCGAACAGCTCGCCTTCGGCGCGCTCATCGAGCCCGGCGTGGCGCGCGAGCGCCCGGAACAGGCCGACGTGGCCGAGATCGAGGTGCACGCCCTCGACGCGCGCCAGCCGCAGGGTTTCGAGCATCAGCGCGATGATCTCGATGTCGCTCTCCGGCCCCGCATGGCCATAAAGCTCGGCACCGATCTGCAGCGGACTGCGCGAGCCGCCGAAGCCGTCGCCGCGCGTGCGCAGCACCGTGCCGAGATAGCAGAGGCGGTTCGGCTGCGCGCGCGCGAGCTGGTGCGCGTCGATGCGCGCGACCTGCGGCGTCATGTCGGCGCGCACGCCGAGCAGCCGCCCGGAGAGCTGGTCGGTCAGCTTGAAGGTTTCGAGTTCGAGGTCACGGCCGAAGCCGGTCAGCAGCGCATCGAGGAACTCGATGAACGGCGGCATCACGAGTTCGTAGCCCCAGCGTCCGTACAGGTCGAGCAGGTCGCGGCGCAGGCGCTCCACGCGGCGCGCACCGGCGGGCAGGATTTCCTCGATGCCCTCCGGCAGCAGCCAGCGGTATTTGACGGTCATGCATGAAACTTCCGGTCGGGCCGGGCGCGCTCGCGCGCTCAGCGGATCCAGTACAGCACGGCGACGCCGAGCGCCATGCTCAGTGCGGCGCCGACGCGCAGCTCGCGGTCACTGAGGCTCGCGAGCCGCACCAGCGCCGTGCGCAGCGCCTGCGGACTCAGGAAGGGCACGACGCCCTCCATCACCAGCATCAGGCCGAAGGCAGACAGCAGATCATGCCACATCATGCACACCGCTGGCGCGCGGCCCCTGCGCGCGGACGGCCGCAACGCAACGGGCGGGCCTCCTTGCGAGGGCCCGCCCGTGGCGACGCGACGCGCCCGCAGCCTCAGGGCTGCGGCTTCTTGAAGTAGCGGAAGAACTCGCTGTCGGGCGACAGCACGATCACGTCGTCCTTGCTGGCGAAGCTCGCGCGGTAGGCACCGAGACTGCGGTAGAACGCGAAGAAGTCCGGGTCCTGGCCGTAGGCGTTCGCGTACAGCCCGGCGGCACGCGCATCGCCCTCGCCGCGCACGCGCTCGGCGTCGCGGTAGGCCTCGGCGAGCAGCACCGTGCTCTGGCGATCGGCATCGGCGCGGATGCGCTCGGCGGCCTCGGCGCCGCGCGAGCGGAAGTCACGCGCGACGCGCTCGCGCTCGGCGCGCATGCGCCGGAACACCGAGCTCGACACGTCCGGCGGCAGGTCGATGCGCTTGATGCGCACGTCGACGACCTCGACGCCGAGATTGGCCGCCTCGCGCCGGAGCGTCGTCGACAGGATGTCCATGATCTGGCGGCGATCGCCGGCGACCACGTCCTGCACCGTGCGCTTCGAGAACTCGCTGCGCATGCTGTCCTTGGTGATCTGGTCGAGGCGCAGGTTGGCCTGCAGCGGATCGCCGGCGACCGCGGTGTAGAAGCGGGCGGTATCGGCGATGCGCCACTTCACGAACGAATCGACGATGACGTTCTTCTTCTCGGCGGTCAGGAAGCGCTCGGGTTCGGTGTCGAGCGTCTGCACGCGACCGTCGAACTTGCGCACGTTGTTGATCAGCGGCCACTTGAAGTGCAGGCCCGGCGGATAGTCGGTGTCGACGATCTCGCCGAGGCGGAAGCGGATGGCCTTCTGGGCCTCGCCGACCGTGAACAGCGATGCCGACAGCAGCATCGCCACGAGCACGCCGGCGACGGCGATCAGGATGCGGGGATTCATCAGCGGACCTCCCGGGTACGGCCGGTATCGCGAAGGCGTGCCGGATCGCTGCCGGCTGCCGCGCCGCCCGGATTGCCGTTGCCGGTATCGTGACCCGGGGCCGGCAGCAGCGTGCCGGTGGCGCCGGGCTGGCCGGAGCGCTGGAGCAGGCGATCGAGCGGCAGGTACAGCAGCGGGCTGCCGCCGTTGTCGAGGTCGATGAACACCTTGCTGCTCGCGTCGAGCACGGTTTCCATGGTTTCGAGGTACAGGCGCTGGCGCGTGAGTTGCGGCGCCTTCGAGTACTGCACGAGCAGCTGCGTGAAGCGCGCTGCCTCGCCCTCGGCCTGTGCGATCACCTGCGCCTTGTAGGCGTCGGCCTCCTGCAGCCGGCGCGCCGCCTGGCCGCGGGCCTTCGGGATGATCTCGTTGGCGTAGGCCTCGGCCTCGTTCTTCTGGCGCTGCTCGTCCTCGCGCGCCTTGATCGCGTCGCCGAAGGCCTCCTGGACTTCCTCGGGCGGCTGCGCATCCTGCAGCGCGACGCTGTTGATGCGCAGGCCCGTGTGGTACTGATCGAGCACGGCCTGCGCGAGTTCGCGGATCTGCGCGACGATGTCGGCGCGGCCCTCGGTCAGCACGAAATCCATCGAGCTCCTGCCGATGACCTCGCGCGTCGCGCTCTCGACGGCCTGACGCAGCGTCGTGTCGGGATCGGCGACGCGGAACAGGTATGCGCGCGGGTCCTTGACCTGGTACTGCACGGCCAGCCGCACGTCGACGATGTTCTCGTCCTGGGTCAGCATCAGTGCTTCCTTCGGCACCGGGCGCGAGGCCGGCTGGCGGCCGCCGGAGCGGTAGCCGATCTCCTCGGAGCGCACCTGCTCGACATCGACGATGTCGACGCGCTCCAGCGGATACGGCAGGTGCCAGCGCAGGCCCGGCATCGTCGTCTCGACGTAGCGGCCGAAGCGCACGACCACGCCGCGCCGGCCTTCCTCGACGATGTAGAAACTGCCGGCCACCGCCCAGATCAGCAGCAGCGCCGCCGCGCCGGCACCGAGCAGCAGCTTGCCGCGCCCGCCACCGAAACCGCCGCTGCCGTCGTCACCGCCGTCCGCGCCGCCGCCGCCGCCGCCGCGCCGCCCGGACAGCAGTCCGGACAGGCGATCGGTCAGCTTGCGCACCACTTCGTCAAGATCCGGCGGTCCCTGATCGCGGCCACCGCCGCCCCAGGGGTCCCGGTTGTTGCCACCCGGTTCGTTCCAGGCCATGTACTCGCTCCAGCCAATGGGGACCTTGCACGGAGCAGCGCTCGCGGCCGCCGCAGCGGCCCGGCAGGCGCTCCGTGCGCATGGGGTTGTGCGTCTAGTGCACGGCCGCTTCCAGCCAGCCCTCGACCAGACCTTCCTGGCGGCAGAGCTGGCGCAGGTGCTTGCGCGAGGCACTGACCTGCAGCCGGCAGCCGCCATCGGCGCCGGCTTCCTCGCTCAGCACCGCCCCGAGGGCGAACAGCCGGGCGCGCAGCCGCGCCTGACCGGCACCGAGTTCGAGCGTGCCGCGCAGCGTGTCGGCCCGCAGCAGCTCGGCAATCGCCTGGCGCAGCTCCTGCAGCCCGCCACCGCCGGCCGCCGACAGCCAGACCGCCACCGGCAGGCCGGCATCATCACGCTCGATGCGCGGCTCGCCGTGATCGAGCAGGTCGATCTTGTTGTAGACCGGCAGCCGCGCCACGCCGGCGGCACCGATCTCGTCGAGCACCTCGATCACGGCCTTTTCCAGCTCGGCGCGCTCGGGATCGGCGGCATCGATGACGTGCAGCAGCAGGCTGGCCTCGCAGGTCTCGACCAGCGTCGAGCGGAAGGCCGCGACCAGCTCGTGCGGCAGGCGCGAGATGAAGCCGACCGTATCGGCGAGCACGACCGGCTCGACGTTCGGCAGGTCGAGCCGGCGCAGCGTCGGATCGAGCGTGGCGAACAGCTGGTCGGCCGCGTAGACGCCGGCCCCGGTCAGCGCGTTGAACAGCGTCGACTTGCCGGCATTGGTGTAGCCGACCAGCGACACGGTCGGCATGTCGGCCTTGCGCCGCGCCGCCCGCCCCTGCTCGCGCGTGCGATCGACGCGCGCAAGCCGCGACCTGATCTGGCGGATGCGCCCGGCCAGCAGCCGGCGGTCGGTTTCGAGCTGCGTCTCGCCGGGACCGCGCAGGCCGATGCCGCCGCGCTGGCGTTCGAGGTGGGTCCAGCCGCGCACCAGGCGCGTGGCCAGGTGTTCGAGCTGCGCGAGCTCGACCTGCAGCTTGCCCTCGAAGCTGCGCGCACGGGTCGCGAAGATGTCGAGGATCAGCCCGGTGCGGTCGATGACCCGGCACTGCAGCAGCGCTTCGAGGTTGCGCTCCTGCGACGGCGACAGTTCGTGATCGAAGATCGCGAGTTCGGCGCCGCTTGCCGCGACCCGGTCGCGGATTTCCTCGGCCTTGCCGCTGCCGACGAAATAGCGCGCGTCCGGCGCACGGCGTGTGCCGCTCACCTGGCCGACGATGTCGGCGCCTGCCGACTTCGCCAGCTCCTCGAACTCCGCCTGCTCCCGGGGATCGATCTGCGCGTTCAGCGCGAGGTGCACCAGCACCGCGCGCTCACCCGCGCGGGGTCGTTCGAACAAAGGCAGGGTCCTCGGTCACGCAGGGGTGCGGGGCGACGGGTTCAGGCGTCGTCGTGGCCATCGGCGCCGGCGTCCTCGGCGAGGTGCAGGCGCACGTTGCGCGCCGGCACGACGGTCGAGATCGCGTGCTTGTAGATCATCTGGCTGACGGAATTCTTCAGCAGCACGACGAACTGGTCGAAGGATTCGATCTGGCCCTGCAGCTTGATGCCGTTGACCAGATAGATCGAGACGGGGATGCGCTCCTTGCGCAAGGCGTTCAAGAACGGTTCCTGAAGCGAATGGCCCTTAGCCATGTGATGGCTCCTTGTTGTTATCGAAGTCTGGCTGTCTGTTGCCCGGGCAGGACGCAGGCTGACCGGTGATTCTTCCTGCTCAACCCGGGTGGTCCCGCAACGCACCCAAAGTGCGGAGCACCGTGTTCACGGCCGTGGCCGGCGCCAGGGGAACGGCGCCGGTCTCTCCGCGCAACCACGTCAGCTGCCTTCGGGCGTACTGGCGGGTTGCCTGGATTCCACGCTGCCGCAACTCGGTACGGTCCGTCAAGCCATCCAGATGTTCCCAGACCTGACGATAGCCGACCGCACGCATGGCCGGCAGGCCGGGGTGCAGGTCGGCGCGCGCCCGCAGCCGCGCCACCTCCTCGATGAAACCGCAGGCCAGCATGCGATCGAAGCGCTGTTCGATGCGCGCATGCAGCAGGCCCCGATCCGCGGGCAGCAGCACGAAGTTCAGGAGCCGGTACGGACAGCCGGCGAGGTGCTGGCAGGCGTGCCAGTCGCTGAGCGTGCGTCCGCTCAGCCGCCAGACCTCGAGCGCACGCTGCACGCGCTGCGGATCGTTCGGGTGGATGCGCGCCGCCGCCACCGGATCGATCGCCGCGAGCTGCGCGTGCAGCGCCGCGGCGCCGTGCGCTGCCAGCTCGGCATCGAGCGCGGCACGCACGCCGGCGTCGGCCTCGGGCAGTTCGGCGAGCCCCTGCGCCAGCGCCCGGAAATAGAACATCGTGCCGCCGACCAGCAGCGGCACGCGCCCGGCGGCGCGGATCTCGTCCATCGCCGCCAGCGCATCGCGCCGGAAGCGGCCGGCCGAGTAGCTTTCGGCCGGATCGACGAGATCGATCAGCCGGTGCGGCGCGCGGGCGAGGGTTCCGGCATCGGGCTTGGCGGTGCCGATGTCCATGCCGCGGTAGATCATCGCCGAATCGACGCTGACGATCTCGAACCCGCCCGGCGCCCGTTCGAGCAGCTCGATCGCGAGATCGGTCTTGCCGGAGGCGGTCGGCCCCATCAGGCAGACGGCGAGCGGACGCGGGTCGGCCGTCATGCTCAGCGCCCGCGCAGGAACAGCCGGTCGAGCTCGCCGAGACCGAGCTGCACCCAGGTCGGCCGGCCGTGGTTGCACTGGTCGCTGCGCTCGGTGGCCTCCATCGCGCGCAGCAGCGCGTTCATCTCGGCCAGCGTGAGGCGCCGCCGGGCGCGCACCGAACCGTGGCAGGCCATGGTCGCCAGCAGCTCGTTGTGGCGCTCGCCGACGCGCGAACTGCTGCCGTGTTCGGCCAGATCGGCGAGCACGCCGCGCACCAGCGCCTCGATGTCGCCATCGGCAAGCAGCGCTGGCAGCTCGCGCAGCAGCGCGCGGTCCGGGCCGGCCAGCACGATGCCGAGGCCGAGGCCGGCGAGCACTTCGGCGTGAGCCTCGATCGCCGCCGCTTCGCGCGCGCCGACAGCGAAGCCGAGCGGCACCAGCAGCGGCTGCGTGCGCAGGCCTTCGGCCGCGTGCGCGCGCTTCAGGCGCTCGTAGGTGATGCGCTCGTGCGCGGCATGCATGTCGACCAGCACCAGCCCGGCGGCATTCTCGGCGAGGATCCAGATGCCGTGCAGCTGCGCGAGCGCATAGCCGAGCGGCGGCACCGCAGGCGGCGGCGCGGCTGTCGCGTCCGGCTCCACCGCGGCAAGCCCGGCTTGCGCCGGTGCCGGTGCAAGCCCGTCGAGCAGGCGCGCATAGACCGCGAACGACTCGTGCGCACCGAGGGCGAGGCGGTTCTGCTGCGGCGCGGGCGCGGCCGGCGGCGGCCAGCGACCCGCATCAGGCGGGACCGGCATTTCAGGATCCGGCAGAGCGCCGGTCGCAACATCCACAGCAGCCGGAGCGCCCGCGCCGGCGCGCGTGTCGGCCAGCACCTCGTGCAGCGTGCGAAACAGGAAGTCATGCACCAGCCGCGCCTCGCGGAAGCGCACCTCGAACTTCTGCGGATGGGCGTTGACATCGACCAGCTGCGGGTCGAGTTCGAGCTGCAGCACGAAGGCCGGATGCCGGCCGTGGAACAGCACGTCGGCGTAGGCCTGGCGCAGCGCGTGCGCGACCAGCCGGTCGCGGACCATGCGGCCGTTGACATAGAAGAACTGCCGGTCGGCCTGCGCGCGCGCCGCCGTCGGCAGCCCGACCCAGCCGTGCAGGCGCAGGCCGGCGGCCGTGTGATCGACGTGCAGCGCCGCGCCGAGGAAATCGCTGCCGGCCAGCTCGGCGATGCGCCGCTCCTCGCCGGCGCGATCCGCCGCCGCCGGCAGGCGCAGCAGCGCCCGGCCGTTGTGGCTCAGCGTGAACGCGACCGCGGGCCGCGAGGCGGCGAGCCGGCGCACCAGCTCGTCGATATGACCGAACTCGGTGCGCTCGGCCTTCAGGAACTTGCGCCGCGCCGGCACGTTGTGGAACAGGTCGCGCACCTCGATCGCCGTGCCGCGCGCCGCCAGCGCCGCCGGCAGCGGTTCGCCGGGCTGCTCGCGGCCGTCGCCGGCGAGCTGCCAGCCGCTGGCGGCACCGTCGGTGCGCGAGGCGAGCGTCAGCCTCGATACCGCGGCGATGCTCGGCAGCGCCTCGCCGCGAAAGCCGAGGCTCGCGATCGCGTCGAGATCGGCCGCCGTGCTGATCTTGCTGGTCGAGTGGCTCGCCAGCGCCGCGGCGAGCTCCTCGCGGGTGATGCCGCAGCCGTCGTCGCGCACGCGGATCAGCCGCACGCCGCCCTGCTCGATGTCGATGTCGATGCGCGTGGCGCCGGCATCGAGGCTGTTCTCCAGCAGCTCCTTGACCACCGAGGCCGGGCGCTCGACGACCTCGCCGGCGGCGATCTGGTTGACGAGTTCGGGCGGCAGGCGACGGATCGGCATGGCGGTCTCCGGGCAGCTCCGGAAATGCCACGGGCCGGCGGATGGCCGGCCCGTGCAGGGGACGATGCGGGCAGGCGGCGGCTCAGCGCACACCCCTGGCGATGGTTTCGAGCAGCGTGCGGGCCCCGGCGGAGTTGTCCGGCGTGCCGCTGGCGTTCTGCACGATGACGAAGGTCTCGCCACCCTGATCGGCGAGGCGCACCTGATAGCGCGTGCCGCGCGGCTGCGGCGCCGACTTCGAGCCGAACCAGCCCGAGAACCAGCCCTTGTTGTCGTCGGCCTTGCGGTTCTCGCCGGCGCGATCGACGTACTCGACGATGTACAGGCCGCGGGCGCGATCCTGCTCCTCGATGCCGTAGTCACCGCCGTCGAGCGCCGCACCGACGCTGCGCCAGGCGCGCGAGTAGTCCTGCGTGACGAACAGGCCCGGCACGCCGCCGAGCTCGCCCGGACGGGTCAGCGCCTTCTGCACCGGCGCGGCCTTCTGGCCGACGCCGGCCTGGGCGCGGGCGCGCTCCTCGGAAGCCCCGAGGAACACCATCAGCCGCGACAGCAGTTCGGCTTCGAGTTCCGGGTCTTCCGGGCGCGGTTCCCAGACCGTCGATTCGTTGTCGCGACCGCGGCTGACTTCCTTGGCACCGTAGTGGGTCAGGTAGACGGCCGTGCCGCTGCCGTCGCCGGTGCGTTCGAGGCGCACGCGGAACTTGTCGCGGGTCGGAGCCGAGTACGCGAAGTCGAGCGCCTTCGAGATCAGCGCGCGGATGGCATCCTGCGGGATGTCGGCGCGGTTCTCGGCCCAGTCGGTCTCCAGCAGGCCGATGCGCGGATCGTCACGCTTGAGCAGGAAGCCGTTGCTGGTCCAGAACTCGCGCACCTTCGGCCAGACCTTGTCGGCCGGCGCGTCGACCACCAGCCAGCGCTGCTCGCCCTGACGCTCGATGCGCATGCCCTCGGGCTGCAGCAGCACCGATTCGGTCTTGACCAGCCGCGGCGCCGTGCCGGCGGCAGTGCTCGCAACGGCTCCGCCGGCCACGCCGCGTTCGCGGTTGTAGTCGGAGAGGTTCGCCTGCCGGCCCGGGTTCAGCTCCGGCACCTTCAGCGTGTCGTCGATCGTCGAGCTGGTCAGGTCCGGCGGCAGTTCCAGCGTCGGCGCCTCGCGGGCCTGGCGGTAATCGGGGCGACGGTCGGGAATCAGGCTGCCGCTCGGGGAGGAGCAGGCGGCGAGCAGGGCCAGCGTCGTGCCGGCGGCAGCGACGCGCAGCGGGGTATGGAGCTTGGGCATGGGGCGAGGGTTCGTCGGCGGCGGACGGGATGTTCAGAGCACGTGGGCCTGACGCATCGCGTCGAGCACGGCTTCGTGACAGGACTCCGACAGCGGCGTCAGCGGCAGGCGGATGCCGGACGGGATCAGCCCCAGGCGCTGCAGCGCCCACTTGGCCGGAATCGGATTGGATTCGATGAACAACTGCTTGTGCAGGCCGGTCAGGTCGGCGTTGATCGCCTCGGCGCTGGCGGCGTCGCCGGCGAGCGCAGCCTTGCACATCTCGTGCATCGCGCGCGGTGCGACGTTGGCGGTCACCGAGATCACGCCGCGGAAACCGGCGAGGATGCTCGCGCAGCCGAGGTCATCGTCACCGCTGTAGAGGTCGATGCGCCCGGCGCAGCGCGCGATCAGCTCGCGGTTGCGCTCCAGCGAGCCGCTCGCCTCCTTGAGGCCGACGATGTTCGGGATGTCGGCCAGACGCGCGACGGTCTCGGGCTTCATGTCGCAGGCGGTGCGCCCGGGCACGTTGTAGAGGATCTGCGGGATCGGCACGGCCTCGGCGATCGCGCGGTAGTGCCGGTACAGGCCTTCCTGGGTCGGCTTGTTGTAGTACGGAGTCACCAGCAGGCAGGCGTCGGCACCAGCCTCCATGGCCAGCCGGGTCAGCTCGATCGCCTCGCGCGTCGAGTTGGCGCCGGTGCCGGCGATCACCGGCACGCGCCCGGCCACCTGCTTCACGACGCGGCGCACGACCTCGATGTGCTCGGGCACGTCGAGCGTCGCCGATTCACCGGTGGTGCCGACCGCGACCAGCGCGTCGGTGCCGTTCTCGATGTGGAACTCGACGAGGCGTGCGAGCGCATCGAAGTCGAGGGCGCCGTCCGCCGACATCGGCGTGACCAGCGCGACCATGCTGCCGTGGAACATGTCCGGGAACCCCGCAAGGAAAATGTGCGGCATGGTACGTGCCGCCGGTGCCGGTCACAAGCGCCGGCCGGAACGCGGCTTGCACACCCCCGGCGAGCCGCTACACTGCCCCGTCCGCCTCATCGCACCCCAGTCCACTGCCCCCGACGCATGCGCGCCCCCGTGAAGAACTATCTCGTCATCAACGTGCTCGGTGAGGATCGCCCGGGTCTGCTGCTCGACCTGTCGCGCATCATCCTCGACTGCGGCTGCAGCATCCAGGACAGCTACATCACGGTGTTCGGCCTCGAATGCGTGGCGATGCTGCTGGTGCACGGCAACTGGAACACGCTCGCGAAGCTCGAAACCCAGCTCAAGCGCGCCGAGGAGGAACATGGCCTGACGATCACGATCAAGCGCACCGGCCCGCGCAAGATCTCGCAGGACGCCCTGCCGTACAGCGTCGAGGTCATCGCGCTGGAGGCGCCGGGCATCGTCAATCACCTCGCGGCCTTCTTCGCCTCGCGCAGCATCAACATCGAGGAGCTCTCGACGCGCAGCTACTCGGCCCCGCACACCGGCAGCCCGATGTACTCGGTGAACATGGCGATCGGCATCCCGGCCAGCCTGCACGTGGCGCTGCTGCGCGAGGAATTCCTCGACTACTGCGACGAGCTGAACCTCGACGCGGTCATGGAACCGGTCAAGGGCTGAAGGCGATGGAACGCACCGGCATCGGCCAGACCGTGGCACCGTTCACCGCCGCCGCGACCGGCGGCGAAACCGTCGACTCGGCGGCGCTGCGCGGACGCTGGCTGCTGCTGTACTTCTATCCGAAGGACGCGACCCCCGGCTGCACCAGCGAGGGCCGCGACTTCCGCGAGCTGCACCCGGAATTCCTCGCCGCCGGCGCCGTCCTCTATGGCGTCTCGCGCGATTCGCTGGCGAGTCACGAGAAATTCCGCGCGAAGGAAGGCTTCCCGTTTGCGCTGATCTCGGACCCCGACGAAACCCTCTGCCGGCTGTTCGACGTGATCCGGCCGAAGAAGCTCTACGGCAAGGACGTGATCGGCATCGAGCGCAGCAGCTTCCTGATCGATCCCGACGGCGTGCTGCGCCGCGAATGGCGCAAGCTCAGGGTCGAGGGCCACGCCCGCGCCGTGCTCGCTGCGCTGCGCGAAGAACTCGCCGCCACCGGCTGAGGTCTGCCCGCGCGATCCTTCATCCGGTCGCGGAGTCCTGCCCATGCTGACGCACGAGCGCGAGCACGTGCTGGCCGGTCATCGCTGGCGTTTCCAGCGGGCCGGCGGTTACGACCATGTCTGTCTCGATACCGGCGCCGACCTCGTCGCGCTGCCGACGCTGGACCAGAAGCTCTGGGCCGCGCTCGCCTGCCCGACGCGCGGCGTCGAGTTCGACGCGCGCACGCTCGACCTGATCGACACCGACGCCGACGGCCGCATCCGCGCGCCGGAAGTGCTCGCCGCCGTCGACTGGGCGCTCGCACGGCTGCGCGACCCCGACACCCTGCTCGCCGGCGGCGAGGCACTGGCGCTGGGCGCGATCGACACGCGCCACGAGGACGGCCCCGACAGCGGCCGGCTGATCCACGCCTGCGCGTGCGAGGTGCTGCGCCAGCTCGGGCGCGCCGAAGCCGGCACGATCGAGCTCGACGATGTCGCCGACACGCACCGGCTGTACGCGACGATCCCGTTCAACGGCGACGGCGTGATCACCGCGGCCGCCGCCGGCGATGACGAAGCCCTGCGCGCCGCGCTGCTCGACGTGCTGCAGGTCTGCGGCGGCGTCCCGGATCGCAGCGGCGTCGACGGCATCGACCGCGAGCGCCTGCAGGGCTGCTTCGCCGCCCTCGATGCGCTCGCCGCCTGGCGCGACGACGGCGGCAGCGGACCGGTACGCCCGCTCGGGGCCGACACCGCCGCCGCGGCCGAGGCGCTCGCCGCCGTGCAGGCCAAGATCGATGACTACTTCCTGCGCTGCCGGCTCGCCGCCTGGGATGCCGCGCTGCTCGACGCGCTGCAGCAGGATGCCGGCGAGCGCACGCTCGCCGAGGCGCTGAAGCCGGTGCGTGATGCCGAGGCGCTCGCGGCGCTGCCGCTCGATCGCGCCGCCCCCGGACGCCCGCTCGATTTCGGGGCGGCGCTGAACCCGGCCTGGCTCGGACGGCTGCAGGCGCTGCGCGCGCAGGTGCTGCAGCCGCTGCTCGGCGACGACCGCTCGCTCGACGAGAGCCACTGGGAAGCCCTGAAGGCGCGCTTCGCGCCGTGGTTCGCGTGGCAGGCCGCGCAGCCGCATGACGGCCCCGCCACCCGGCTGGCGGCGCTGCCGGCCGAGGCGCTCGCGCGGCTGCGCGATCCGGACCTCCGCGCGCGCCTGCAGGCGCTGGTCGAGCGCGACGAGGCGCTGTCCGGCCAGTTCGCGGCGCTCGCGGCGCTGGAGCGGCTGATCCGCTACCGGCGCGACCTGCACCGGCTGCTCGACAACTTCGTGTCCCTGCGCGAGTTCTACCTGCGCCGCCACCGCGCGATCTTCCAGATCGGCACGCTGTATCTCGACGGGCGCAGCTGCGAGCTCTGCATCCGCGTCGGCGACATCGCCCGCCATGCGCTGCTCGCCGCCGCCGGCAACGTCTGCCTCGTCTATTGCGACTGCCGCCGGCAAGAGCCCGGCAGCGGCGAAACCCGCCAGCAGGCCATCGCCGCAGCGCTGACCGACGGCGAGGTCGACGAGCTGGCCGAGGGGCGCAACGGCGTGTTCTACGACCGCGCCGGGCTCGACTGGGATGCGAGCGTCGTCAAGATCGTGCGCAACCCGGTCAGCCTGCGGCAGGCGTTCTGGTCGCCGTACCGGCGCTTCGGGCAGTTCCTGAGCACGCAGATCGAGAAGTTCGCGAACGCCCGCGCGCAGGACATCGACCGGCAGCTGGCCGGCAGCATCGGGCCGGCTGCGGCCCCGGCAGCGGCGAATGCGGCTGCGCCCGCCCCCGCAGCGCCCGCACCGGCCCGCATCGGCGGCTTCGACATCGCGCGCTTCGCCGGCATCTTCGCCGCGCTCGGCCTGGCGCTCGGCGCGATCGGCACGGCGATCGCGTCGGTGGTCACCGGCCTGCTGGCGCTCAGCCCCTGGCAGCTGCCACTGGTGTTCGCCGGCGTCGTGCTGGCGATCTCCGGGCCGTCGCTGCTGATGGCCTGGCTGAAGCTGCGCCAGCGCAGCCTCGGACCGCTGCTCGATGCCACCGGCTGGGCGATCAATGCCCGCGCCCGGCTCGGGCCGCGCTTCGGCCGCTCGCTGACCGCGCTGCCGAAGCTGCCGGCGCACGCCGAGCGCCTGCGCAGCGATCCGTTCGCCGAGCGCACCCCGGTGCTGCGCCTCGGGCTGCTGCTCCTGCTGCTCGGGGTGCTCGCCGTCGGCGGCTGGCGCGCCGGCTGGTACGACGCAGCGCTGCTCGACCTGCGCCGCTGGGTGCTCGCGCACACGCCGAAACCGGCCGCCGCAACCGTGCCCGCGCCTGCGCCCCCGGCCGCCCCTGCCCCGGCGCCACGCTGATCCGGCCCGCCCCGCGGTCCCGGCTCGCGCGCCGCGGCGGCGGCGGATACAGTCGGGGCAACCATCACCGCCCGGGGTCCGTCATGGCCAGATCGAAGAAAGCCGAGTCCTCGAAGCGTCTGTTCGTGCTCGACACCAACGTCCTGATGCACGACCCGACCGCGCTGTTCCGCTTCAAGGAGCACGACATCCACCTGCCGATGGTGGTGCTCGAAGAACTCGACCGCGCCAAGAAGGGCATGTCCGAGGTTGCGCACAACGTGCGGCAGGTCAGCCGCTTCCTCGACGAGCTGATCGCCGGGGCCAACCGCGAGGAGATCGACCGCGGCCTGTCCCTGCCCTCGCCGGTCAACCTCGGGCGCACCTGCGCGCCGAGCGGCCAGCTGTACTTCCAGACCCGCCCGACCGGCCAGCACCTGCCGGCGACGCTGCCCGGCAACGTGCCGGACAACGACATCCTGAGCTTCGCGATCGCGCTGTCGCACGAGCATCCGAGCCGGCCGGTGACGCTGGTGTCCAAGGACATCAACCTGCGCATCAAGGCGACGATCCTCGGCATCCACAGCGAGGACTACCGCAACGACCAGGCGCTCGATGACATCGACCTGCTGTACTCCGGCAGCCGCGAGCTGCCGGCGGATTTCTGGGACACGCACAGCAAGGCGATGGACTCGTGGAAGGAGGCCGGGCGCACGTTCTACCGCGTGCAGGGGCCGGAACTCGACGAGTGGCACGCGAACCAGCTGCTGTACCTGCCGGGCGAGCTGCAGCCGAGCTTCCTCGTGCGCCGCCTCGATGCGCAGGGCGCGATCATCGAGCTGACGCGCGACTTCACGACCGCCAACCATGCGGTCTGGGGCGTGACGGCGCGCAACCGCGAGCAGAACTTCGCGCTGAACCTGCTGATGGACCCCGAGATCGACTTCGTGACGCTGCTCGGCGCCGCCGGCACCGGCAAGACGCTGCTGGCGCTCGCCGCGGGCCTCGCGCAGACGCTCGACCAGAACCGCTTCCGCGAGATCATCATGACGCGCGTGACGGTGCCGGTCGGCGAGGACATCGGCTTCCTGCCCGGCACCGAGGAGGAAAAGATGACGCCGTGGATGGGCGCGCTGATGGACAACCTCGAAGTGCTGGCCGCGACCCGCGATGCGCCGGGTGGCAGTGAATGGGGCCGGCAGGCGACCGCCGACCTGCTGTCCTCGCGCATCAAGATCCGCTCGCTGAACTTCATGCGCGGGCGCACCTTCCAGCAGAAGTACCTGATCATCGACGAGGCGCAGAACCTGACCTCGAAGCAGATGAAGACGCTGATCACGCGCGCCGGCCCCGGCACCAAGGTCGTCTGCCTCGGCAACATCGCGCAGATCGACACGCCCTACCTGACCGAGACCACCTCGGGCCTGACCTACGTCGTCGACCGCTTCAAGGGCTGGGCGCACGGCGGCCACGTGACGCTGCTGCGCGGCGAGCGCTCGCGGCTCGCGGATTTCGCGTCCGAGTCGCTCTGAGCCGGACGCGGCAGCGGCGGCTCAGGCCGCCGCTGCCCGCCGCGAGCGCAGCAGCAGCCAGACGCCGACCGCGATCAGCGGCAGGCTCAGCCACTGCCCGACCGTGATCGCGAAACCGCTCTCGTAGGCGGCCTGCGGCGTCTTCAGGAATTCGAGCAGGAAGCGCACGCCGAACACCGCGACCAGGAAGCTGCCGAGCAGCCGGCCTTCGGGCGTGGCGCGGCGCGTGCGCCGGTACAGCGCATACAGCCCGAGGAAGATCACGAGATACGCGAGCGCCTCGTAGACTTGCACCGGGTGGCGCGGGATCACGTCGACGCGCGCGAACACCACCGCCCACGGCAGCTCGCTCGGGTTGCCGAGGATCTCGGAGTTGAACAGGTTGCCGGTGCGGATGCAGGCACCGCCGAACGCGGTCGGGATGCTCAGGCGATCGAGCAGCCACAGATACGGCTGGTCGGGCCGCCGGCGCGTGTACAGCCACAGCGCCAGGAAGATGCCGATCGCGCCGCCGTGGCTCGCGAGCCCGCCCTCCCAGACCGCGAGGATGCGCAGCGGATGCGCGAGGTAATAGGCCGGGTCGTAGAACAGCACGTGCCCGAGCCGGGCGCCGAGCACGGTGCCGAGCATCATGTAGATCAGCAGCGTGTCGAGTTCGTCCTCGGGCTTGCCCTCGGCGTGATAGATGCGGCGCATGATCTCGTAACCGGCCAGGAAGGCCGTCGCGAACAGCACGCCATACCAGCGCAGCGTGAAGCCACCGAACCGGACAATCTCGGGGTCGACGCTCCAGATCAGCACGTCCATCGGAATCAGCTCACTCCGCCGTGCCCGGGCACGGCCACGACAACCGCCTTCGGCCAGATCTTCAGCACCGCCTGCACGACGGTCGCCAGCGGGATCGCGAAGAACACGCCCCAGAACCCCCACAGGCCGCCGAAGGTCAGCACCGCGACGATGATCGCCACCGGGTGCAGGTCGACGACCTCGCTGAACAGCCACGGCACCAGCACGTTGCCGTCGAGCACCATCAGGATCGCGTAGGCCCCGATCAGCCACATGAAGTCCGGCCCCCAGCCCCACTGGAACAGCCCGACCAGCGCCACCGGCACGGTCACGACCGCCGCGCCGATGTAGGGCACGATCACCGACAGCCCGACCATGAAGCCGAGCAGCATCGCGTACTGCAGGCCGAGCCAGGCGAACACCAGGTAGCAGATCACCCAGTTGACCAGCACCTCCCAGACCTTGCCGCGCACGTAGTTGCCGATCTGGCGGTCGACATCGTCCCAGACCCGGCCGGCGAGGCGGGTGTCGGCCGGCAGGAACTGCCGGCACCAGCGCACGATCGGCACCTTGTCCTTCAGGAAGAAGAACACCAGCACCGGCACCAGGATCAGGTAGACGATGACGGTGATGACGCTGAGCACCGAGGCCAGCGACCAGGTCAGCAGGTTCTGGCCGACGCCGGCGATCTCGCGCTTGACCATCGCGATCGCATCGGCGATCTGCTGCTCGCTGACCACGCGCGGGTACTGCTCGGGCAGGCTCAGCAGGTACTTCTGCGCCTTCAGCAGCATGTCCGGCAGCTGGCGCGCGAGCTGCGTGGCCTGCTCCGAGAGCAGCGGCAGCGGCCCGGTCAGCGCGAACACCACGAGCCCCATGAAGCCGAAGAACACGATCAGCACTGCCGGCCAGCGCTGCAGCCCGGCGCGTTCGAGCTTGGCGACCAGGCCTTCGAGCAGGTACGCGATGACGATGCCGGCGAGCACCGGTGCCAGCATCCGCCCGAGCAACAGCACGATCGCGACCAGCGTGACGATGACGATGATCAGCGACACGGCCTGAGCATCGCTGAACACGCGCCTGAACCAGGCGAGGACGAAATTCATGCAGGCTCCGGTCGACCGGTCCTTCGCCGGCGGATGATTTGAAGAATCTGAAAAAGGACGGGGGCAGGACAGAAAACCGGGCGGACCGCGCAGCCGGGGTGGACGATGCAGGGGCCGCTACGGCTGCAGCCGCATCGGCGCGATGCGGGCCGACACTCTACCATCCAACGCCATCGAGCCGCTTTCACGACGATCCCCACGGAGGTCCGTGCCGATGAACCGCCCCCCCGAAACGCCGCTGCCCGCCCATGCCCACGCCGAGCTGCTGCAGCGCCTGCAGGCCCTGATCGCCTACGTCAGCCGCCGCCGGCAGGTCGAGGGTGACCTGACGCAGATCGCCGCCGACACCGCCTCGATGTTCGGCGCCGAGGCCTGCTCGATCATGCTGTTCAAGGACGGCGGCAGCGAGCTGCGCCTGCACCTGACCGCGCGCTCGCGACCGCTGCCGAAGGAACTGCGCGGCCAGGGGCTCAGCGAGGCGGTCGGCGAGGGGCTGGCCGGCCGGGTCGCGGCCAGCGGCCGGGCGCTGCTGGTGGCGGATCTCGCCACGTCCGAATTCGCCGGCATCAGCCGCCACCACACCGGCAGCTGCATCTGTGCCCCGATCCCGGTCGCCGGACGCGTGCGCGGCGTGCTGAACCTGAGCCGCCCGCAGCCGTTCACGCACGACGACCTGGCGCTCGCCTGCATCGCCGGCCTGCTGCTCGGCCTGGCGCTGGAGCTCGCCCGCATCCAGGGCCTGCTGCGCTCGCGCTTCGCGCACCGGGCGATGGCCGAGGAACTGCGCGAGCATCCGGAGATGGACGCCGGCAGCCTCGGCGCCGACGCCGGACGCATGGCGCGCGTGCTCGGGCGGACCTTCTTCCGCGAGCTGCGCTCGGCCGGCTACGGCTCGGATCACATCCTGACCGCGGCGACCGAGGTGATCGGCGAACTCGGTCGCGACATCGGCAACAGCCGGAAAGCCGGAACGGTCGCCGACGACTAGTCCCACAGCGACAGGGGCGGCTCGCCGAGCGCGGCGAGGCATTCGCGCAGCGCCAGCACGTGCTCCTCCCAGTAGCGCGGGCCTGCGAACCACGGAAAGGCCGCCGGGAAGGCCGGATCGTCCCAGCGCCGGGCGATCCAGGCGGCGTAGTGCAGCTGGCGCAGCGCGCGCAGCGGCTCGATCAGCGCCAGCTCGCGCGCATCGAAGTCGTGGAACTCGCGATAGCCCTCGATCAGTTCGGCGAGCTGCAGCTGACGCTCGTCGCGCTCGCCGGACAGCAGCATCCAGAGATCCTGCACGGCCGGGCCGCTGACGGCGTCATCGAGATCGACGAAGTGGCAGCCTCCGTCGGTCCAGAGCAGGTTGCCGGGGTGGCAGTCGCCGTGCAGCCGGATCGACCGCCAGCGCAAGCCCGCGAAAGCGGCCTCGATCGCGGCGAGCAGGTCGCGGCTGAGCGTGGCATAGGCCTCGCGCAGATACGCCGGCAGCCAGGACCCGGCGAGCACCGTCGCGCGCGGCTCGTGACCGAAGCGTTCCACGTCGAGCGCCGGTCGCTCGCGAAACGGCGCCTGCGCGCCATGCGCGTGGATGCGCCCGAGCAGGCGGCCGAGCCGGTACAGCGTCTCCGGATCATCGAGCGGCGGCCAGCGGCCGCCGTGGCGCGGATACAGCGCATAACGGAAGCCCCGGTGACGGAACAGCGTCGTGCCATCGGCCGCCGCGAGCGGCGCGACCACCGGCAGCTCGGCCGCGGCGAGATCGGCGCTCCAGGCGTGTTCTTCGAGGATCTGCGCATCGCGCCAGCGCCCGGCCCGGTAGAACTTCGCGACCAGCGGCGTGTCGTCCTCCCGACCCACCTGCCAGACCCGGTTCTCGTAGCTGTTCAGCGCCAGCAGCCGGCCGTCGCAGCGATGGCCGGCGGCTTCGACGGCGTCGAGGATGCAGTCCGGATCGAGACCGGCAAACGGCAGACGGTTCACCGGGCGAGTGTTTCGAGCAGGCCGCGATCGGCGAGCATGCGCTGCAGGGCCTGGCTGATGATCTCGTTGACGATCTGCTCGTTGTCCTCGACTCCGGGCGATCCGACCACCTGGCGCACGCTGTTCGCGCGGTAGTTGCCGCTGTAGCTGCTGGCGGCATTGCCGGCGATGGCGCGCACCTCGCAACTGGTGCGGACCTCGCCGACCGCCGGCTCGCCGCTGGCGTGATAGTCGATGCGCAGCAGCTCGACGCGCAGCGTGCGGCTGCCGGGCTGCGGCGCCGACAGCACGAAGCCCGCTGCCGTCAGCCGTTCGGCGAGCGCCTGGCGCACGGCCGCCGCCACGTCGTTGCGCGGCCCGACCGTGGCGGTCTGATAAACCCCGCCGCGGGTGCCGAACACCGCCGGCTGTGTGCGCGCATCGATGACTTCGAGCATGAGCGGCCGGCCGCGACCGAGCGGCGGCGCGGCCACGTCGAGCGAGGGATGGATGTTCAGGGTCTGCGGACTCAGTGCGCAGCCGCCCGCCACGGCGAGGACGGCACACAGCAGGCTACGACGCAGAACGGCGGACAGGCGCATGCGACCGACTCCGGAGCGTGTTGACCGCGTGCAGCATACCGCAGAGCACCGCCGCTGCCGGACGCCGTGTTCACCGCTGCTGACACGGCCGGGGCTGCGCCGCACAGCACAGTCTGCAAGAATATCGTCCATCACCAGCACAGACGATGCTTGATCATGGCCGACGACTGCGCCATCGCCCTCGGGCAATCCCATCTGAACCTGTACCAGCGCATCGCCGAGGATCTGGCCACCGCGATCGCCAATGGCGAGCACGTCCCCGGCGAGCGCGTGCCCTCGGTGCGCGAGCTGGCGCGCCGGCTCGGCGTCAGCATCTCGACGGTCACCCAGGCCTACGGCCTGCTGGTCGATCGCGGCGTGCTCGAAGCCCGGCCGCAGTCCGGCTACTACGTCGGCCTGCGCGCACGCGCCAGCGCACCGGAACCGTCCAAGTCCCGCCCGGCCGTGCAGCCGATGCCGGTGTCCACCAGTGCGCTGACGCTCGAAGTGCTGGCCGGGGCCGGCGATCCGGGACTCATCAACCTCGGCAACGCGGTCGCCGCGCCCGACCTGCTGCCGACTGCGTCGATCAACCGCTGCCTGATGTCGGTGATCCGCGAGATGCCGGAGCTGTCGGCGGTCTACGACGCGCCCTTCGGCCGCCCGGAGCTGCGTGCGCAGGTCGTGCGCCTCGCGCACGGCGCCGGCGTGCGCGCAGCCCCCGAGGAAGTCCTGATCACCGGCGGCTGTCAGGAAGGCGTGACGCTCTGCCTGCGCGCGCTCGCCCGCCCCGGCGACACGATCGCGGTCGAATCGCCGACCTTCTTCGGCACGCTGCAGGCGATCGAATCGCTCGGCATGCACGCCCTGGAGATCCCGACCCATCCGCGCACCGGCATCTGTCTCGATGCCCTCGAACAGGCGCTCACGCAGTGGCCGATCCGCGCCTGCGTCGTGATGCCGACCAACGCCAATCCGGTCGGCTCGTGCATGGAGCTGGCGGAACGCCAGAAGCTCGTCGAACTGCTCGCGCGTCACGAGATACCGCTGATCGAGGACGATGCCTGCGGCGACCTCGGCTTCGCACCCGGCCCGCGGCCACCGGCCTGCAAGGCCTGGGACCGCGACGGCGGCGTGCTGATGTGCTCGTCCTTCAGCAAGACGCTCGGCCCCGGCTACCGGCTCGGCTGGATCGCCGCCGGCCGTTTCGCCGAACGCGTGCGGCATCTGAAGCAGATGTCGAGCTTCGCCCCGGCGCCGCTGCAGCAGGTGGCGATCGCACGCTTCCTCGCCCGCGGCAGCTACGATCGCCACCTCGCCCGCGCCCGCGCCGGCTATGCGCAGCGCTCGGCGCGCGTGGCGGCGGCGGTCGCCCAGCATTTTCCGGCCGGCACCCGCGTCGCGCAGCCGGCCGGCGGCACCGTGCTCTGGGTCGAACTGCCGGAGGGGCTCGACACGCTGACGCTGTACCGGCGCGCGCACGAGGCACGCATCAGCTTTGCCCCCGGGGCGCTGTTCACGGCACAGAAGCGCTACCGCAATGCGCTGCGCCTGTACACGGCGCCGCGCTTCGATGAGCGCATGGACACGGCGCTGCGCACGCTCGGCCTGCTCGCGCAGCAGATGCAGGACGAGGCCGTCGCCTGAACCCGGTGCCCTGCCTGCGCCAGGCCCCGCAGAGCAGCGCAAAAACGCACAAAACAGAAAGCCCCGGTCACCCGGGGCTTTTCGTTGCTGCTGCGCCGGCCGGCTCAGGCCATCGCCGGCATCGCCTCGGTGGCAGCGCCGAAACCCAGCGTCGCCGCGACCACCGCCGCCGGCTGCACGCACTCCCGCACGGCATCGAGCACCTCGCGCGCATGCCACGCACACTTGCCGCACTGTCCGCAGCAACCGGTCTCGCGCTTGAGCGCCGACACCGTGCTGACGCCGCGTGCGGCAGCATTGCGGATGTCACGATCGGTGATTCCCTTGCAGATGCAGACGTACATGAACGGCGCTCCCGGCAGGCGTGGACGGTATGGCAGGCATCATTTCGCAAATGAGAATGCCTGTCAACAGCGAGCCGGAAACCGCTGCGATCAGGAGCCGCCCTCGCCCATCGCCGACTGCAGGTAGTTCGGCTCGCCGACCATGCCGACCAGTCCGAGCTGCGTCTCCAGCCAGTCGATGTGCTCCTCCTCGCTTTCGAGGATGTCCTCGAACAGCTCGCGCGAGACGTAGTCCTGGATCGTCTCGCAGTGGGCGATGGCTTCCTTCAGCACCGGGTGCGCCTTCAGCTCCATGTCGAGATCGGCCTTCAGCGCCTCGACGACGTTCTCGCCGATGCAGAGCTTGCCGAGGTCCTGCAGGTTCGGCAGGCCTTCGAGGAACAGGATGCGCTCGATCAGCTTGTCGGCATGCTTCATCTCGTCGATCGATTCCTCGTACTCGTGCCCGGCGAGCTTGTGGAAGCCCCAGTTCTTGAACATCTTCGCGTGCAGGAAGTACTGGTTGATCGCGGTCAGCTCGTTCTTGAGCACCTTGTTCAGAAACTCGATGACCTTGGCGTCGCCTTTCATGGACGGTTACTCCTGCTGGGGGTTTGCGGTGGGTGAAAGCGTATAGCCGCCGGCGGGCGTCCTCGCGAGCCTGAGCGTTCAGGTCAGCGCCGTTCGAAGCGCGTCTTCAGCACCGGCAGCGTCTGCACGCGGCGCACGCCGGCCAGTGCCCCGATGCGGGCCCGCACGGCGTCGAGACCGGCCAGATCGCCGGCGGCGACTTCGAGCAACATGTCGATGTCGCCGGCGATCGAGTGACAGGCCACGACCTCCGCCAGGCCGGCGAGCTGCGGGGCGATGCGCTCGCACAGCGGTCCGTCGAGCTGCACGAGGAAAAACGCCCGCGTCGCCGGCTGCGCCGCCGCACCGAGGCGCACCCCGTAGCCGCGGATCACGCCCGAGCGTTCGAGCCGGCCGATGCGCTCCTGCAGGCTGCTGCGTGCAACGCCGAGCTTGCGCGCGAGGCTCGCGAGCGGTTCGCGGGCATTCGCACTGAGCAGCGCCAGCAGCTGGCGATCCTTGTCGGCATCGGGGACGTTCATCGGCGGCGACCTGGGCGGCACGGGGGGCTTGCGCCGGCAGCGGCCGGCGGATGTCGGGGGCGGCCGGTCGATGCGCCGGGTCGAAATCCGGCCGTCCCGGCAGCGAGCATGCCAGCACCTGCCCTGCCCGAGGAACCATCGATGTCACTCGAGATGAAACCCGCCTGCGAACGCTGCCGGCAGCCGCTGCCGCCGGACTCCCCCGACGCCCGCATCTGTTCGTACGAATGCACGTACTGCCGCGACTGCAGCGAGCACCGGCTGCACGGCCGCTGCCCGAACTGCGGCGGCGAGCTGCTGGCGCGGCCGCGCCGGCTGCCTACAGCCGGCGGATGATCGCCGCCGCCTGTTCGAGCGTCGCGTCGTCCTTGGCGAAGCAGAAGCGCAGCAGCCGCTGCGCCGGATCGGGCGCGACGCTGAACACCGATACCGGAATCGACGCGAGCCGCGCCTCGCGCGTCAGCCGCCGCGCCAGATCGACATCCCGCTCGTCGCTGATCGCCGAATAGTCGAGCAGCTGGAAGTAGGTGCCGGCCGAGGGTGTGCAGCCGAAGCGCGAACCCTCGATCAGCCGGCAGAACAGATCGCGCTTGCGCTGGTAGAAGGCCGGCAGCTGCTGCCAGTGCTGCGCCTCGGCTTCCAGGTAATCGGCCAGCGCGTGCTGCATCGGCGTCGAGGTCGAGAAGGTCACGAACTGGTGGATCTTGCGGAACTCCGCCGACAGCGCCGCCGGTGCGATGCAGTAGCCGATCTTCCAGCCGGTGGCATGGAAGGTCTTGCCGAACGAGGACACGACGAAGGCCCGCGCCGCCAGCTCCGGATGAAGCAGCACGCTCTCGTGCCGGCGGCCGTCGAAGACGATGTGCTCGTAGACCTCGTCGGACAGCAGCCATATCCCGCGCCCGCGCAGCAGCGTCGCGAGCTGCTGCATGTCCTCGGCCGACCAGACGCTGCCGGTCGGGTTGTGCGGCGTGTTGAGGATGACGAGCCGCGTGCGCGGACTCAGCGCCCCGGCAAAGCGCTGCCAGTCCGGCCGGAAATCCGGCCCCGCCAGCGGCACGTGCACGGCCCGGCCGCCGGCGAGCTCGATGCCGGGCTCGTAGCTGTCGTAGCAGGGGTCGAACACGATCGCCTCGTCGCCGGCGCGCAGCACCGCCTGGATCGCGCAGAACAGCGCCTCGGTCGCGCCCGAGGTCACGGTGACCTCGTGCACCGGATCGGGCGCAACCCCGTAGGCCGCGAGCGTCTTCGCGGCGATCGCCTCGCGCAGGCGCGGCACGCCGGTCATCGGCGCGTACTGGTTGTGACCGGCCTGCAGGTGCTGCACGACCGCCTGCAGCAGGGCCGGCGGCACGGCGAAATCCGGAAAGCCCTGCGACAGGTTCAGGGCCCCGCACTCCTGTGCGAGCGCACTCATGACCGTGAAGATCGTCGTGCCGACGCGCGGCAGACGCGAAACGAGCGGCGCCGTCATGACGCGGTCTCCTCGGGATTTCAGCTCGGGGTCGGAGGGAAGCATGCGGACCCGCCAGTGTACGGGATTCGCGCCTGTACGAGTCCGGCATTGTCGACAGGCATCGATGCACCAGGAAGGACGGCGGCTGCAGCGCCTTGCGCCACTGCAACGCACATTCGGGACCGCTCGCGCACCATTGCGTAGCACTCTGCACCATGGCATGAACCAGATTGATGCAGTACGCCATTGCATGGCGGCTCGATTGCGGCGATGCAGCAGAACGCGCCGGGCTTGCTACAGTCGTTCACGACTGCCCCCCGACGCCGGGCGGGAGCGGCGGCATACGCTCGGCAGCATGTCGTCGCCGGCAGCGACCATGCTGCGGACGGATGACAAAACGGCTACAAGCGCTCCGAACCGCCACCCGCCGTCACGGTCCTCCCTGAGGCAGGCCCGGGACCGGAGGCAGCAGATCCGGCGCCAGGCAGCGCCAGAACCCCACACCGTCGACGGCGACCTGCACCGGTCGGCGGTCCCCCCTGCAGGAATCCCCGAAATTGGTCCGGCTATTGCTAGTTTCGGGACAGATCATCGTGCATTCCGGCGCCAGAAGAGGGTTAGGCCATGAGCATCTTCGAACGATACGCCACGCGATACGAGGAAAGCCGGGAAGAGGTGCTGAGCCTCCAGGAATACCTGGAACTCTGCCGCAGCGACCCCAGTGCCTACGCCTCCCCTGCCGAACGCCTGCTGATGGCGATCGGCGAGCCGGAACTGATCGATACGCGCCTCGACCCGCGCCTGTCGCGCATCTTCCAGAACAAGGTCATCAAGGTGTACCCGGCCTTCCGGGAGTTCTACGGCATGGAGGATTCGATCGACCAGATCGTCTCCTATCTGCGCCACTCCGCGCAGGGTCTGGAAGAACGCAAGCAGATCCTCTATCTGCTCGGCCCGGTCGGTGGCGGCAAATCCTCGCTGGCCGAGAAACTCAAGCACCTGATGGAAAAGGTGCCGTTCTATGCCATCCAGGGTTCGCCGGTCAACGAATCCCCGCTGAACCTGTTCGATCCGGATGAGGACGGCCGGATTCTCGAGGACGATTTCGGCATTCCACGCCGTTACCTGAAAGGCCTGATGAGCCCGTGGGCCGTCAAGCGCCTGAAGGAATTCAACGGCGACATCACCCGCTTCAAGGTCGTGCGCCTGCATCCGTCGATCCTGAAACAGGTCGCGGTGGCCAAGACCGAACCCGGTGACGAGAACAACCAGGACATTTCCTCGCTGGTCGGCAAGGTCGACATCCGCAAGCTCGAACATTACGCGCAGAACGATCCGGATGCGTATGCATTCTCGGGCGGCCTGTGCCTCGCGAACCAGGGCCTGCTGGAATTCGTCGAGATGTTCAAGGCACCGATCAAGGTGCTGCACCCGCTGCTGACCGCCACGCAGGAAGGCAACTACAACGGTACGGAAGGCCTGTCGGCGATTCCGTTCGACGGCATCATCCTCGCACACTCGAACGAATCCGAATGGATGGCGTTTCGCAACAACCGCAACAACGAGGCCTTCCTCGATCGCGTCTACATCGTCAAGGTCCCGTACTGCCTGCGCGTTTCCGATGAAGTGCACATCTACGAGAAACTGCTGATCAGTTCCTCGCTGTCCGAAGCCCCGTGCGCGCCCGGCACGCTGCAGATGCTGGCGCAGTTCTCGGTGCTGTCACGCCTGAAGGAACCGGAAAACTCCAGCATCTTCTCGAAGATGCGCGTCTATGACGGCGAAAACCTCAAGGACACCGACCCGAAGGCCAAGTCGATCCAGGAATACCGCGACTACGCCGGCGTCGACGAGGGCATGGCCGGCATCTCGACGCGCTTCGCGTTCAAGATCCTGTCGCAGGTGTTCAATTTCGACCACACCGAGGTTGCCGCCAATCCGGTACATCTGCTGTACGTGCTGGAGCGCCAGATCGAACGCGAGCAGTTCCCGGCCGAGGTCGAGGAGAAATACCTGTCCTACCTGAAGGGCTGGCTGGCGCCGCGCTATGCCGAGTTCATCGGCAAGGAACTGCAGCAGGCCTATCTGGAATCGTATTCGGAATACGGCCAGAACATCTTCGACCGTTACGTGACCTACGCGGACTTCTGGATTCAGGATCAGGAATACCGCGATCCGGATACCGGCGAATCCTTCGACCGCGCCTCGCTGAACAGCGAACTCGAAAAGATCGAGAAGCCGGCCGGCATCTCCAACCCGAAGGACTTCCGCAACGAGATCGTCAACTTCGTGCTGCGTGCCCGTGCCGCCAACAACGGCCGCAACCCGGTCTGGACCAGTTATGAAAAACTGCGCGCCGTGATCGAGAAGAAGATGTTCTCGAACACCGAGGACCTGCTGCCGGTCATCAGCTTCAACGCCAAGTCGTCCGCCGACGAGCAGAAGAAGCATGAGGACTTCGTCAACCGCATGACCCAGAAGGGCTACACCGCCAAGCAGGTGCGTCTGCTTTCCGAGTGGTACCTGCGCGTGCGAAAGTCGTCCTGACGCCTGTCGCCCCTGCCCCGCGAGGAATGCTTCCATGTCCCATCTCGTCGATCGGCGGCTCAACGGCAAGAATCGCAGCGCCGTCAACCGGCAGCGCTTCCTGCGCCGCTTCAAGGATCAGCTCAAGCGCGCCGTGGCCGACGCCATGGCGGGTCGCTCGATCAAGGACGTGGACAGCGGCGAGAAGGTCAGCATCCCGACCCGCGACCTGTCGGAGCCGGTGTTCAGCCACGGCTCCGGCGGTCGCCGGGAGACGATCCACCCCGGCAACAAGGAGTTCTCGACCGGCGACCGCGTCAAGCGGCCGCAGGGCGGGGGCGGGGCCGGCGGTGGTGGCAAGCAGGCCAGCAAGGACGGCGAGGGCGAGGATGACTTCGTCTTCGAACTGTCGCGTGACGAGTTCCTCGACCTGTTCTTCGAGGATCTCGCGCTGCCGGAGCTGATCAAGACCCAGCTCGCGAAGATTCCGGAATGGAAGAACATCCGCGCCGGCTACACGACCGCCGGCGTGCCGAGCAACATCAACGTCGTGCGCTCGCTCAAGGGTGCACTGGCGCGGCGCACCGCGATCGGCGCGCCGCACCGCACGCGGCTGCGCGAACTCGAACAGGAGCTCGAAGAAATCCTCGCCAGCGAGGGCGAGGGTTCGCCGGAGGCCGAACGCCTGCGCGAGGAAATCCGTCACCTGCGCTTCCGCATCGAAGCCATTCCGTTCATCGACACCTTTGACCTGCGTTACAACAACCGCATCCGCCAGCCGAAACCGACGACGCAGGCGGTGATGTTCTGCATCATGGACGTGTCCGGCTCGATGGATCAGGAACGCAAGGATCTGGCCAAGCGTTTCTTCACGCTGCTGTATCTGTTCCTGACCCGCAATTACGAACGCATCGAGGTGGTGTTCATCCGCCACCATACGGTCGCCAAGGAAGTCGACGAGCAGGAGTTCTTCTATTCCCGTGAAACCGGCGGCACCGTGGTGTCCTCGGCGCTGTCGCTGATGGCGGACATCGTTTCGGAGCGTTATTCGCCGGGCGCGTGGAACATCTACGCGGCCCAGGCTTCGGACGGCGACAACTGGCAGGATGACTCGCCGCAGTGCCGGGAAATCCTCAGCGCGCGGATCATGCCGTTCGTGCAGTATTTTGCCTACGTCGAGATCACACCCGACCGGCATCAGAGCCTGTGGGAGGAGTACCAGAAGCTCCAGACCACCCACAAGCAGTTCGCGATGCAGGAAATCGGCGGAGCCGAAGACATCTATCCGGTATTCCGGGAACTGTTCAAGAGGCGCATGGCATGAGTGGCAAACGGCTGATTTCCGAAGGCTCGGAGTGGACATTTCCACTGCTCGAAACCTATGACCGCGAAATCGCGCGCATCGCCAGCGAGCAGTTCCGGCTCGACACCTTCCGCAACCAGATCGAGGTGATCACCGCCGAGCAGATGATGGATGCCTATTCCTCGGTCGGCATGCCGATCGGCTACCATCACTGGTCGTTCGGCAAGCAGTTCGTCGCCACCGAAAAGCATTACCGGCGCGGTCAGATGGGCCTGGCCTACGAGATCGTCATCAACTCCGATCCGTGCATTGCCTACCTGATGGAAGAGAACACGATGACCATGCAGGCGCTGGTCATCGCGCATGCCTGCTATGGTCACAACTCCTTCTTCAAGGGCAATTACCTGTTCCGGGCCTGGACCAGCGCCGATTCGATCATCGATTACCTGGTGTTCGCGCGCAATTACATCACCCGCTGCGAGGAACGCTACGGCATCGAGACGGTCGAGGAACTGCTCGATTCCTGCCACGCGCTGATGAACCACGGCGTCGACCGCTACAAGCGTCCGGCACCGCTGTCGATGGCCAAGGAACAGCAGCGCCAGCGCGAGCGCGAGGAATACCTGCAGCTGCAGGTCAACGACCTCTGGCGCACGGTGCCGGTGCGCGCCGGTGCGGCGGTGGTCGAGGAAAGCGCGCGCTTCCCCGAGGAACCGCAGGAGAACCTGCTGTATTTCATCGAGAAACACGCGCCGCTGCTCGAACCCTGGCAGCGCGAGATCGTGCGCATCGTGCGCAAGATCGGCCAGTATTTCTATCCGCAGCGCCAGACCCAGGTCATGAACGAGGGCTGGGCGACCTTCTGGCATTACACGCTGCTGAACCGGCTGTATGAAGAAGGCCGGGTCAGTGACGGCTTCATGATCGAATTCCTGCAGTCGCACACGAATGTCGTGTTCCAGCCGGAATTCGATTCGCCGTATTACAGCGGCATCAATCCGTACGCGCTCGGCTTCGCGATGATGAGTGACCTGCGCCGCATCTGCGAAAACCCGACGCCCGAGGACCGGCGCTGGTTCCCGGAAATCGCCGGCGGCGACTGGCTGAAGGTGCTCGACTTCGCGATGCGCAACTTCAAGGACGAGAGCTTCATCGCCCAGTACCTGTCGCCGAAGCTGATCCGTGACTTCAAGCTGTTCGCGGTGCTCGACGACGACAAGGCCGACACGCTGGAGATCACCGCGATCCACGACGATGACGGCTACCGCAAGGTGCGCCAGTCGCTGTCGGACCAGTACAACCTCGGCTCGCGCGAGCCGAACATCCAGGTCTGGAACGTCGACCGCCGCGGCGACCGTTCGCTGACGCTGCGCCACAGCGTCTACAACCGCCGGCCGCTGAACGCCGGGACCACGTACGAGGTGCTCAAGCACATGTTCCGGCTGTGGGGCTTCACGGTGCGGCTCGAAGCGGTCGACGAGAACGGCAAGGTCAGCCTCGTCAACGAGGTGCGCAAGCACTGAGCCGGACGCACGCCCTCCCGCCCTGCCGCCGACGCCGCGCCGAGTGCGCGGCGTCGCCTTGTTGCACCGGCGCCGATCTTCCGTAGACTCGCGCCCCGCCCCGCCGAGGACTGTCCGCCCCTCATGCTGCGTCCGCTGCTGTCGTCCCTGTTGCTCGTCCCTGCCCTCGCCGCTGCCGGCCCCTGGGGCGAAGTCCGCCTGCCGAGTGCCGAGCTGCCGCAGGTCTACGGCGGTTATGCCGCCGGCTGCATCGCCGGCGCGCAGACGCTGCCGCTGTCCGGCCCCGGCTACCAGGCGATGCGCCCGTCGCGCAACCGCTACTACGGGCATCCGGAGCTGCTGCGCTTCATCGAACAGCTCGGCTACACGGCCGAGGCCCGCCGCTTCGCGCCGGTGCTGATCGGTGATCTCGGCCAGCCGCGCGGCGGGCCGATGCTCTCGGGTCACCGCAGCCACCAGATCGGCCTCGATGTCGATGTCTGGTTCCTCGATGCGCCCGGTGGCCGCGCTCCGTCCGGAGCAGCCCTCGAAAGCCTGAGCGCGCAGACGATGATCGACCCGTACGCCGGGCGCGTGCTCGCGCGCTTCGGCGCCCGCCAGCGCGCACTGCTGCGCGCGGCGGCCGACGATCCGGCGGTCGAGCGCATCTTCGTCAACCCGGTGATCAAGCAGAGCCTCTGCCGCAGCGAGGCCGATCGCGGCTGGCTGCACAAGATCCGGCCGTGGTGGGGACACGATGCGCACTTCCACGTGCGCCTGTACTGCCCGCCGGACAGCCCGCAATGCTCGGCGCAGAAGCCGATCGAACCCGGTGACGGCTGCGATGCCGGGCTCGATGCCTGGGTCGAGGAAATCCGTCAGGCCGCGCGCCGCCCGCCGCTGCCGACGCCGCCGGCACCCGAACCGGTGCTGCCGGAGGCTTGCACGGCGGTGCTGCAGGCACCGTCGGCAAGCGCGAGGCGCTGATGCGAGGCCGGCTGAAGCTCGTGCTGCTCGCCGGCTTCGCCGCTGGCGGCTGCGCGTCGCTGCCGGCGGGTCTGACGCCGACCTCGGCCGAGCATGCATGCCGGGCCGTGCTGGACCCGCCCGCCGACGGCAGCGACCCGTGGTTCCGGCTCGGCAACGCGCTCGCCGAAGCCGGCGACTACGATGCCGCCGAACGCGCCTACCGCGAATCCCTGCGCCGCCGGCCTGATCCGCGCACCCGGCACAACCTGGCCCTGGTGCAGTTGCAGCTCGGCCTCACCGGCCTGCAGGCCGCTGCCGCCGCGCTGCCGGCCGACGACCCGGCCCGGGTCGCCAGCCGCGCCTATCTGCACGAGCTGCGGCAGACCCTGCCCTGATCCGGCCCCGGGCGCGCCCGGCGGCAATCGAGGATTTGCCTGACGCCCGTCAATGCACGGTCACGCATCAGCGGCATGCTGCCGCCGTGCGCTGCCCATGGCGCACCCACCACCAGAGCACGATGTCCCGGTTCAGGGACACGCCATAACAAGCGGTCGAGGATCGACCGCAACAAGATCGAGGCAAGGATCCATGCGTCCCGTCACCGTCCTGTTCCTGGGCCGGCACAATGCTGCTCGCTCGCAGATCGCCGAGGCGCTGCTGCGCCGCTGCGGCCGTCCGCTGTTCTTCGCCTGCAGTGCCGGCACCGAAACCGGCGCGCTCGACCCGCTCGCGCAGTCGGTGCTGGCCGAGATCGGCGTCGACATTTCCGGCCAGCTCGCCAAGCCGGTCGAGAACTTCCACGGCCGGCCCTTCGACTGCGTGATCACGCTCTGCCCGGAGGCCCTGGCCTATCTGCCGGAACTCCCGGGCGAGTACCGTCACATACACTGGGATTTTCCCGATCCGTCCGAAGTCACCGGCGGCGAGGTCGCGCGGCGGCGATGCATGAAGCGCATCGTCGTGCAGCTCGGCGAGCACATCCGCGAGTGGGTCGGCCAGGAACGCCGGCGCCTGGTGGCGAACGGCCACGTCGCGGCCGTCGCCTGAGGCCCGCGGACGGATCGGAAACCCCCGCCGATCTGCCCGGAGGACCGTGCCATGCAGGAGTACCGCCACGTACTGTTCGCCACCGACCTGTCGCCGAAGGCCGCCGAAGTCGGCCGGCACGCGCAAGGTCTGGCCGCCCGCTACGGCGCGCGCCTGTCGTTCGTGCACGTCATCGAGGAAGTCAACGTCAGTGCCGGCTACGAGCTGATGCCGCTGCTGCCGGAGATGCCCGACGAGGCGCTGACCCGCGAATCAAAGGCCGCACTCGCCCGGCTGGCTGCCGAACTCGGCCTGCCGGAGGCCGTGCAGACGGTGCTGACCTCGGTCAGCACCAAGGCCGGCATCCTCGACACCGCCGCCGAACTCGGCGTGGACCTGATCGTGGTCGGCAGCCACGGTCGCCACGGGCTCGCGCTGCTGCTCGGCTCGACCGCCGATGCCGTGCTGCACGGCGCCCGCTGCGACGTGCTCGCCGTGCGCCTGCCGGACTGAATCACGCGGCGGGCATGGGTGCAGGCATTCAAAGCTCGCCGAACACGTCGGCGAGATCGATGCCGCGCCCGCGTCCAAGGGCGGCGCCGTCCGCGGCGAGCCAGGCCTCGGCCCGGCTGCGACCGGCCTCGAACAGCCGGTCGAGGAAGGCGCGATCGGCGTTGAGCTTGCTCGGCTGCGGCAGCTCGGTCAGTTCAGGGCCGGCGGCGAGCAGGTGATAGCGCCGGCGGGCCGCCGGATCGCTGTAACGCTGCCAGATCGGCGCGGCCGCGCGTTCGGCGAGGCCCTGCATTTCCTGGATGAACGTGGCGTGGAAGGCGATCTCGCTGGCGCGACCGAGGATCTCGGGCGCGGTGTGGAACGGCCCTTCGCGTTCGAGCGGCGCCAGCAGCACCAGCAGCAGGTCGTTGGCCGCGCCGCTCTCGGCCGGCACGCGCACCGGCGGATTGGCGCTGTAGCCGCCATCCCAGTACAGCTCGCCGTCGATCACGACGGCCTGATGCAGCGACGGCAGGCAGGCCGAGGCCAGCACCGCGTCGATCGACAGTTCGGCATTGGTGAACAGCCGCACGGTGCCGGTACGCACGCGCGTCGCCGCCACCCACAGCCGCGGTGCGGCCGGGGCGCGCAGCCGCTCGAAGTCGATCTGCGCTTCGAGGATGTCGCGCAGCGGATTCACGTTCAGCGGATTGAACTGGTACGGCGACAGCACGCGGGTCAGCGCGATGAAGGAGCGGAAGCCCGGCGACCAGTGCAGGCTGTCGTCGCCGAGCAGCCGGTCGAGCGGACCGGGCTGGGCCGGCGTCAGGCGCGAGGCATCGGCGACCGCCGACCAGAACCGCGCCAGCGCCGCCTGTGCGCCCTGGCGCCCGCCGAGCGCCAGGCCGTGCGCGCAGACCACGGCGTTCATCGCGCCGGCGCTGGTGCCCGAGAACCCCGTGAAGCGGATCGCCGGTTCATCGAGCAGGCGATCCAGCACCCCCCAGGTGTACGCACCGTGCGCTCCGCCGCCCTGCAGGGCGGCCACGAGTTTGATGCCGACGCTGTCAAGCATGCCCATCGACTGATCTCCGCAATTCCGACCGCCTGTTGCGGCCACGATCACACTGACCGTGTCCGCGCCACGATGTTGCATCGCAACAAGCATAGACGGGGCAGCGCGGGGTATCGCGTTTACAAACGCCAGAGATACAGCGTGCGTCCGCCCGGCAACTGCAGCTGCTCATCGGCGGGCAGGTCCGGGACCGGGAATTCGAGGCTCGCGAACAGGCTGCCGGCACGCATCTCGGCACGCGCCTTCAGCCACAGCGTCAGCATCGGCTGCGGCGACAGGAAGCAGAACACCAGATCGTAGGCACCGAGATCGAGCGCCCCGAAATCGCCGTAGCGCACGAGGATGCGCGGCTCGCGCAGGCAGCGCAGCCAGGCGCAGAGCCACGGCAGCGGCGCCGATTCGATGCCCTCGATGCGCGCCTGCGGGCACTGGCGCGCCAGCCCGAGCAGCGGGCCGCCGAGTCCGCAGCCGAGATCGATGACGCGCGCATCGGTCCGCGGCAGACGCTGCGCCAGCGCCGCCCAGGCATCCGGGCCGGAAAGATACAAGGGCACGCGCTGCAGCGCGCTGTTGCGAAAGATCAGGAATACCACAGCCGCGAGTGCCAGCCACAGCAGCGGCGGCAGCGCCAGCGTCAGCGCCCCCCAGGCCAGCGGCAGGAACACGATCTGGATCGGAATCCACCAGCGCGGCAGCCCGAAGCGCAGGCCGAGGGCAGCGGCCAGCAGGCCCTGCACGAACAGCAATACCCCGGCATCGACCGGCGGACGACCGAACAGCCGGATCAGGCCGACCTGCAGCGCCCAGACCGCAAACAGCGCCAGCAGCTGGGCAAGCGCGGCGAGCAGGACCGGCGGTCGCGAGGTGCTGCGACTCACGGCGTCGCCGGGCGCGCCGGCACCAGACCCGGCGGCAGCGGCGGCACGATCGAAGGCTGGCCGGCGGGGGGGGCGGCCGGCCGCGGCGCCGGGGCGGCCGCAGGCGGTGCGGCCGGTGCGGGCGGCGGTGGTGTGGTGGCAGGCGGTGTGGCCGGTGTGGCGGGCGCAGGTGACGCGGGC
>JAFEGB010000328.1 GCA_018240295.1 Pseudomonadota bacterium
AGGTCGTAGCGTTCCTCCTGGGCGAGCGCGGTGATCGCGTCCTGGATCAGCTTCTGCAGCTTGGCCATTTCCTCGTTGCGCCGGATGTTGAAGTCCTCGCGGAACTCGTCCTGCGCGCGCTTCACGTCCCGCCGCTGCGAGATGATGTCGCGTTCGAGGTCGCGCCGTTCGGCGTCGCTGAGCGTGGCGCCGTCCTTGGAGAGCCTGTCCTCCAGCTTGCGCAGCGCCTTCTGCGCCTCGACCAGCGCCTTGTCGCGCGGCGAGAACTCCTTTTCGAGCCGGTTCAGCGCCGCCTCGGCCTGCGGTGCGCTCTTCAGCACACGCGCGGCGTTGACGAAACCGAGCTTCAGCTCCGCAGCCACTGCCGGCAGCGCGAACGTCAGCGCGAGAGCCCCCAGAAGGACACGCAGCAAGGCCTTCAAGACGATCTTCCCCTCGGGTCGACGCGGGCCGTCAGAACGGCACGCCGAAGGTGAACTGGAACGGCTCGGTCTTGTCGCCGTCCTTCTTGTTGAGCGGCTGGGCGACCGACATCACCAGCGGTCCGAGCGGCGTGATCCACTGCATCGATATACCGGCCGAATAGCGCAACTCGCCGACATCGAAGTCGTTCACTTCCGCGAACACGTTGCCGATGTCGAAGAAGGTCGAGAAGCGCAGGTTCTTGTTGTCCTTGAGGAACGGCGCCGGGAACAGCACCTCGACCCCGCCGGCCGTGCGCAGCGCACCACCCTTCGGGTCACGCAGGTCCGGATTCGGATCATCCCAGCGCGGGCCGAGCGTGTTGGTCTTGTAGCCGCGCACGGTGCGCAGGCCACCGGCGTAGAAGTTCTCGTAGAACGGCAGCGTGTCGGTATTGCCGAAACCCTCACCGTAGCCGAAGTCGAAATGGCCGAGCAGCGTCAGCGAGTCGGTCAGCGGCAGATAGGTGCTGTGCCGGTAACCGAGCTTGTACCAGCTGTCGTCGCCACCGAGCATCGATTCGATCGACAGGCGGTTGTACGAGCCGCGGTCGGCGAAGACGGCCTTGTTGCGCGTGTCACGCGCCCAGCTCAGTTCGAAGCGCGGACCGACGTGGCGCTCGCCATGCTCGTCGATGTAGTCGTAGATGCCCTGCGGCGTGTTGTCGCCGTTGGTCTTGAGCTTGATGCCGGAGATGCCGATCGCGAGGTTGACGGTGTCGGTCTCGTTCAGCGGGAAGCCGAAGGTCGCCATCGTCTCGAATTCGTTGGTCAGGTAGCTCGCGAGGTTGGCTTCGGAAGCGTCGGTCTCACGGTAGCTGGCCCGGATGCCGGCACTGACGCCATCGGGCGTGAAGTACGGATTCGTGTAGCTGAAGCTGTAGATCGTGTTGATCTGGCTGTTGTTGAACGTGAAGCTCAGCGCGTTGCCGGTGCCGAGGAAGTTCTGCTGCGAGACACTGGCACTGAGCAGCACGCCGGCATCCTGGCCGTAGCCGATGCCGAAGCTCAGGCTGCCGGCCGGGCGCTCGGTGACGCTGTAATTCAGATCGACCTGATCCGGCGTGCCGGGTACGGCCGGAGTTTCGACCGTGACCTCCTGCACAAAGGCCAGACGCTCCAGACGCTCCTTGGATCGATTGACATCGCGGGTCGCAAACCACGAGCCCTCGGTCTGGCGCATCTCGCGGCGCAGCACCTCGTCCTGGGTCTTGATGTTGCCCTTGAAGTTGATGCGGCGCACGTACACGCGCCGGCCGGCATCGACGTTCAGGGCCAGCGACACGGTCTTGCCGGCATCGTCGATCTGCGGCACGGCACTGACGTTGGCGAAGGCATAGCCGTCATCGCCGAGCCGGTCGGTGATCGCCTTGGTGCTCTCGTTGAGCGTCGCACGCGAGAAGGTCTGGCCGGGCTGCAGCTTGACCAGTGGTTTCAGCTGATCGAGCGGCACCGGGCTTTCACCGGCGAGGCGCACGTCCTTGACCGTGTAGCGATCGCCCTCGGCGATGTTGATCGTGATGTAGATGTCCTTCTTGTCCGGCGTGATCGTGACCTGCGTCGAATCGATGTTGAAGCGCAGGTAGCCGCGGTCGAGGTAATACGAGCGCAGGGTTTCGAGATCGCCGCCGAGCTTCTGCTTCGAGTACTGGTCGTCCTTCGACAGCAGCGAGGTCCAGTTGCTGGTCGAACTCTGGAACAGGTCGAGCAGGTCGTCCTCATCAAAGGCCTTGGCGCCGACGATGTTGATCTGCTTGATGCGCGCCGCGATGCCTTCGGAGATGTCGATCGTGATCGCCACGCGGTTGCGTTCGAGCGGCCGCACCTGGCTGTCGACCTTCACCGCGTACTTGCCGCGCGCGTAGTACTGGCGGTTCAGTTCCTGCTCGACCTTGTCGAGCAGCGCCCGGTCGAAGGTGCGGCCTTCGGCGAGACCGACCGTCTTCAGGGACTTTTCCAGATCCTCGGTCGAGATGTCCTTGTTGCCGGTGACCTTGACCTCGGCGATCGCCGGGCGCTCGACGACGTTGACCACCAGCACGTCGCCGTCGCGCTGCAGCGAGACGTCCGTGAAGAAGCCGGTGCGGAACAGCGTGCGGATCAGATCCGGGAAATCCTCCTGACGCACGCGCTGGCCGGTCTGCACCGGCAGGTAGCTGAACACCGTGCCCGCCGAGATGCGCTGCAGGCCCTCGACACGGATGTCGCGCACGATGAATTCCGCAGCCTGCACGATGCAGGCAGGCGCGGCGAGACTGGCGGACAGCAGGAAGTTACGCAGGATTGGAGTCATGGATCGCACGGACGGCAGACCCGACCGCAGCCGTCCGGCGCCCTTTGCTCAGGGCCCGAACAACCGCGCCAGATCGTTGTAGAAAGCCAGGCCCATCATCACCAGCAGCACGGCCAGCCCGACCCGCTGCCCGGCGCTCTGGACAGCCTCGGAAACCGGGCTGCCCTTGATCGTTTCGATGGCATACCACGCCAGATGCCCGCCATCGAGCACCGGCACCGGCAGCAGATTCAGCACACCGAGGCTGATGCTGACCAGGGCCAGGAACGACAGGAAGGCGGACAGACCGATCGATGCCGACTGCCCGGCCATCTGCGCGATGGTCAGCGGCCCGCTGAGGTTGTCCAGCGAGGCACGCCCCGTCAGCATCCGCCCGAGCATGCGCAGCGTGAACGCCGACATTTCCCAGGTGCGCTCGACGGCTGCAACCGCTGCATCGATCGGGCCATACCGTACCACGACGCGCAGGGAGTCGGCGAGCGACTGCGGCACTGCCGCAAAGGCGCCGATCTGGCCGACGGCCCCCTGCGCGGTCTCGATGCGGACCGGGCGCAGGCGCACGCTGAGCGGACTGCCGTCGCGCTCGATCTGCAGGCGCAGGTCGGCTTCCGGCTTCGCGCGCACGCGCGTGGCGAAGTCCTGCCAGTCCGCGACGCGCTGGTCATCGACGCTGACGATGCGATCGCCGTCCTGCAGCCCCGCCGCTGCCGCCGGGCTGTCGGGCTTGATGCTGCCGATCACCGCCGGCAGCGACGGTCGCCACGGCTGCAGCCCGAGCCGGGCCAGCAGGTTGCCATCGGTGTCGAGGTCCTCCGGCAGCGGCAGGCGGCGTTCGAGCACACGACCGTCGGCATCGCGCACGCGCAGCTTCAGCGCCTCTCCGGGCTCCATCTGCTCGGCCACGCGCATCAGCAGTTCATCGAGGCCCTGCACCGTCACGTCCCCGACCGCCAGCACCTCGTCGCCGTCGCGGATGCCGGCGATCGCGGCCGGCGTGCCGGCTGCGGCCTCGGCGAGCACCGGGCGCACCTGGCTGACCCCGCTGAGGTACAGGATCAGGTAGGCGAGGATCGCGAACGCGAAGTTGAAGGCCGGGCCGGCGGCGACGATCGCCGCGCGCCGGCCGACCGTCTGGCGGTTGAAGGCCTGGTCGAGCTGCTCCGGCGGCACCTCGCCCTCGCGCTCGTCGAGCATGCGCACGTAGCCGCCGAGCGGCACGGCACCGATCACGTATTCGACGCCGTCGCGGGCGGTGCGCCGCCACAGCGGCCGGCCGAAGCCGATCGCGAAGCGCAGCACGCGCACGCCGCAGCGGCGGGCGACCCAGAAATGACCGAACTCATGCACGGTGATCAGCACGCCGAGCGTGACCACCAGCGCCAGGAACGACAGCAGCGGACCGTTCATCGGACACCTCCTGCGAGCTTGTCGCCGTCGATTCGCGCCTCGGCCGCACGCCGCGCCGCCGCGTCGGCGGCGAGCACGGCATCGAGCGTGTCGGCGGCCGCGGCCGGCACCGCATCGAGCACGGCAGCGTTCAGCTGCGCGATGCCGCCGAAGCCGAGCCGGCCGTCGAGGAAGGCTGCGACCGCAACCTCGTTGGCGGCGTTCAGGATCGCCGGCGCCGTGCCGCCGGCCGCGAGCGCGGCCTGCGCGAGCCCGAGACAGGGATAGCGCAGCAGGTCCGGCGCGCGGAAGTCGAGCCGGCCGATCCGGAACAGGTCGAGCGGCGTGACCCCCGAGGCGATGCGCTCGGGCCAGGCCAGCGCGTGGGCGATCGGCGTGCGCATGTCGGGGTTGCCGAGCTGCGCAAGCACCGAGCCATCGGCGTATTCGACCATCGAATGGATCACGCTCTGCGGATGGATCACCACCTCGATGCGTTCGCGCGGCAGGCCGAACAGCCAGAAGGCCTCGATCAGTTCGAGGCCCTTGTTCATCATCGTCGCCGAATCGACCGAGATCTTGCGGCCCATCGACCAGTTCGGATGGGCGCAGGCCTCGGCCGGGGTCTTGTGCGGGATCTCGTCGACCGGCGTGTCGCGAAACGGTCCGCCGGAAGCGGTCAGCAGCAGGCGCGTGACGCCTTCGGGCCGACCACCCGCCTGCGCAGCCGGCGGCAGGCACTGGAAGATGGCGTTGTGCTCGCTGTCGATCGGCAGCAGCTGCGCACCATGGGCCCGCACCGCCTCCATGAACAGCGCGCCGGACATCACCAGTGCTTCCTTGTTGGCGAGCAGCACGCGCTTGCCGGCACGCGCGGCGGCGAGCGCCGGCAGCAGGCCGGCGGCCCCGACGATCGCGGCCATCACCGCATCGGTTTCCGGCGCCGCGGCAACCGCGGCGAGCGCCTCGGCCCCGGCCAGCACCTCGGTGCGGCAGCCGGCGGCGTGCAGCCGCGCCTGCAGCCGGGATGCCGCGGACGATTCCGGCAGCACGGCGTACTCCGGCCGGTGCCGCTCGCAGAGCCCGGCGAGCGCGTCGACGTTGCGGTGCGCGCTCAGCGCATGCACGCGGTAGCGATCCGGATGCCGGGCCAGCACGTCGAGCGTGCTCAGGCCGATCGAACCGGTGGCGCCGAGCACCGTCACCGCCAGCGGGCGCGCGCTCATCGCCAGGGTCCGAACACGGTGAGGCCGAGCAGGAACACCGGCGCGGCGGCGGTCAGGCTGTCGATGCGATCGAGCACGCCGCCGTGACCGGGCAGCAGCGTGCCGCTGTCCTTGGCGCCGTGCTGGCGCTTGAGCATGGATTCGAACAGGTCCCCGAGGATCGACCAGATCACGGTCAGCGCGCAGACCAGCAGGAAGGCCGGCCAGCGCGCGGCCGGCACGCCGAGCGCCGCGGCACCGGCCAGCGCCACCAGCGCCGTCGCCGCCAGCGCGCCCCAGGCGCCCTCGCGGGTCTTGCCCGGACTGATCTGCGGCGCGAGCTTGACGCGACCGAAGCGCCGGCCGGCGAAGAAGGCGCCGATGTCGGCCCCGGCGACGAGGAACATCAGCAGCAGCACCCAGCCCGGCCCGTAGCCCGGCGCATCGTGCAGCACCGTGAACGCGACGCCGCCGCCGGCGAGCACGACGAGGCCGCTGATCACCCACCATTCGCGCGGCTGCGCCAGCGCCGGTTCGGCGGCATAGCGGCGCAGCCACAGCGGCACCGGCAGCAGCCAGAACAGCGCGGCGAGCAGCACCAGCAGCAGACCGAAGCCGGTCTCGCCGCCGAGCCAGCCGAGCAGCAGCAGCACGAGCCACGCGCCATGGAAGGCGATGCGCGCGCCGTGACCGGGCAGGCCGATCAGCTGCAGCCATTCGCGTGCCCCGAGCGCGACGATGCCGGCGACCAGCAGCATCAGCACGCCGCTCGGCAGCCACAGCACGCCGAGGATCGCGACCGCGGCCAGCACCAGCGCGGTCAGGATGCGCTGTCTAAGCACCCCGCTGCTCCACCTGGTCGCCGGTGCGCCCGAAGCGGCGCTGGCGGCGGCCGAAGGAGTCGAAGGCGGCATCGAGGGCGGCCTCGTCGAAATCGGGCCACAGGCAGTCGGTGAAGTAGAACTCGGTGTAGGCCATCTGCCAGAGCAGGAAGTTGCTGATGCGCTCCTCGCCGCCGGTGCGGATGAAGAGATCCGGCTCCGGCAGGTCGGCGAGGCTGATGTGGCGCTGGATCAGCCCGGCATCGATGTCCTCGGGCCGCAGCCGCCCGGCGGCCACCTCGATCGCGAGTTCGCGCGCGGCGTTGGCGATGTCCCAGCGCCCGCCGTAGTTGGCGGCGATGACGACGGTCATGCCGGTGTTGCGGCCGGTGGTTTCCTCGGCCTGGATCATGGCCTCGCGCAGCCGCGGCGAGAACGGCGTGCGGTCGCCGACGAAGCGCAGCCGGGCGTTGTTGTCCATCAGCCGCTTCATCTCGGAGCGCAGCACCACCGAGAACAGCTCCATCAGCAGCTTGACCTCCAGCGCCGGGCGTCGCCAGTTCTCGCTGGAGAACGCGAACAGCGTCATGGCATCCAGCCCGCGGTCGATGCCGTGCTGCACGACGCGACGCAGCGCCTTGACGCCCTCGCGATGGCCGAACGGTCGCGGCAGCTTGCGGTTCTTCGCCCAGCGGCCGTTGCCGTCCATGATGATGGCCACGTGCCGGGGCAGGGTGCCGGGTGTGCTGTCGGAGCTGCTCAAGGAGGATGTCCTGCGTCGAGGGCCGGGAGAAAAACCGTTCAGATTTCCAGAAGCTCCGCTTCCTTGGCGGCGACGAGCTTGTCGATCTCCTCGACGAAGCGGTCGGTGATCTTCTGCACGTCGTCGGTGCCGCGACGCTCGTCGTCCTCGCTGATCTCCTTTTCCTTCTGCAGCATCTTCAGGTCGGCGATCGCGTCGCGGCGGATGTTGCGCACGGCGACCTTGGCGCTTTCGCCTTCGTGCCGCACGACCTTGCCCATCTCGCGCCGGCGCTCCTCGGTCAGGGCCGGCAGCGGCACGCGGATCACGGTGCCGACCGTGACCGGATTCAGGCCGAGGTCGGAGGTCATGATCGCCTTCTCGATCGGGCCGACCATGGTCTTCTCCCAGGGCTGCACCACCAGCGTGCGCGCATCGGAGACGTTGATCGACGCCGCCTGCGACAGGGGCACGCTGTTACCGTAGTACTCGACGTGCACGTGATCGAGCAGGCTCACGTGCGCACGCCCGGTGCGCAGCTTGGCGAGTTCATGGCGCAGCGCGTCGACGGATTTCTCCATGCGCGATGCGGCGTCCTTCTTGATGTCGTTGATCATCTGTCAGTCTCAGCCTCGGACCACGGTGGTGGCGATGCCCGGCACGCCGCAGACCACGCGCACGATCTCGTCGGGGCGGTTGAGGTCGAACACCTTCAGCGGCATCGAATGCTCGCGGCACATGACGATCGCGGTCGTGTCCATGACCTGCAGCTTGCGGGTGATGGCCTCGTCATAGGTGATCGTGTCATAGCGCGTCGCGGTGGGGTCCTTCTTCGGATCGGCCGTGTAGATGCCGTCGACCTTGGTCGCCTTCAGCATCACCTCGGCGTTGATCTCGATCGCGCGCAGGCTCGCGGCCGAATCGGTCGTGAAGAACGGGTTGCCGGTGCCGGCGGCGAAGATCACGACCCGACCCTTCTCGAGATGGCGGATCGCGCGGCGGCGGATGTAGTCCTCGCACACCTGGTTGATGCGCACGGCCGACATCACGCGCGCGAACACGCCGATGCGCTCCAGCGCATCCTGCATCGCCAGCGAGTTCATGACCGTCGCCAGCATGCCCATGTGGTCACCGGTGACGCGATCCATGCCGGCCTCGGCGAGGCCGGCACCGCGGAACAGGTTGCCGCCCCCGATCACCATGCCGACCTCGACGCCCATGCGGTTGACCTGGCCGACCTCGTTGGCGATGCGGTGGATGACGCCCGGATCGATGCCGAAATCGCCCTCGCCCATCAGGGCTTCGCCGCTGAGTTTCAGGAGGATGCGCTTGTAGGCGGGTCTGGCGTCCGGCATGGGAAAGTCCATCGTTGGATTCGGGGGACCGTTAATGTATCAGGAGCCCGCCGTGCCCGCGCGTTTGTGGTGCACTGCGACAACAGCGGGCTCCCGCACGGTCCCTCAGCTGCCGCGCACCTGGGCCATGACCTCGTCGGCGAAGTTCTCCTGCTTCTTCTCGATGCCTTCGCCGAGTTCATAGCGCGTGAACGCGACGACGCTGGCACCGCGGCCCTTGAGCAGCGCGGCGACGGTCTGCTTGCCTTCCGGATCCTTGATGAACACCTGGCCGAGCAGCGTGTTCTCGTTCAGGAACTTGCGCACGCGACCCTCGACCATCTTCGCGGCGATCTCGGGGCTCTTGCCTTCGTTGACGGCGTTGGCGAGCGCGATCTCGCGCTCCTTCTCGACGACCTCGGCCGGGACCTGCTCGGGCGACACGCACAGCGGGCGGCTCGCAGCGATGTGCATCGCCACGTCCTTCGCCAATTCCTCGTCGCCACCGGCGAGTTCGACCAGCACGCCGATGCGCGTGCCGTGCAGGTAGGAGGCGAGCACGCCGCCGGCGCTCTCGTAGCGCACGAAGCGGCGCACGGCGATGTTCTCGCCGATCTTCGCGACCTTCTCGCGGCGGATCTCGTCGACCGACTTGCTATCGGCGAGCGGCGCGGCCAGCAGCGCGTCGAGATCGGCCGGGCTGGCGGTGAGCGCGCTCGCGGCGACCGCAGCGGCGAAGCCCTGGAACTCGTCGCCCTTGGCGACGAAGTCGGTCTCGCAGTTGACCTCGACCAGCGCGACGGCCTTGTCACCGGCGGCGACCACCAGCGTGCCCTCGGCAGCGGTGCGCCCGGCCTTCTTGTCGGCCTTGGCGAGCCCCTGCTTGCGCATCAGCTCGACCGCCGCCTCGATGTCGCCGCCGGTCTCGGTCAGCGCCTTCTTGCATTCCATCATGCCCGAGCCGGTACGCTCGCGCAGTTCCTTGACCATGGCTGCGGAAATGGACATGTCAGTGGATTCCTCTTTGCTTCATCTGAAAGATGCAGCGCATGCCCGGACGGCACGCGCAAAAAGGCCCGCTTGCCTTGGGCTCGCGGGCCTGCGGCCGGAACGGGACGGATCAGCCGGCGGTCCGCTCGGCCGGGACCTCGACGAAGTCCTCGTCGGCGCGGGCGGCAACCGGCAGCGCGCCGCGGGCGGTCATCACGGCGGCGGCGGCGCCGTCGGCGTACAGCGTGATCGCGCGGATCGCGTCATCGTTGCCGGGGATCACGTAATCGACGCCATCGGGCGAATTGTTGGTGTCGACGATGCCGACGACCGGGATGCCGAGCTTGCCGGCTTCCTGGATCGCGATCTTCTCGTGACCGACGTCGATGACGAACAGCGCATCCGGCAGCGCCGGCATGTCCTTGATGCCGCCGAGGCTGCGCTCGAGCTTTTCCATCTCGCGGCGCAGCAGGATGACTTCCTTCTTCGACAGGCGCTCGAAGGAGCCGTCGGCGCTCATCTGCTCGAGATCCTTCAGGCGCTTGATCGACTGGCGCACGGTCTTGAAGTTGGTCAGCATGCCGCCGAGCCAGCGGTGGTTGACGTACGGCATGCCGCAGCGCGCCGCGGCTTCGGCCACGGCCGTGCGCGCCGAGCGCTTGGTGCCGACGAACAGGATGCGGCCGCCGTTGCCGGCGAGCTTGCCGACGAAGTTCATCGCGTCGTTGAACAGCGGCAGCGTCTTTTCGAGGTTGACGATGTGGATCTTGCTGCGCGCGCCGAAGATGTAGGCACCCATCTTCGGGTTCCAGTAACGGGTCTGGTGGCCGAAGTGGACGCCGGCCTCCAGCATGTCGCGCATCGAAACGGTGGACATCGGGACTCCTTGGAACGAAGTTCGGGGTTGAGCCTCCACGCGCCCCGCCCGGCGACCCGTTCGTCCGGACGACGAAAAGGGCACCCCGCCGGACGTGCCGGTCACGTGTGAGTAGTCTCGGGTTGTACTTCGGAAGGTTGGCCCCGCATGCAATTGCCCGCGGGGCGGCGGCTTTATACCATACGCGGTCTTTTCACCCAACAGCGCCCGGTCGCCGTCCGCCGGCCCGCACCGCCTCGCGCCGCTGCTGCCGCCCCGCCCTCCCGCCGTCGAGACCTGCATGGCCATTTCCATCAAGACGCCCGAAGAGATCGAACAGATGCGCGTCGCCGGCCGTCTGGCGGCCGAACTGCTGGCGATGATCGAACCGCACGTGCGCGAGGGCGTCACGACCGAGGAGCTCGACCGCCTCTGCCACGAGTACACGGTCAATGTGCAGCAGGCGATCCCGGCGCCGCTGAATTACCGCGGCTTTCCGAAGTCGATCTGCACATCCGTCAATCACGTCGTCTGCCACGGCATCCCGGGCCCGAAGAAACTCAAGCGCGGCGACATCGTCAATGTCGATGTCACCGTCATCAAGGACGGCTGGCACGGCGATACCAGCCGCATGTTCGAGATCGGCGAGGTGCCGGTGATCGCGAAGCGCGTCTGCCGCATTTCCAAGGAATGCATGCTGATCGGCATCGAGATGGTGCGCCCGGGCGTGCGCCTCGGTGACATCGGCCATGCGATCCAGCGCCACGCCGAGGCCAACGGCTGTTCGATCGTGCAGGAATACTGCGGCCACGGCATCGGCCGCGTGTTCCATGAGGACCCGCAGGTGCTGCACTACGGCAAGCCCGGCAGCGGCCCCGAACTCGTGCCCGGCATGACCTTCACGATCGAACCGATGGTCAACGCCGGCAAGCGCCACGTGAAGCTGCTGCCCGACGGCTGGACCGTGGTCACCAAGGATCACAGCCTGTCGGCGCAGTGGGAACACACGGTGGCCGTGACCGAGCACGGTGTCGACGTGCTGACCGTGCGCCCCGGCGATCCGCTCTGAACGCTTCCGGAGGCGCCATGCCCGCCAGCCCCGATTCCGTTGCCGCCGCGGCGGCTGGCACCGAACTGCTCGATCTGGCAGCACTTGGCGCAGCCCTCGCCGCCGCCGGGCCGCCGCCGGTGCGCGCCTTCCGCGAGGCGCTGCGCGCCGCCGACACCCGGCTGCGCGAACGCTTCCGCCAGGGCGTGCACGCACGCGTGCTGGTGCCGCTGCGCGCGCGCCTCGTCGACCGGCTGCTGGCGCTGCTGTGGCGCCATTTCATCGGCGAGGCGCGCACCGATCTCGCGCTGCTCGCCGTCGGCGGCTATGGCCGTGGCGAGCTGCATCCGGGCTCCGATGTCGACATCATGCTGCTGCTCGCCGCGCCCGAGGATGCCGGCACCGGCGCCGCGATCGAGCAGCTGCTGACCTTCCTGTGGGACATCGGCATCGAGGTCGGCCAGAGCGTGCGCACGGTCGAGGACTGCGTGCGCGAATGCACGTCCGACATCACGGTCGCGACCAACCTGATGGAAGCGCGGCTGATCACCGGCCCCGAGGCGCTGTACGCCGACATGCGCACGCGCATCGCCCCGGGCCGCGTCTGGCCGCCGGCGGCGTTCTTCGAGGCCAAGCGCGCCGAGCAGCAGCAGCGCTACCGCAAGTTCCACGACACCGAGTACAACCTCGAACCGAACGTCAAGGAAGGCCCCGGGGGCCTGCGCGACCTGCAGATGATCGGCTGGGTCGCCAAGCGCCATTTCGGTGCCCGGACCCTGCACGGCCTGATCGCCCACGGCTTCCTGACCGACGCCGAATTCACCGAACTGAGCGAATACCAGGACTTCCTGTGGCAGGTGCGCTTCGGCCTGCACGCGATCACCGGCCGGCGCGAGGACCGGCTGCTGTTCGACCACCAGCGCACGCTCGCCAAGCTGTTCGGCTATGCCGATCACGGCGGCCAGCTGGCGGTCGAGCGCTTCATGCAGGACTACTACCGCACGGTGATGGCGCTGTCGCAGCTCAACGAGATGCTGCTGCAGTTCTTCGAGGAGGCGATCCTGCACGAGGACGCCGAGCCGGTGCCGCTGAACCGCCGCTTCCAGGTGCGCAACGGCTATCTGGAGGTCACGCGCCCGAACGTGTTCCTGCGCTATCCGGTGGCGCTGCTGGAGGTCTTCCTGCTGCAGCAGCAGCACGCCGAGATCCGCGGCGTGCGCGCCGAGACCATCCGGCTGATCCGCGCGCACCGCCCGCTGATCGATGACCGCTTCCGCAGCGACCTGCGCGCGCGGGCGCTGTTCATGGAGATCATGCGCCAGCCCAAGCGCCTGACCCGGCAGCTGCGGCGCATGAACAAGTACGGCATCCTCGCCGCCTACCTGCCGGAGTTCGGTTCGATCACCGGACGCATGCAGCACGACCTGTTCCACACCTACACGGTCGATCAGCACACGCTGTTCGTGATCCGCAACCTGCGCCGCTTCTACCTGCCGCAGTTCGAGAACGAATTCCCGCACTGCACGGCGGTCTGCCGGCGGCTGCCGAAGCCGGAGCTGCTGTACATCGCCGGGCTGTACCACGACATCGCCAAGGGTCGCGGGGGCGATCACTCGGTGCTCGGCGCCGACGATGCCGAAGCCTTCTGCGAGCGCCACGGCCTGTCGCGCTACGACACCAATCTGGTCGCGTGGCTGGTGCGCAATCACCTGATCATGTCGCTGACCGCGCAGAAGAAGGACATCCAGGACCCGGACGTGATCCACGCCTTCGCGCAGCGCGTCGGCGACCAGACCCACCTCGATTACCTGTACCTGCTGACCGTCGCCGACATCCGCGCCACCAACCCGAGCCTGTGGAACCACTGGCGCGCGTCGCTGCTGCGCGATCTCTACGAATCGACGCGCCAGGCGCTGCGCCGCGGACTGGTCACGCCGCTCGACAAGGAGGAACACATCCGCGACGTGCAGGCCGAGGCCCGCCGCATCCTCGGGCGCACGATCACCGACGACTCGCGCATCGACCAGGTCTGGGCGCAGTTCGGCGATGACTACTTCCTGCGCTACGCACCCGACGAGATCGCCTGGCACACGCGCGCGGTGCTGAAGAAGCGCGACGACGGCCGGCCGCTGGTGCTGGTGCTCGCGCGCAAGGACGAGCGGCGCGGCGGCACCGAGATCTTCATCTACGCCCGTGACCAGAAGGACCTGTTCGCGCGTGTGACCGCGGCGCTCGATGCGCTGAACCTGAACGTGCTCGATGCGCGCATCATCACCAGCCTCGGCGACTACACGCTCGACAGCTTCACGGTGCTCGAGGACACCGGCGAGCCGATCAGCGGCCGGACGCGCATGCGCGAGATCATGCAGCGCCTGCGCTGGCAGCTGCAGCACCCGGAAGCGCCGCTCGCGCCGCCCTCGCGTCGCGCGCCGCGCGCGCTTCGGCATTTCCGCACGCCGACCACCGTCTACTTCGCCGAGGACGCCGCGCAGCGGCACACGGTGCTGACGCTGATCACCACCGACCGGCCCGGCCTGCTCTGCCGCATCGGCCACGCCTTCATGCACTGCGGCATCCGCGTGCACAACGCCCGCATCGCAACCATCGGCGCGCGCGCCGAGGACATCTTCCTGATCACGGACGACGCCCAGCGTCCGCTCGCCGATCCGCTCTCCCAGACACGCCTGCGCGAGGCCCTGGAACGCCAGCTTGACGGCGATCCGATCTGACGCGCATCGACATCACGCTGCAATCCACGGTCCGCACACTGTTTCCGCCGGTCCCGACCGGCTGCGCCGGCACGGCAGCCCGCTGTCATCACAGCGCAACAAAACCCTGCAGGCTGTCATGAAACCGTAGCAATGCCCGGCCAGAATGCGCCGCGCCCTCAGATCAAGCTCCTGCTCCGCCAGCGCGCGGATCTGACAAATTCATGTCTCACCGGAGGTTTTCGTGAACAAGCCGCTTCTCGCGCTCGCCGTGACGGCAAGCCTCGCTGCCGCTGCCGTCGTGCAGGCCCAGTCGGCCCGCGACTACATCAGCGTCGTCGGTTCCTCGACCGTGTATCCGTTCACGACCGTCGTGGCCGAACAGTTCGGCAAGAGCACGAAGTTCAAGACGCCGAAAATCGAATCGACCGGCACCGGCGGCGGCTTCAAGCTGTTCTGCGCCGGCGTCGGCCCCGAGCATCCGGACGTTTCCAATGCCTCGCGCGCGATCAAGACCTCGGAGATCGAGAGCTGCGCGAAGAACGGCGTCACCGACATCGTCGAGGTCAAGATCGGCTACGACGGCATCGTGTTCGCCAACGCCAAGGGCGCGCCGTGGGTCAAGCTGACGCGTGCGCAGATCTACCTCGCGCTCGCCAAGACCGTGCCGGACCCGAAGGACCCGACGAAGCTCGTCGCCAACCCGTACCAGAACTGGAGCCAGATCGACGCCGGTCTGCCGAACGCCAAGATCGAGGTGCTCGGCCCGCCGCCGACCTCGGGCACGCGCGATGCGTTCGTCGAGCTGGTCATGGACCACGGCTGCGAAACCTTCCCGGCGATCAAGGCGCTGAAGGACGGCGATCCGAAGCAGTTCAAGGCCGTCTGCCAGACGATGCGCGAGGACGGCAGCTTCATCGAGGCCGGCGAGAACGACAACCTGATCGTGCAGAAGCTCGTCGCCAACAAGAGCGCCTTCGGCATCTTCGGCTACAGCTTCATGGAGGAGAACCTCGACAAGGTGCAGGGCTCGATCGTCGAGGGCCACTCGCCGACCTTCGAGGAAATCGCCGCCGGCAAGTATCCGATCGCGCGCCCGCTGTTCTTCTACGTGAAGAAGGCACACGTCGGCGTGATCCCCGGCCTGAAGGAGTTCGTCAACGAGTTCGTCAGCGAGAAGTCCTTCGGCACCGACGGCTATCTCGCCGACAAGGGCCTGATCCCGCTGCCCGACGCCGAGCGCAAGTCGGTCACTGCCGCGGCGCGCGAACTGAAGACGATCGGCAGCAAGTAAGCTGCCGGCCGGCGAGCGCCGTGAGGTCCGCCGCAGGCGGCGGGGTGCGGATGACGCGCCCGGCCGCCTTGCGCCGTCCCCGCCCGGCAGTGCGGCCCGTACACGGCATTCCCCAGCCCGCCGCGGATTTCCGACGATGACACCATCCCTGACTCTGGCGCTCCTGCTCGGCCTCACGGCCCTCGCCTATCACCTCGGCCGGCGGCGCGCGTTCACCGTCGCCGGCGGCCGCGTGAACCGGCTGCATTCGCTGCCCGGCTACTACGGCCTGCATGCCGCCCTCTGGTGCGCGCTGCCGGCACTGGCCCTGTTCCTGATCTGGATCTCGCTCGAAGGCGGGCTGCTGACCCGGCTCGTGATCGCCGGGCTGCCCGAAGCCCTGCGCGAACAGCCGCCGGCCCAGCTCGCGCTGCTGCTCAACGACATCCGCAACGTCGTCGCCGGCAGCGTCGAGCCCGCCGCGGCCCGCCCCGAGGTCGCCGCCGCCGCCGCGCGCTATCTGGACCTGCGTGCCGGCGCCGGCTACGGGCTCGCCGTGCTGGTCACGCTGCTCGGCCTCGCCGGCCTCCACCACGCCTGGCGCCGCGTCACCCCGGGTTTCCGCGCCCGCAACCATGTCGAGCAGGCCGGCATGTGGTTCCTGATCGCCTGCGCGAGCGTCGCGATCCTGACCACGGTCGGCATCGTGCTGTCGGTGCTGTTCGAATCGCTGCTGTTCTTTCGCAAGGTCCCGGTCACGGACTTCCTGTTCGGCCTGGACTGGAGCCCGCAGACGGCGATGCGCGCCGATCAGGCCGGCGCCTCGGGCAGCTTCGGCATGGTGCCGCTGTTCACCGGCACGCTGCTGATCTCGGCGATCGCCCTGCTGGTGGCCGTGCCGCTCGGACTGATGTCGGCGCTGTACCTGTCCGAATACGCACCGCCGCGCGTGCGCACCTGGGGCAAGCCGCTGCTGGAGGTGCTCGCCGGCATCCCGACGGTGGTCTACGGCTTCTTCGCGGCGCTGACGGTCGCGCCGTTCATCCGCGAGCTCGGCACCGCGATCGGCCTCGAAGTGGCCTCGGAGAGCGCGCTGGCCGCTGGTCTGGTCATGGGCATCATGATCATCCCGTTCGTGTCCTCGCTGTCCGATGACGTGATCAACGCCGTGCCGCAGGCGATGCGCGACGGCTCCTACGCGCTCGGGGCGACGCGCTCCGAGACGATCCGCCAGGTCGTGCTGCCGGCGGCGCTGCCCGGCATCGTCGGCTCGGTGCTGCTCGCCGCCTCGCGGGCGATCGGCGAGACGATGATCGTCGTGATGGCCGCCGGCCTGTCGGCGAACCTGACCGCGAACCCGCTCGATTCGGTGACCACGGTCACGGTGCAGATCGTGACGCTGCTGGTCGGCGACCAGGAGTTCGACAGCCCGAAGACGCTGGCCTCGTTCGCGCTCGGCCTCGTGCTGTTCGTCGTGACGCTGCTGCTGAACATCGTCGCGCTGCACGTCGTGCGCAAGTACCGGGAGCAATACGAATGAACCAGGCTTCCACTTCCCCGCGCGGCATCCAGGCCATCGCGCCCGAGCGCCGGCTCGGCGGCAGCATGCACACCGCCCTCGTGCGCCGGCGCAAGGCCGCCGAGCGGCGCTTCCGCGCCTACGGCGCCGGCGCGCTGATCCTGAGCCTCGGCTTTCTGGTGCTGCTGTTCACGAACATCATCGGCACCGGTGCCAGCGCGTTCCGCCAGGCCTACGTGCGCCTCGATGTCGATTTCGCTGCCGCCGAGCTGAGCCCGGACGGCCGGCGCGACCCCGAGACGCTCGCCGCCGCCAACTATCCCGGCCTCGTGAAGGCCGCCGTGCGCGCAATGTTCCCGGAGGTCACCTCCCGGGGCGAGCAGCGCGACCTGCAGGAGCTGGTCAGCTCCGGCGCGGCCTTCCAGCTGCGTGACCAGGTGCTGGCCGATCCGTCGGTGATCGGCACGCGCGCCAGCGTCTGGGTGCCGGCGAGCGCGCTGCTCGATGGCCTGCTCAAGGGCAGCTACGACCGCAGCGCCCCCGAGGCCGAGCGCCGGATCAACGACCGCCAGATCGCCTGGGCCGACCGGCTGGCCGCCGACCACCGGCTCGAACTGCGCTTCAACCGCATCCTGTTCACGAACGGCGACTCGCGCGAGCCCGAGCAGGCCGGCATCCTCGGCGCGGTCATGGGCTCGCTGTTCACGATGCTGGTGACGCTGGCACTGTCGTTCCCGATCGGCGTCGCCGCGGCGATCTATCTGGAGGAATTCGCGCCGCGCAACCGCTGGACGGATCTGATCGAGGTCAACATCAACAACCTCGCCGCGGTGCCGTCGATCGTCTACGGCCTGCTCGGCCTGGCGGTGTTCATCAACTTCCTCGGCCTGCCGCGCTCGGCGCCGCTGGTCGGCGGACTGGTGCTGACGCTGATGACGCTGCCGGTGATCATCATCGCCTCGCGCGCGGCGCTGACCTCGGTGCCGCCGTCGATCCGCGAGGCCGCGCTCGGCATGGGTGCCTCGCGCATGCAGACCGTGCTGCATCACGTGCTGCCGCTCGCGCTGCCCGGCATGCTGACCGGCGCGATCATCGGCATGGCGCGCGCACTCGGCGAGACCGCGCCGCTGCTGATGATCGGCATGGTCGCGTTCATCGTCGACGTGCCGGGCAGCCTGACCGCTCCGGCCACGGCCCTGCCCGTGCAGATCTACCTCTGGGCCGACAGCCCCGAGCGGGCCTTCGTCGAGCGCACCTCGGCCGCGATCATCGTGCTGCTGGCATTCATGGTGCTGATGAACCTGCTCGCCGTGATCCTGCGCCGGCGCTTCGAGCGCCGCTGGTAAGCGCAGCACACCCACCGCATCTGCATGCCGGAAGACACTACGATGACCCGACCGGAACCGCTGAACCGAATCGAGGAAACCCCGATGCCGGAGCTTCACCCGCAGCCCGAGGCGGACCACACCGCCCCGGCCCCCGTCGGCCACCGCACCGTCGGTACGGTGACCGTCGACAACCCGAAGATCGCCGCGCGTGACGTGAACGTGTTCTACGGCGAGAAGCACGCGATCAAGCACGTCGACATCGACATCGGCATCAATGAAGTCATCGCCTTCATCGGCCCCTCGGGCTGCGGCAAGTCGACGTTCCTGCGCTGCCTCAACCGCATGAACGACACCATCGACGGCTGCCGCGTCGAGGGCGCGATCACGCTCGACGGTCAGGACATCTACGACCGCGAGCTCGATGTCGTGCAGCTGCGCGCGCGCGTCGGCATGGTGTTCCAGAAGCCGAACCCGTTCCCGAAGTCGATCTACGACAACGTCGCCTACGGCCCGCGCATCCACGGCATGGCCAGCTCGCGCTCGGAGCTCGATGACCTCGTGCAGTGGAGCCTGGAGAAGGCCGGCCTCTGGAACGAGGTCAAGGACCGCCTGCAGCAGCCCGGCACCGGACTTTCCGGCGGCCAGCAGCAGCGCCTCTGCATCGCGCGCGCGATCGCCGTCAGCCCCGAGGTGATCCTGATGGACGAGCCCTGCTCGGCGCTCGACCCGATCGCGACCGCGAAGATCGAGGAACTGATCGACGAGCTGCGCGAGAACTACTCGATCGTCATCGTCACGCACTCGATGCAGCAGGCCGCACGCGTGTCGCAGCGCACCGCGTACTTCCACCTCGGTGACCTGATCGAGGTCGGCGAGACCGAGCAGATCTTCACGAACCCCGTGCACAAGCTGACCGAAGGCTACATCACCGGCCGCTTCGGCTGAGCCGCCCTGCCCCGCCCGCCCCCAGGGAGTATCCGCCATGTCCGTGAGTACCGACGGCCACACCGTCAAGCGCTTCGACCAGCAGCTCGCGAGCCTGCGCAGTCTCGTGCTCGAAATGGGCGGCCTCGTCGAGGACCAGATCAACCGTGCCGTGCAGGCGCTGCAGGACGAGGACATCGCCGCGGCGCGCGAGGTGGTCGCGCGCGATCACGTCGTCAACGGCTTCGACGTGCGCGCCGACGAGGAGGTCGTCAACCTGCTGGCGCTGCGCCAGCCGGTCGGCTCGGACCTGCGCATGGTGCTGTCGATGGCCAAGACGGTCACCGACCTCGAACGCATCGGCGACGAGGCGCAGAAGATCGCGCGCATGGTCACGCAGATCTACGACGGCAACAGCGCGCCGAATGCCCGGCTGCTGCGCGATGTCGCCAACATGGCGCGCCTCGCCGCCAACATGCTGCACGGTGCGCTCGATGCGCTGGCGCGCATGGATGTCGACAAGGCGGTCGAGATCGCCTGCGGCGACGAGGAGCTCGACAGCGAGTTCCAGTCGGCGCTGCGCCGGCTGGTGACCTTCATGATGGAGGACCCGCGCACGATCGGGCATGCGATCGACGTGCTGTTCATGATCAAGGCGCTGGAGCGCATCGGCGATCACTCCAAGAACATCGCCGAATACGTCGTGTATCTGGTCAAGGGCAAGGACGTGCGCCACGTCACGATCGAGACGCTCGCCGCCCAGGGCCGCAACGGCAGCTGAACGCACGCCGCCCAGGGCGGCTCCGGCGCACCGCTGGCAGGCACCGGCGGGTCCGTCTACGTTGATCCGACGTGCCCGCGCGCGGCGGATGGCCGGACAAGCCTCACTTCCCCCGCGTGCGAAGGCCAGCGGCATCCCGGGCCCTCCGGTCCGGGTTTGTGGAGGTGAGCATGACCGCAACGTGGATACTGGTGGCGGACGCAAGCCGCGCCCGGCTGTTCAGCGTCAGCAAGTCCATCGGCCCGCTGCAGGAAATCGGCAGCTTCGACCACCCCGGCGCGCGCGCCAAGACCCGTGACCTGCTCGCCGACGGCCAGTGTTCCGGCAACGGCAGCGGGGATCGCGAGTGTGCCGAGCCGCGGCGCAACGAGGCGCTGAACTTCGCGCGCGAGCTGTCCGAGCACCTGCGCCTCAGTCGCGTGCAGGGTCTGTTCGACCGGCTCTACATCGCCGCGGCCCCGGCCTTCCTCGGCCTGCTGCGCGGCCGGCTCGACAGCCCGACCGCGCAGCTGGTGATCGACGAGGTCAGCAAGGACCTCACCCAGCTCGCGCCCGACGCGATCCGCCGGCACCTGCCCGAACGGCTCTGAGCTTTCCTGCCTGCGCTGCGGGGGAGACCGGACGGTCTCCCCCGCAGCGTTTCCGGCCCCCCCGCCGGCCGCCCGGATCGCTAGAATGCAGCGCTTTCCCGCTGCCGGACCGATCGCGACGATGGTCAAGACCCGCTTCGCCCCCAGCCCCACCGGCTTCCTGCACATCGGCGGTGCGCGTACCGCGCTGTACTCGTGGCTGCATGCCCGCCGCCACGGCGGCCAGTTCGTGCTGCGCATCGAGGACACCGATCTCGAACGCTCGACGCCCGAGGCCGTCGCCGCGATCCTCGACGGCATGGCCTGGCTCGGCCTCGATCACGACGAAGGCCCGTACTTCCAGACGCAGCGCTTCGGGCGCTACCGCGAGGTCATCGCGCAGATGCTCGCGGCCGGCACCGCCTACCGCTGCTACTGCACGAAGGAAGAACTCGACGCGCTGCGCGCCGAGCAGATGGCGCAGAAGATCAAGCCGCGCTACGACGGCCGCTACCGCGACTACGACGGCCCGCCGCGCCCCGGCGTCGAGCCGGTGATCCGCTTCAAAAACCCGCTCGATGGCGAGGTCGTCATCGACGATCTCGTGCACGGGCCGATCACGATCCGCAACGACGAACTCGACGACCTGGTCATCGCCCGCGCCGACGGCACGCCGACCTACAACTTCTGCGTCGTCGTCGACGACATGGACATGGGCATCACGCACGTGATCCGCGGCGATGACCACATCAACAACACGCCGCGCCAGATCAACATCCTGCGCGCACTCGGCGCGACGGTGCCGAGCTACGCGCACGTGGCGATGATCCTCGGCGACGACGGCCAGAAGCTCTCGAAGCGCCACGGCGCAGTCAGCGTGCTCGCCTACCGCGACGAGGGCTTCCTGCCCGGTGCAGTGCTCAACTACCTCGTGCGCCTCGGCTGGTCGCACGGCGATCAGGAAGTCTTCACGCGCGAGGAGATGATCCGCCTGTTCGACATCGGCGATGTCAACAAGGCCGCCTCGGCGTTCAACACCTCGAAGCTGCTGTGGCTGAACCAGCAGTACCTGATGAGCACGCCGCCCGAGCAGATCGCCTGGCTGCTGCGGCCCTTCCTCTCGGCGCTCGGCATCGACCCGGACAGCGGTCCCGACCCGGTCGAGGTCGTGCGCGAGATGGCCTGCCGCGCGCAGACGCTGCAGGAACTCGCCGCGCAGAGCGCCTTCTTCTGGCAGGATTTCGAGGCTTACGACGAGAAATCCGCAAGACAGCACCTGAAGCCCGAAGCTGCGCAGCCGCTCGCCTGCCTGCGCGAGCGTCTGGCCGCGCTGCCGGCCTGGGAGCCGGCCGCGCTGCACGAGACCGTGCAGGCGGTCGCGACCGAACTGGAACTCAAGATGGGCAAGGTCTCGCAGCCACTGCGCGTCGCCGTCGTCGGGCGCGCCGCCTCGCCCGGCATCGACGTGACGCTGGCGCTGACCGGCCGTGAGGCCGTGCTGCGCCGTCTCGACCGCGCACTCGCGCATCTTGCCGCCGCCTGAACCTTCCGCCGCCCCGCCGCGGAACCTGTCTGATCAGTTGCTGGACGCCGCCATGAGCACCCCGCCGAACCATTTCATCCGTCAGATCATCGACGAGGACCTCGCCGCCGGCCGGCTGCCGGCCGCCGGCCTGCGCACGCGCTTTCCGCCCGAGCCGAACGGCTACCTGCACATCGGCCACGCCAAGTCGATCTGCCTGAACTTCGGGCTGGCGCGCGACTACGGCGGCCAGTGCAACCTGCGCTTCGACGACACCAATCCGTGCAAGGAGGAGGTCGAGTTCGTCGAGGCGATCGCGCGCGACGTGCGCTGGCTCGGCTTCGACTGGGACAGCCGCCAGTTCTACGCCTCGGACTACTTCGAGCGGCTGTACGCCTGCGCCGAGGCGCTGATCGGCAAGGGGCTCGCCTACGTCGATGACCTCACGGCCGAGCAGATCCGCGAATACCGCGGCACGCTGACCGAACCCGGCCGCGACAGCCCGTACCGCACGCGCAGCGCCGCGGAGAACCTCGACCTGTTCCGGCGCATGCGCGCCGGCGAGTTCGCCGACGGCACGCGCGTGCTGCGCGCGAAGATCGACATGGCCTCGCCGAACATCAACCTGCGCGACCCGGCGCTGTACCGCATCCGCCACGAGCACCACCACCAGACCGGCGATGCCTGGTGCATCTACCCGATGTACGACTTCGCGCACGCGCTGTCGGACGCCTTCGAGGGCATCACGCACTCGATCTGCACGCTGGAGTTCGAGGACCACCGGCCGCTGTACGACTGGTGCGTCGCCAACTGCCCGGTCGAGGCGACGCCGCACCAGTACGAGTTCTCGCGCCTGACGCTGCAGTACGCGGTGACCAGCAAGCGGCGGCTGACGCAGCTCGTCGCCGACGGCACGGTCAGCGGCTGGGACGATCCACGCATGCCGACCATCGCCGGCCTGCGCCGCCGCGGCGTGCCGCCGGCGGCGATCCGCGAGTTCTGCGAGCGCATCGGCGTCACCAAGAGCGACAACGCCGTCGAGATGGAGATGTTCGAGGCCTGCGTGCGCGAGGAACTCGATCGCACCGCGCCGCGGCGCATGGCCGTGCTGCGGCCGCTGAAGCTGACGCTCGCCAACTGGCCGGCCGGACAGGTCGAATGGCTCACGGCCGCGAGCCACCCGAAGGACGATACCTTCGGCACGCGCGAGCTGCCGTTCACCGGCGAGCTGTACATCGACCGCGAGGACTTCCTGGAGTCCGCCGACAAGAAATGGAAGCGCCTGGTCAGCGGCGACAGCGTGCGCCTGCGCAACGCCTACGTGATCCGCTGCGACGAGGTGATCAGGGACGCCGGCGGCACGATCGTCGAGCTGCGCTGCCACTGCTTCCCGGACTCGCTCGGCGTCAACCCGGACGGCGTCAAGCCGCGCGGCGTCATCCACTGGGTGTCGGCGAGCCACGGCGTGCCGGCCGAGCTGCGCGTCTACGAGCGCCTGTTCACGACCGCCTTCCCGGACCGCGAGGACGGCGACTTCCGCCAGTTCGTCAACAGCGACTCGCTGCACGTGTTCGCGGCCGTCGTCGAACCGGCGCTCGCGCAGGCCGGGGCCGAGGCACGCTTCCAGTTCGAGCGCGAAGGCTATTACTGCCGCGACAGCCGCGAGCCGGGGCTGGTGTTCAACCGCACCGTCGGCCTGCGCGACACCTGGCAGCGCAAGACCGGCAGCGAGTGAGGACCGGAGCCGTCCAGGCCTGAGTTTCGCCGCAGCGGTTGACTTCGGTCCGCGGATTCATAGAATGGCGGCTCCTCAGCACCGTGGGGCTATAGCTCAGCTGGGAGAGCGCCTGCATGGCATGCAGGAGGTCATCGGTTCGATCCCGATTAGCTCCACCAGAATGCCAAGGGAAACCGTCGCTTACCGACGGTTTCCTGTTTTTTGAAGCCGTTTCCTGCGTCCCCATCGTCTAGAGGCCCAGGACATCGCCCTTTCACGGCGGCGACAGGGGTTCGAATCCCCTTGGGGACGCCATCTTGATCACCCCGCTGCCAGCCGCTGCCGGCAGGCGGGCCGCAGACGGCAGCGTCTGCAGCAGTTTCCTGTGTCCCCATCGTCTAGAGGCCCAGGACACCGCCCTTTCACGGCGGCGACAGGGGTTCGAATCCCCTTGGGGACGCCATCGGACACCGGCACGGACAGCCCGGAAACGCCAGGAGGCAACCCGGTATTCACGGAATCCGGGGCTATAGCTCAGCTGGGAGAGCGCCTGCATGGCATGCAGGAGGTCATCGGTTCGATCCCGATTAGCTCCACCAAACTCCAAAGCCGCCCCGAGGGGCGGCTTTTTCTTTGGCCGCCGTTCACGGCACCGGCTGGCGCGGCGCGGTCAGGCCCGGAATCGGCGGCAGGCGCTGCAGCCAGTCCGTGATCGAGCCGGCCCCGGCCGGGACCGTGAAGGCCGCCGGCGACTGCGCGGCGATCGACAGCGACAGCGTCTCCATCTTCACGGCATGGCCGCGCACCGTGCCGTCGAAGGCGAGCACGATGTCCTGCACATGCACGCAGGCGGTGCCGACCGGCTGGCCGCGCTCGCTGACCGGATGCAGCGTGCAGGCATGGCCGGCGACCTGGCTGCGGCCGCGCGCCGGACCGAGCGCAAAGGCGCGCAGGTCGAAATCGGCGAGGCCGGGCACCGGTGTGCCCGGCGGCAGCTGCACGGCCGGACCGCTGCCGCCGGCCGGCAACAGCGTCACGCGCCCGCTGGCGAGATCGAGCAGGCCGACCACGGCGCGCCCGCCGACCTGGCCTTCGCTGCGCAGCACGCCGGCGTGATGGGCGACGCGCACCGGCGCGGGCGCGCCGGAGACGCGCAGCACGGCGCTGTAATCGACGCGCGGCAGCGGCATCTGCGCTGCGGCGCTGCTGCCGGCGGCAAGCAGCAACACGGAGAGCGCCAGCACGGGCGGACGGGAGCTTGCGGACATGGGTGCGGCCCTGGTGGACGATCAAGGAACGGATGGCGGACGGCTGGACAAAGCCGTTGACAATCGCCGCCGGTGCATGGTTTTCTGCGGGCATCATGCAGATGCGAACCATTGCCACGAACCTGCGACTGCCCTGCCCGATCCTCTGAGGAGGATCGGGCAGCGGCTGTTCCTGCAGGTTACCCGCCCAGGCAATCCGGTACGCATCATGTGCTGCAACATCCGTAACACCTTCCTTCGCGTTTCGCCCCCCTTCCCTGTTTGCCATCGGTTCGTTCCGGGCCTGCTGCGACTGCGCAGCGGTCGCCGGGCCTGACGGCTGCCCGGCGGCCGGCCGTGCACCTGCCGTGTCCCGCATGCATACCGAACCGAACACGCCGCCCGAGACGAATCCGATGAACCACACGAACCCGAACGTTTCCGCGATGACCCCGCCCGCCGGCAAGTACCGGCCGTTCCGGCCGCTGACGCTGCCCGATCGCCAGTGGCCGTCGCGCAGCATCGAGCGCGCGCCGCGCTGGTGCTCGTCCGACCTGCGCGACGGCAACCAGGCGCTGATCGAGCCGATGGACGGCGCGCGCAAGCAGCGCTACTTCGAGATGCTGGTGCGCATGGGCTTCAAGGAGATCGAGGTCGCCTTCCCGTCGGCCTCGCAGACCGATTTCGACTTCGTGCGCAGCCTGATCGAGGGCGGCCACGTGCCCGATGACGTCGCGATCCAGGTGCTGACGCAGGCGCGCGAGGATCTGATCCGCCGCACCTTCGCGAGCCTGAAGGGCGTGAAGCGTGCGATCCCGCACTTCTACAACGCCACCTCGCCGATCTTCCGCGAGACCGTGTTCGGACTCGATCGCGCCGGCACGATCGCGCTCGCGGTGCGCGGCGCGCGGCTGTTCGCCGAATGCGCGGCCGAGCAGCCCGAAACCGAGTGGACCTTCGAGTATTCCCCGGAAACCTTCTCGTTCACCGAGCCCGGCTTCGCGCTCGAGATCTGCGAGGCGGTGCTCGAAGTCTGGCAGCCGACGCCGCAGCGGCCGGTGATCCTGAATCTGCCGGCGACCGTCGAGATGGCGACGCCGAACGTCTACGCCGACCAGATCGAATGGTTCTGCCGGCACGTCTCGCGCCGCGACAGCGTCATCATCAGCGTGCATCCGCACAACGACCGCGGCACCGCAGTCGCCGCGGCCGAGCTGGCGCTGATGGCCGGAGCCGATCGCGTCGAGGGCTGCCTGTTCGGCAACGGCGAGCGCACCGGCAACGTCGATCTCGTGACGCTGGCGCTGAACCTCTACAGCCAGGGCATCGATCCGGGTCTGGACTTCTCGCAGTTGCGCGAGATCGTGCGCACGGCCGAGTACTGCAACCAGATTCCGGTACACCCGCGCCATCCGTACGCCGGCGATCTCGTGTTCACGGCCTTCTCGGGTTCGCATCAGGATGCGATCCGCAAGGGCTTCGCGGCGCAGGAGCAGCGCGTTGAGCAAGGCGACCGGCACTGGGAGGTCCCGTACCTGCCGGTCGATCCGGCCGATCTCGGCGCGAGCTACGAGGCGGTGATCCGCGTCAACTCGCAAAGCGGCAAGGGCGGCATCGCCTGGCTGCTCGAAAAGGACTACGGCCTGCAGCTGCCGCGTCGGCTGCAGATGGCCTGCAGCCAGGTCGTGCAGCGCCAGAGCGACGAGACCGGCCGCGAGCAGACCGCCGCGGCGATCTGGCAGGCCTTCCGCGCCGAATACCGGCTTGATGCGCCGGCCCCGCTCGAACTGGTCGAGCACGGCGATGCGCCGGTCACGAGCGGCTCGGGCCTCGATGAGCTGCAGGCGACGCTGCGCGTGCATGGCAGCGAGCGGCGCGTGCGCGGTCAGGGCAACGGTCCGATCGCGGCCTTCGTCGATGCGCTCGCGCGTCAGGCCGGCATCGGGCTGCGCATCGCCGACTACCACGAGCACGCCACCGGGCGCGGCGCCGATGCCAACGCCGTCGCCTACGTCGAGGCGCAGTTCGGGGAGGCCACCGTGTTCGGCGTCGGCATCGACGCCAACATCGTCACCGCCTCGCTGCAGGCGGTGGTCTCGGCCGTCAACGGCGCGGCGGCACGCGGGCTGATCGAGCTGCGCCGGCCGCCGGCGGCCGCGGCCTGAACCTGCGCCGGGGCGGTGCGCACACCGCCCCGGTCTGCCTTCAGTCGCCGATCTCGATCATCTCGAATTCGGACTTGCCCGCGCCGCAGTCCGGACACTTCCAGTCCTCGGGCACGTCGGCCCAGGCCGTGCCCGGCGGGATGCCTTCCTCGGGCCAGCCCAGCGCCTCGTCGTAAATCCAGCCGCAGATCAGGCACATGTACTGCTTCACGGGCACTACCTCGCGAGGGCGGTAAGGATCGGTTATCGTGCCGCAAAACGTCCGGGTGCGGGGACGCCGCGCACTTCGACATGGCCAGCTCCCCTGCTTCAAGCCTTCAGGACGCCCGCGATGAGCCAGAGCTACACGGTACCGGTGGTCATGACGCTGGCCGGCAACGACCCGAGCGGTGGCGCCGGCCTGCAGGCCGACATCGAGGCCATCGCCAGCATGGGCTGCCACGCAGCGCCGGTGGTGACGGCGCTGACCGTCCAGGACACCTGCGACGTGCTCGCCGTGGTGCCGATCGATCCCGACCTCGTCTACGCGCAGGCGCGCACGGTGCTGAATGACGCGCCGGTCGCAGCGATCAAGATCGGCCTGCTCGGCTCGCCGGCCAACGCCGAGATCATCGCCGAGCTGCTCGAAGACTATCCGCACATCCCGCTGATCCTCGACCCGGTGCTCGCCGCCGGCGGCGGGCGCGATTTCGACGGCGATGCGCTCGCCGATGCGATCCGCCGGCATCTGCTGGCGCGCACGACGGTGCTGACCCCGAACAGCGTCGAGGCCCGCCGGCTCGCCCCGGCCGCCGACACCCTCGATGCCTGCGCGCAGGCGCTGCTCGACACCGGCTGTGCGCACGTGCTGATCACCGGCACGCACGAGGCCACCGATGCCGTCGTCAACCGCCTCTACGGCGACGGCCGCCTGCTCGACAGCTGGACTTGGGAGCGCCTGCCGCACGACTTCCACGGCTCCGGCTGCACGCTGGCCGCCGCGCTCGCCGGCCTGCTCGCGCAGGGCAACGAGCTGCACGCCGCGGTCGCGCAGGCGCAGGAATACACCTGGGAGGCGCTGCGCGGCGGCTACCGCATCGGCGCCGGCCAGCGCATCCCGAACCGGCTGTTCTGGGCCGACGAGGACGGCGCCGATGACTGAACGGCCGCGCCCGCACGGCCTGTACGCGATCACCGATCCCGGCCTGATCCCGGACGGGCAGCTCCTCGAACGGGTCTCGGCGGCCATCGACGGCGGCGCGCGCACGATCCAGTACCGCGACAAGCGCGCCGATGCCGCGCTGCGCCGGCAGCTCGCCGCGGCACTCGCCGGACTCTGCCGCGCCCGCGCCGTGACGCTGATCATCAACGACGACGTGGCCCTCGCCGCCGAGACCGGCGCCGACGGCGTGCACCTCGGCCGTGACGACGCCGCCTTCGCCGCGGCACGGCGCCGGCTCGGAGCGCGGGCGCTGATCGGCGTGTCCTGCTACGACAGCCTCGAGCGTGCCCGCGCAGCCTGCGCAGCCGGCGCCGACTACGTGGCCTTCGGCGCCTTTTATCCGTCCGCGATCAAGCCCGACGCCGTGCGCGCGCCGCTGTCGCTGCTCGGCGAGGCGCGCCATGCGCTCGCGCGCCGCATCCCGATCGTCGCGATCGGCGGCATCGACGCCGGCAACGGCGCCGGCCTGGTCGAGGCCGGCGCCGATGCGCTGGCCGTGATCGGCGCCGTGTTCGGCCACGCCGGCACCGATGCCGTGCGCGCCGCCGCGGCCCGGCTCGCGGCGCTGTATGCGCCGGCCTGAACGGGCAGTGCCCCGGCGTACCGCGACAATCCGCGCAGCCGCGCGCGGCGCACGCTACGCTGCCGCTCGCGCCCCGGCCTCGCCGGACGCCCGAGGAAACCGGACGCCTCGCTCCGACGTCCGGGCCGCCATGGCCGCGCGCCGCCGGTCCGCACCGATCCCTGTCGCGACATGAAAGACCAGCCCCCGCAGCGCAGCCTGTCGAACCGGTTGTTCGGCTTCCTCCGGGCCGAGGAACCCGCTTCCGGGGCCGGCGAGCCGATGCCGGCGACGATCGATGCCGCGGTCATCGCCGCGGCCGCCGAGGCGATCCTGACGCTCGATGAGCGCGGCACGATCGTGCGCTTCAACCCGGCGGCCGAAAAACTCTCCGGCTATGCCGCCGCCGAGGTGATCGGCCGCAACTTCCGCGTGCTGCTGCCGGCGGCGGTGCTCGAAACCCTGGGCGATGATCCGCTGCGCACGCTGACCCGCGGCCTGCCCGGCGCCACCAGCGAACTCGGCGTGCGCCGCAAGGACGGCTCGCTGGCCTCGGTCGAGCTGAGCGTCAGCGCCTTCTCGGCCGAGGGGCGGGCCTACTTCGCGGCGATCGTGCGCGACATCTCGCGGCGCAAGCGCGCCGAATCGCAGCTGCGCGCCAGCGAGGGCCTGAAGGCGGCGATGCTCGAAGCCGCACTCGATGCGGTGATCACGATCGATCAGGACGGCCGGCTGCTCGAATTCAATCCGGCCGCCGAGCGCATCTTCGGCTACGCGCGCGCCGAGGTGCTCGGCCAGCCGATGGCCGACCTGCTGATCCCGGGCCGGCTGCGCAGCGAGCACCGGGTCGGCATGGCGCGCTACCTCGACACCGGCGAGGCCACGCAGATGATCGGCCGGCGCACCGAGGTGATGGCGCTGCGCGCCGACGGCAGCGAGTTCCCGGCCGAGATTGCGGTGACGCCGATCCAGGCCGGCCCGCAGCGGCTGTTCACGGCCTTCCTGCGCGACATCACCGAACGGCGCCAGGCCGAGGAGGAGCTGCGCATCGCCAAGGACCAGGCCGAATCCGCCAACCGCGCCAAGTCCGAATTCCTCGCGACCATGAGTCACGAGATCCGCACGCCGATGAACGCCGTGCTCGGCACGCTGACGCTGCTGCTCGACACGCCGCTGACCGAGGAGCAGCGCAACTTCGCCGAGACCGCCAGTGAATCCGGCAAGGCGCTGCTGACCATCATCAACGACATCCTCGACTTCTCGAAGATCGAGGCCGGCAAGCTCGATCTGGAGAGCACCGAGTTCGACCTCGTGCAGCTGATCGAGGGCGTCGCCGAGCTGCTGGCGCCGCGCGCGCACGGCAAGCACATCGAGATCGCCACCTGGATCGGCGTCGACCTGCCGGCGCGCGTGACCGCCGATGCCGGGCGGCTGCGGCAGATCCTGCTGAACCTCGCCGGCAACGCCGTCAAGTTCACGCGCAAGGGCGGCGTGGCGCTGCACGTCGCGCGCGAACCGGTCGCGCGCCCGGCCGGGCGCATCCGGCTGCGCTTCGAAATTCAGGACACCGGCATCGGCATCCCGCGCGAGGCGCAGGCCCGGCTGTTCGAGAAGTTCTCGCAGTCCGACCCCTCGCATTCGCGCAAGTACGGCGGCACCGGCCTCGGCCTGGCGATCTCGCGCCGGCTGGTCGAGCTGATGGGCGGCGAGATCGGCTTCACCAGCGCCCCCGGCCTCGGCTCGACCTTCTGGTTCACGATCGATGTCGGCTGCCCGTCGGGCGATCGCCTGACCACGCCGGGCGTGATCGCCACGCTCGGCGGCGTGCGCGTGCTGATCGTCGAGGACAACCCGGTCACGCGCCGGCTGCGCGAGCGCGAACTCGCGAGCTGGGGCATGGCGGTCGAAGCGGTCGCCAACGGCACGGCGGCGCTCGCGACGCTCAAGGACGCGCGCAGCGGCGGCCGGCCCTTCGACGTGGCGCTGATCGACCAGTGGCTCGCCGACATGCGCGGCGAGGAACTCGGCCAGGGCATCCTGCGCGACCCGCAGCTCGAGAGCACGGCGCTGATCCTGATGGCGACCATGGGCACGCCGTCGATCGCGCAGCGCGTGCGGCGCATGGGCTTCCACGCCTCGCTGACCAAGCCGGTGCGCCAGCAGAGCCTGCACCGCTGGCTGGCGGTGGCGATCGGCCTCAACGATGCCGAGGAGGCGCGCCGGCGCGAGGAAAGCGAAGTCCGCCTGACCGCGCCCGAGCCGGTCCCGGCCGCGCCGCCGCCGCGCAAGTTCGGCCGCGTGCTGCTGGTCGAGGACAGTCAGGTCAACCAGACCGTCGCGATCGCGATGCTGAAGAAGGCCGGCTATCAGGTCGATGCGGTCGGCAACGGCCTCGAAGCCGTGCAGGCGGTGCGCACGCTGCCCTACGACCTGGTGCTGATGGATCTGGCCATGCCGGAGATGGACGGCTTCGAGGCCACCGCCGAGATCCGCCACATGCCCGGCCCCGAGCGCGACCTGCCGATCATCGCGATGACGGCCAACGCCCTGCCCGGGGATCGCGAGCGCTGCCTCGCCGCCGGCATGGACGACTACCTGACCAAGCCGATCGACCGTGCCCAGCTGCTGGCGACGCTGGAGCGCTGGCTGGCGCAACCCGAGGCCGACGCCGCCCGCCGCGCCGCCGAGGCCGCCAATGACGCCGGCAACAGCACCGGCCCGCAGCCGGTGGTGAGCGCAGCCGCGGCAGCCGCGCCGCCGCCGTCCCCGCTTCCGTCCCCGCCCGTGGCACCGGCCGTGCCGGTCGTCGATCAGGCCGTGCTCGACCAGCTCGAAGCCGACACCGATCACGACGTGCTCGGGCGCGTCGTGCAGCTGTTCGTCGAGGAATCGCGCGTGCGCCTCGATTCGATCGACGCCGCACTGACCCGCGATGACTGGAAGACGCTGCAGCGCGAGGCGCACACGCTGAAATCCAGCGCCGGCACCTTCGGCGCCCGCCAGCTGCAGGAACACGCCCGCCAGCTCAACGACTTCTGTCGCGCCGGCCAGCTCGAACGGGCGCGCGAACTCGCGCTGTCCATCCGCGCGGTCGCGGTGCCGGCGCTGATCGAACTCGACCGGCTGTTCCCGCGCCGGTAGCGCACGCCTGCCCCGCCGGCATCGGCTCCCGGATCACCCGGCACTGGCACGGCTCCTGCGTGCAGGCAGGGCATCGCGGCACCGGGCAGCGTCCCGGCCCCCGCCCCCGATCCTCTTGCCGATTCCGGAAGCAAAATGCACGACCTGTTCCCCGGCGCGGCCCGGGCGTTTGCAGACTGCAGCGCCGGCCCGTCCGACGCGCCCGCGCCCCGGCCGCGCGTGCTCGTGCTCGATGACGATGCCGCGCAGCGCGAGCTGATCCGGCTGTACCTGCAGGACGACTACGACGTGATCGGCTACGCCGCCGCCGACGCCGCGCTCGCCGCCCTCGCGCAGCAGCGCTACGACCTCGTGGTCTCCGACATCCACCTGCCCGGCCTCGACGGCCTCGGTTTCCGCGCGCGGCTCGCCGAGCGCAACGACACCGACCTGCTGCCGTTCATCTTCATCACCGGCACCGCCGATGAACGCCTCAAGCGCGATGCCGACCAGCTCGGCATCGACGACTACCTGCTGAAGCCGCTGCGCAAGCGCGAACTGCTCGGCACGCTGCGCCGCGTGCTCGCGCGCGGTCGCGCCCGGCGCCTGCGCTGGATCGATGCCGCGCGCGAACAGCTCGAACGGACGCTGCGCCCGCAGCTGCCCGAGCGCCTCGGCGGCTGCCGGGTGGTCAGCGGCCAGCGCGGCAGCGCCCTGCTCGACGGCCTGTACGCGGGCCGTGGCCACGATCCGGCCGAAGGCGTGAGCCAGGTGATCCTGGTGCGGCTCGCCGGCGACGACGACGAATACGGTTCGGCCGCGCAGCTGCGCGCAAGCTATCTCGCCGGCCTGCTGCGCCAGCTGCCGCACGGCCAGACGCCGGCGGCGACGCTGGCGACGCTGCTCGCGCGCACCAGCGTCGATCCGGTGCTCGCCGGAGTGCGCGCCGAGGCGCTGGTCGTGCACATCGGCCCGTCCGCCCAGGTGTCGCTCGCCGGCAGCGGCCGGGTCGGCGCCTGGGTGCTCGCCAGCGGCGGTTTCGCGCAGAGCCTCGAACTCGCCGGACCGCTCGAACGCCGGCTCGCGCCCGGCGAACGCCTGCTGCTGATGAGCCGCGCGCCAGCGCCGCTCGCCGGCGGCGGCAGCGTGCCGGGCTTCCTCGCGCAGATCACCGCGCGCCAGACGCTGCCGATGGCCGCCGAGCGTCTGCTCGACCTGCTCGGCGCCGATCCCGGCCTGCTGCTGCTGCTCGAACCGCTCGCGCCGGCGGGCCGCAGCTGAAGCGGGGACCGGGCCGATGAGCGCAGCGGGCCGCAGACCTCCCGCCTCCCGATCCGCAATCGTGACACCTGCTTGCAAGCCTGCGGTTCCCGCGGCTGCCGGCGCGCACTACAGTGTCCGCCGGCGCCGTTCCCGCCGGCGCGCGCCGCTGCGCAGGGAGTCCATGATGAGCGGTTCTGCCAATCTGCCCGGTCACTTCCGGCCCCGCGTGCTGATCGTCGAGGACAGCCGCGCGATGGCCGAGGTGTACATGGGGTATCTGAAGCGCGAAGCCTGGCGGCTCGTCCACGTCGAGACCGGTGCCGAGGCACTCGCCGTCATCGAACGCGAACCGCCGCACGCGCTGCTGCTCGACCTGAACCTGCCGGACATGAACGGCATGGAGATCCTGCGCGCCGTGGTCGCGCGCGGGCTGCCGGTCGCCGTCGTCGTCATCACCGCCAACGATTCGGTGCTGCTCGCCGTGCAGGCGATGCGCGACGGCGCCTGGGATTATCTGGTCAAGACGCAGTTCGACGCCGACCGCCTGCGCCTGACCGTGCGCAACGCGCTGGAGCGCCAGCGGCTCGACCAGCTGGTGGCGACGCTGCGCGACGGTGCCCGCGACGGCTACTGCGGCTTCATCGGCAGTTCGCTGCCGATGCAGGCGGTGTACCGGATCATCGAGGCCGCGGCCCCGAGCCGCGCGACCGTGTTCATCACCGGCGAGAGCGGCACCGGCAAGGAAATCTGCGCCGAGGCCATCCACCGCCAGAGCCCGCGCCGCGACGGCCCGTTCATCGCGCTCAACTGCGCGGCGATCCCGCGCGACCTGATGGAGAGCGAGATCTTCGGCCACGTGAAGGGCGCCTTCACCGGCGCCACCAGCGAGCGCAAGGGCGCGGCCGCGCTCGCCGACGGCGGCACGCTGTTCCTCGACGAGCTCTGCGAGATGCCGGCCGAGCTGCAGACCAAGCTGCTGCGCTTCGTGCAGACCGGCAGCTTCCAGCCGGTCGGTTCCGGACGCATCGAGAAGGTCGACGTGCGCTTCATCTGCGCGACCAACCGCGATCCGCGCCAGGAAGTCGACGAAGGGCGCTTCCGCGAGGATCTGTACTACCGCCTGCACGTGATCCCGCTGCACCTGCCGCCGCTGCGCGAGCGCGAGGACGACGTGCTCGCGATCGCCCGGCACTTCCTCGTCGAGTACGCGGCCGAGGAAGGCCGGCGCTTCCAGGGCTTCCGCGCCGACACCGAGGCCGTGCTGCTCGAATACGGCTGGCCCGGCAACGTGCGCGAGCTGCAGAACGTCGTGCGCAACATCGTCGTGCTCAACGACGCCGGCGAGGTCACGCCGCAGATGCTGCCGGCGCCGCTGTCGCGGGTGGTCGCCGCCGGCGAGGCAGCGGTCACCGCGCGCAGCGAATCCCGCGAAGTCCCGCCGGCGGCGGCGCTCGCCGCGGAGCTGCCGCCCGGCGATCCGACGCTGCGCATCCGGCCGCTGGAGCAGGTCGAGCGCGAGCTGATCGAGGATGCCATCGCCGCCTGCGACGGCAACATCCCGAAGGCCGCGGCGCTGCTGGAGATCAGCGCCTCGACCATCTACCGCAAGCGCCAGGCCTGGGCCGACGCCGACGCCGCACACAGCGCCTGAGCGGCCTCAGCCGGCGCGCGCGACGTGCCAGACCTGGTTGAAGCCGTCGCCGCTGCGCTGGCCCGGCTGCGTGTCCTTGCTCCAGAAGTACAGCGGCCGGCCCCGCCAGGCCCACTGGCGGCTGCCGTCGTCGCGCCGGATCGTCGTCCAGTCGCCGCCGGCCGGGGCATCGGCGGCGGCCGCGAGCGGCGGCCAGTTCGCGGCGCAGGCGCCGTTGCAGGCACTCCTGCCGGAACCGGCGACATCCTTGTCGAACACGTACAGCGTCATGCCGTTGCCACCGACCCAGACGCCATCGGCGACGCGGGCCGGGGCCGCGCCGGGATCACTGGCGGCGCAGGCGGCAAGCAGCAGGGCGGGCAGAACGAAGGTCAGCAGGTGCGGCTTCATGGCGCAGGCTCCGGAAGATTCGGATGGCACGGACGACGCTGTCCGCAGCCCCTGCTACACCGCGACCCGCCCGACCCTTCCGCGGCTTCAGCGCCGGCGCCGGCAGAGCCCGAGGCCGCCGAGGCCGAACAGCGCCAGCACCGACGGCACCGGAATCGCGGTCACGGCCGCCTCGAACGTGAAGTCATCGGCGACCCAGTCGGCCGAGAACGGCCCGGTCTCGCGCCGGTCGATGCGATAGCCGGTGATGCCGGACAGCGCGAGGAAGGCCGAGGTGTCGAAGAAGCCCGGCTGCTCGGGCAGGCCCGCCAGCAGCTCCGGCAGATCGAGGCTCAGCGTCAGCAGGTCGCCGCCCGCACCGAGCGCGGTGATCGACACCTGATCGGCACCGCCACCGAAGCCGTAATACTCGTTGCGCGCGAACCAGGCGCCGGTCAGCACCTGCGTGGTTTCGAGCAGGATGCCGTCGGCGCCGTTGTGGTTGTTGATGAAGAAGCCCCCCGAATGCGGCAGCCCGAACAGCGGCCCCGGCGTTGCGGTGTCGACGCGGTAGGCATCGCCGACCACTTGAATACGGTCATCCCAGCGCACGCCGGCGTAATCGAGGCTGCCGCCGTTGGCGAACTCGAAGCCGGTAGCGCCATCGACCGGCGGAGGGGTCGCCAGACCTTCGAAATCAGCGAGCACGCCGGCCGCGACCGGACCGGCAGCGGCCAGCGCGGCGAACATCGTCAGTACAGGGAACGAAGGGCGCATCATGGACCTCCACGACGGGAACGGCCGGTGACAGACAGCCGGCCGGTCATCCCCTGGTTCTCCGCGGCTGCGACTCCGGCAGCATAGCCAGCACGCCGGGCGTCCGCGTCCGGCAAGGACCGTATCCGATGCCCGTGAATCCATCCGCCCTGCCCGCTGCGGCCCCGCAGCCGGAACTGGTCGATTCGCACAGCCATTTCGATGTCGGCGAATTCGACGCCGACCGCGATGCCGCCTATGCCCGCGCGCGCGCCGCCGGCGTCGTGCAGCAGGTCGTGCCCGGCGTCATCGCGCGCAGCTGGGACGCGCTCGATGCCGTGGTCGCGCGCTACCCCGGCCTGTACGCAGCCTGGGGCCTGCACCCGTGCTACCTCGCCGAGCACCGGCCCGCGCATCTGGCCGAACTGCGCGCGCGCGTCGCCGCTCGCCGCCCGGTCGCGATCGGCGAGTGCGGGCTCGACGCCTTCCTGCCGCAACCGGACCTGCCCGCGCAGGAGACGTATTTCCTCGAACAGCTGCGCATCGCCCGCGACGCCGGCCTGCCGGTGATCGTGCACGCCCGCCGCGCCGTCGATGCCGTGCTGAAGTGCATCCGCCGCATCGGCGGGCGCGAGGGCCTGAGCGGCGTCGTGCACAGCTTCGCCGGCTCGATCGAGCAGGCCGAGCGGCTGCGCGAGCACGGTTTCCTGGTCAGCCTCGGCGGACCGCTGAGCTACGAGCGCGCGCAGCGCCTGCACCGGCTGGTGCGCGCGCTGCCGGCCGACGGCCTGCTGCTCGAAACCGACGCCCCGGACCAGCCCGGCGTGCAGCACCGCGGCGAGCGCAACGAACCCGCCTACCTGCCCGAGGTGCTGGCCACGGTCGCCGCGCTGCGCGGCGAGTCGCCCGCAGCCGTCGCCGCCGCCAGCACCGCCGCCGCCCGCCGGCTGTTCGGGCTGCCGGCAGCGGCCTGACGGATGCATCCGCGGGCGGCGCGGGCATAATCGGCCGCGATCCCCCGACAGGAGTCCCGACATGCCCTGTTCGCCCCGCGCGCTCCGTGAGCGGCTGCGCATCCGCCTGCCGCTGCTGCTGGCCCCGATGGCCGCTCCGGCCGGCACGCCGGCGCTCTGTGCGGCGGTCGCCAATGCCGGCGGGCTCGGCAGCCTGTGCGGCGCCGAACTGCCACCCGAGGCGCTGCGCGCCGCGATCTGCGCCGTGCGCGCGCTGACCGACCAGCCCTTCGCCGTCCATCTGCACGCGCCGGTGCCGTACGTGATCGACGGCGACCGCATCGAGTACACGCGCCTGCTGCTCGCGCCCTACCACGACGCGCTCGGCCTCGCCGAACCGCCCGAACCGATGCCGCCGCCCTCGTTCGAGGCGCAACTCGAAGTGCTGCTCGATGAAGGCATCGAGGTCGCGAGCTTCGCCGGCGGCCTGCCGCCCGATGAGCTGCTCGCACCGCTGCTCGCCGCCGGCGTCACCGTCATCGGCACCGCCACGCACCTGCTCGAAGCCCTGGTGCTCGAAGAGTCCGGCGTGCACATCGTCGTCGCCCAGGGCGCCGAGGCCGGCGGCCTGCGCGGCGGCTTCGCCGGCGCCCCGGAGCGCGTCGCGCTCGGCACCTGCGCGCTGGTGCCGCTGCTCGCCGATCACCTGTCGCTGCCGGTGGTCGCCGCCGGCGGGCTGATGGACGGGCGCGGCATCGCCGCGGCGCTGAACCTCGGTGCCAGCGGCGTCATGCTCGGCACGGCCTTCCTCGGCTGTCCGGAAACCGGCCTGAGTCCGGCCTGCCGGGAGCGCCTGCTCGCGGCCACCGAACTCGACAGCATCAACGGCCGGCTGTGGCTCGGGCGCTGCGCGCGCCAGCTCGATGACCGCCTGCAGCGCGAACTGGCCAGCGAGGCCGGCAACCTGCCGGTCTGGCCGGTGCAGCAGCAGCTGACGACGGCGCTGCGCCACGCCGCGGCCGCGCAGGACCGGCCCGAGCTGCAGCCGCTGTGGGCCGGTCAGGGCATCGCACTGCTGCGCGCCGCCCCGGCCGCCGGACTGATCGCCGCCTGGATCGACGACGCCGGCCGCCGGCTCGGCCAGCCGCTGGTGCAGCCCCCGGAGCTGCCGAACCCGCACGTCGATGACGACGGCAGCGAGGCCGTGCCGACGGCGCTGCCCGATCCGGCCACCGGCGACGACGCCGGCCGCGACGAACCCGACGGCACCGAGGACACCGAAGACGATCCGGCCGGCGACCTGCCGGACGTGGGCGATGCCGGCAGCCTGCAGGTGCTGGCCGCAGCCCCGGCGGACGAGCTGCCCGAAGTCATCTGGCACGAGCTTCCGGACCCGGCCGATGAGCCCGCCGCCGCGCCCTGCGCTCCGGAGCCGGCGGCGCCCGAGGCCGGGCTGCCGGCCGATGCGGCCGCCGACTGGTCGCTGTCGCCGGTCGCGACCGCAAGCCTCGATCAGCTCGCCGCCGAGGCCGCGCCCTGCGAGGCCGAGCGCTTCGACGAGGTCGACCGCCCGGCGCCGCTGCAGCTCGGCGCCACCGCGCCCGCGCCGCCAGCAACCGCGCGCCCGCTGGCGGAAGCGCCGTGAGCAGC
>JAFEGB010000329.1 GCA_018240295.1 Pseudomonadota bacterium
ATGCCGCTCGGTCCCGTCATGCTCGGTCTGCCCGGCCTCGCGCTGGGCGGAGCCGACCGCGAACTGCTGCGCCATCCGCGCGTCGGCGGCGTGATCCTGTTCGCGCGCAACTACGAAACCCCGCGCCAGCTCGCCGAGCTCTGCGCCGAAATTCACGCGCTGCGCTCGCCGCGGCTGCTGATCGGCGTCGATCACGAGGGCGGGCGCGTGCAGCGCTTCCGCGAGGGCTTCACGGTGCTGCCGCCGATGCGCCGCCTCGGCGAGGTCCACGACCGCGAGCCGCGCCGGGCGCGGGCGATGGCGACGGCGGCCGGCTGGCTGATGGCGGCCGAGCTGCGGGCCGCCGATGTCGATTTCAGCTTCGCGCCAGTGCTCGATCTCGATCGCGGCGTCAGTCGCGTCATCGGTGACCGCGCCTTCCATTCCGACCCGGATGTGGTCGCGACGCTGGCCGCGGCGCTGATGCACGGCCTGCAGTCGGCCGGCATGCAGGCGGTCGGCAAGCATTTCCCCGGGCACGGCCACGTCGAGGCTGATTCGCACCACGCGCTGCCGGTCGATGCGCGCGAGTACGCCGACATCGAGGCCGAGGATCTCGTGCCTTTCGGCCGGCTGGTGCGCGCCGGCCTGGCCGGCGTGATGCCGGCGCACGTGGTCTATGCGCGCGTCGATGAGCGCACCGCCGGCTACTCGCCGTTCTGGCTGCGCGAGGTGCTGCGCAGCCGGCTCGGCTTCCAGGGCGCGATCTTCAGCGATGATCTCGACATGGCCGGCGCGGCGCTGGCCGGCGGGGCGCCGCTCGATTGCGCGCGCGCCGCGCTCGCGGCCGGCTGCGACATGGTGCTTGCCTGCAACGACCGGCGCGCGGCGCTGGAGATCGTGCACGGCCTCGAAGACCCGGACGATCCGGCCGCGCACCTGCGCCTGGTGCGCCTGCACGGGCGCGGCCAGTTCGAGCGCGAGGCGCTGCGGGCTTCCGGGCAATGGCAGCGCGCCGTGCGCCTGCTCACCGATCCGCTGGCGCCGCTCGACGAAGCCGCGGCAACCGCGACCTGAACACCGGCTGCGTTGGCCCTGCCGGCGACGCATCCCTATAATCCCGCGCCCTGCCGGCGGGGACCGCCGGAGCGGAGATGCATGCATGGCCGACAAACTGTTGATGATCCTTGCCAATACCGATCCCGGCAGTGCCGTGGCGCTGCACGCGGTGTTTGCCCAGGCGACCGTCGCGGCTGCGATGGAATACGACGTCGAGATCGTGCTGACCGGGCGCACCGGCCGGCTGGCGACGCCGGGGTATGCCGAGACGGTCGCGCTCGCCGAGCGCGGGCGCACCGCGCTCGACCTGATCCGCGAGGCCCACGAGGCCGGCGTGCGGTTCAAGATCTGCACCAGCGCCCGCGAGAGCGCCGATGCGGCGATGATCGCCGAGATCGCCGAGATCGTCGGTGGCGCCTACATCATCAGTGAGGCCATGGACGACGCCACGGTGACGTTCACGTACTGAAAGCTCCGCCCGGAGAACCGATCCGATGCAGCCTACGCCCGAAGCCGTCCGTGCCGTGCTCGCCGAAGCCGAGGAACTCGTGTCGCCGGCGGCCGTGCAGGCGGCGCTCGATCGCATGGCGGCGGCCATCAGCGCCAGGCTCGCCGATCGCGATCCGCTGGTGCTGGTGGTGCTCAACGGCGGCGTGATCCCGGCCGGCCTGCTGCTGCCGAAGCTGAACTTCCCGCTGCAGATCGGCTATCTGCACGCGACGCGCTACCGCGGTGCCACGCGCGGCGGCGGCCTGCACTGGGTGCAGAAGCCGAGCCTGCCGGTGCAGGGGCGCACGGTGCTGGTCATCGACGACATCTTCGACGAAGGCCACACGCTGAAGGAGATCGTGCGCGAACTGCGCGCCGCCGATGCCGCCGAGGTGCTGACCGCGGTGCTGGTCGACAAGCTGCATGCGCGCAAGGTCACGGACTTCACCATCGACTTCACCGGCACGACGGTGCCGGATCGCTACGTGTTCGGCTGCGGCATGGACTACCACGAGTACCTGCGCAACCTCCCCGGCATCTACGCGCTGCGCGAATGACGCCACGCCCTGCCCGGCCCCTTTCCCTGTCCGCCCCACGGAGCTGAACCGATGTCCAAGCTGCTCGCGATCATCGGCGGGACCGGCCTGACCTCGCTCGAAACCCTGGAGATCGTGCGCCGCGAGATGGTCTCGACGCCGTACGGCGAGCCGTCCGGGCCGGTCACGCACGGCGTGCTCGCCGGTCACCCGGTGGTGTTCCTCGCCCGCCACGGCTACGGCCACACCATCCCGCCGCACCAGATCAACTACCGCGCCAATCTCTGGGCGCTGAAGCACATCGGCGTCGAGCACATCCTCGCGGTCGCCGCGGTCGGCGGCATCAGTGCGCGCATGGGACCGGGCGTGCTGTGCGTGCCCGACCAGATCATCGACTACACGTATGGCCGCCATCACACGCTGTTCGAGGGCGACCTCAGCCACGTCACGCACATCGACTTCACGTGGCCGTACGACGAGGCCCTGCGTCAGGCGCTGATCGAAGGCGGACGCAGCGCCGGCATCCCGCTGATCGAGGACGGCACCTACGCCGCCACGCAGGGGCCGCGTCTGGAAACCGCGGCCGAAATCCGCCGGCTCGAACGCGACGGCTGCGACATCGTCGGCATGACCGGCATGCCCGAGGCCGCGCTCGCCCGCGAACTCGGCCTGCGCTACGCCTGCTGCGCGGTGGTCGCCAACTGGGGCGCCGGCAAGGGCGAGGGCGAGATCACCATGGAGCAGATCGACCAGACCCTGAAGGCCGGCATGGCACAGGTGCGTCAGCTGCTGCGCGTCGTGATCCCGAGCGTCTGAACCCGCGTTTCCGAACCAGACCCGGAGAGACTCCCCGCATGAACCTGCCCCTGCCCGGATGGCTGCCCTGGCTGCTGATCGCGATCGGCGTGTTTGATCTCGGTCTTGCCTGGATGATGCGCAATGCGCTGGTGAAGCACCCCGAGGCCGCGACCCCGAACCTGCGCCGCGTCGCGACCTTCACGCAGGTCTCCGGCCTGATCGCGGTGGCGGTCGGTGTCGGCCTGCTGCTGTTCCTGCGCTGACGGCGCCTGCGCCCTGCCGATTTCCTTCCCTTCCCGATCCGGAGATGCCCGATGAACGAGATGCTGGCGCTGATCGCCGCACAGGACTGGGCCGCACTCGCGCGGCTCGGCGCTCTGGCCTGGGCCGCGGTGTTCGGCACGCTCGCCGCGCTGTGGGTCTGGTCCGAACTGCTGCTCGCGCTGGGCGGCGGCCTGCGCGGCGGTGCGCGCACGGCGGTGTTCGCGCTGCTGTTCGTGCTCACGGCCGCGCTGCTGCCGCTCGCCGCCCTGCCGGCCTGGCGCTGGCTGGCCGGGAGCTGAATGCGCTGCTTTTCCTGAAGCAGCTTCCCTGATGCGGCGAAGGCCGTCCGGTCGGACAGGACCGGACGGCCTTCGTGATTTTTCCGGGCAGCGGCCGGCGGCGGGGCCGGTGCAGCCCTCAGATGTGGTGATCCATCGAGCGCGACGGCTCCTGCTCGCGGCACTGGCAGACCACGCGCGCCGGCACGCCGACGACGGTGCAGTGCGCCGGCACCGGGTCCAGCACGACGCTGCCGGCGCCGACCTTGGCGCCGGTGCCGATCTCGATGTTGCCGAGAATCTTGGCGCCGGCGCCGATCAGCACGCCGGCGCGCACCTTCGGATGGCGGTCGCCGCTTTCCTTGCCGGTGCCGCCGAGCGTCACGCCCTGCAGCATCGAGACGTTGTCCTCGATGATGGCGGTCTCGCCGACCACGAGGCCGGTGGCGTGATCGAGCAGGATGCCCTGACCGATGCGTGCCGCCGGGTGGATGTCGACCGCGAACACCTCGGCGATGCGGCTTTGCAGGAACAGCGCCAGTGCCTCGCGGCCGTCGCGCCACAGCGCGTGCGCGACGCGGTAGGCCTGGATGGCCTGGAAGCCCTTGAAGTACAAGAGCGGCACCGAATAGCCCGGGCAGGCCGGGTCACGCTCGCGCACCGCGAGCAGGTCGGCGCGCACGCGATCGAGCAGCACCGGATCGGCCTCGATCGCAGCCTCGATCACCTCGCGCACGACCATCGCCGGCACCGTCGCACCGTCGAGCTTGCCGGCCAGCGTGAATGACAGTGCCGCGCCGAGATCGCGGTGATTCAGCAGCGAGGCATGCAGGAAGCTCGCGAGGATCGGTTCCTGACGGGCGGTGATGCGTGCCTCGTCACGGATGGTTTCCCAGAGCGGGTCGTTCGTGGCGGGCGCGGAGTCGCGCAGGGGCTGGACGGCCATCGGAATACCTCGCCGGTTCGGAAGGGCCGCCGTGTCAGAATCGGGCTTCCCGATCCTGAGCCGCGGAGGCAACTGGAATGATCCTGGTCCTGCTCGTCGTGGCCATCGGCCTCGGCCTCTGGTGGTTCTTCGGCCAGCACAACGCGGCGTCCCTGGACAATCTGCAGGCGAGCGGCTTTCACGCCGATTATACGCTCGACCACAACGTCAGCCCGGTGGCCCTCGACAGCCGCACACGCCGCATCGCCTTCCTCGGCCTGACGCGCGTGCGCGTCTACGACTACCGCCAGGTCATCAGCTGGCGTTTCGACGATTACGAGAACCCCGGCGGCAATGATCGTTCCGAGCCGCAGGTCCACCGCGAACTGGTGTTCCGGCTCGACGATGCCGAGCACCCGGTGGTCCGGCTCGCCGGCTTCGACGCCGAGGCGGCGCGCCGCTGGCTGGCGACGCTGCAGCGCGAACTGCCGCAGGCCGGGCGCGGGCGCTGAGGAGCTGGCGCGAATCCCGCAGAAAATTCCGGGTTGCGCCAAATGAGAATTGTTTTTATCTGGACGGGTCGGCATCATCACTGCAAGCGTCTGCGGACGCAGGGTTCCATTCCGGTTCCCGTACCGATTCCTGCCCCCGATCCCGTCTGCCCCCCGGAGTCTGCCGTGATGAGCCCGAAGTTCCTGACCGCCGCTGCCTTCGCCGCGCTGCTCGCCGCCACCGCCGCGCGCGCCGATGAACTGCCGCTGTACACGCTGACCGCGAAGGACGGTCGCTTCGAGCCGGCGACGATCGAGGTCACGGCCGGCCAGAAATTCCGCGTCGAGGTCGTCAATGCCGGCAGCTCGGCGATCGAGTTCGAGAGCAAGCCGCTGCGCAAGGAGAAGGTCATCGCCGCCGGCGCGCGCGCGACGATCGACTTCCAGCCGCTGAAGGCCGGCAGCTACAGGTTCTTCGACGAGTTCCACGAGAAGACCGGCCAGGGCGAGATCGTCGCGCGCTGAGCGCGGCCGGGAGCAGTCATCATGATGGGCATCATGGGCGACGTGTTGTTCGTGGTCTGGCGCGAGAGCGTCGAGGCGCTGCTGGTCATCGGCATCCTGTATGCGTGGCTGCGCCGCCAGCCCGAGGCCGGTCAGGGCCTGCGCTATCTGTGGCTCGGCGTCGGACTCGGGCTCGGGGCGGCCGTGCTGCTCGGCACGATGGTGCTGAAGGCCGCGAGCCTGCTCGATGGCGACAGCGGCGAGATCTTCCAGATCGCGATGGTGCTGTTCGCATCCGCGCTGATCGTGCAGATGGTCTGCTGGATGCGCCGCCACGGCCGCACGCTGAAGGCCGAACTCGAACAGGGCATGCAGCGCAACCTCGCCAGCCACAACTGGTGGGGCATGGTCGCCGTCATCGTCATCGCCATCGCCCGCGAGGGCAGCGAGACGGTGATCTTCCTGTACGGCCTCGGCGTGCAGCAGCAGGGCGGCGGGCTGCTGAGCTTCGTGTTCTCGGCGCTGGTCGGCCTCGGGCTGGCGTTCGCGACCTTCGCACTGCTGCAGGCCGGCACGCGCGCGCTGTCGTGGCGCACGTTCTTCCGCTTCAGCGAGGCGATGCTGCTGCTGCTCGCCGCGGCGCTGCTGACCACCGGCGTCGAGAAGCTCGTCTCGCTCGGCTGGCTGCCGGGTCTCGTCGATCCGCTGTGGGACAGCAGCTGGCTGCTCGATGACTCGACCACGACCGGCGGTCTGGTCGCGGCGCTGACCGGCTACCGTGCGCATCCGGCGCTGACGATGCTGATCGCCTACGTCGCGTACTGGGGCGTCGTCAGCTGGCTGCTGCGCGCCCCGGCGCCCAGCGGCAAGGGAACGTCGCAGGTCGCCGCCGCACGCGGCTGAACCCGGCACCGGCTCCGGCCCGCGCCCCGCTGCGCTTGCTGCTGCAGCGGGGCGCGGCGTTTCCGGCGCCGGCTCCGGCATGGCCGGATCAGGCATTGACGTCGACGACCAGCCGGCCGCGCACCTGCCCGGCGATCAGTTCGGCCGCGGCCGGGATCGCCTCGGCGAGCGGGATCACGCGGGTCATGTCATCGAGCTTGTCGGTGTCGATCTCGGCCGCGAGCGCCGTCCAGGCCGCCTGGCGCAGCGGCAGCGGCGCCATGACGCTGTCGATGCCGGCGAGGGTCACGCCGCGCAGGATGAACGGCGCGACCGTCGCCGGCAGGTCCATGCCGCCGGCCAGCCCGCAGGCGGTGACGACGCCGCCGTAGCGCGTCGTCGCGCAGACGTTGGCCAGCGTGTGGCTGCCGACCGAGTCGACGGCTCCGGCCCAGCGCTCGCGCCCGAGCGGCTTGCCGGGGGCCGAGAACTGCGCGCGGTCGATGACTTCGGCCGCACCGAGCCCGCGCAGATACTCGCCGGCGGCCTCGATCCGGCCGGTCGAGGCGACGACGCGGTAGCCGCGACGCGCGAGCAGCTGGATCGCGACGCTGCCGACGCCGCCGGCGGCGCCGGTCACCAGCACCTCGCCGGAATCGGCGAGCACGCCGTGACGCTCCAGCGCCAGCACGCACAGCATCGCCGTGTAGCCGGCCGTGCCGATCGCCATGCACTGGCGCGCCGAGAGGTTCTCCGGTCGCGCCAGCAGCCAGTCCCCGCGCACGCGCGCCTTCTGCGCGAGCCCGCCCCAGTGGCCTTCGCCGACGCCCCAGCCGTTGAGCAGCACCCGGTCGCCGGGCTGCCAGGCCGGATGCTGGCTGGCCTCGACGGTGCCGGCGAAGTCGATGCCGGGCACCATCGGGTACTTGCGCACGACCGGCGCCTTGCCGGTGATCGCGAGGCCGTCCTTGTAGTTGAGCGTCGACCATTCGACGCGCACGAGCACGTCGCCTTCCGGCAGCGCGTCGTCGGGCAGGGCACGGATGCCGGCTTCGAGCCGGTCGGCGGGCTTGTCGAGATATACGGCCTGGAACATCGGGACTCTCCTCGGGGCATGAGACCGGTTCCTAACAGACCGGTCGGTCGGTGATCGGGCAAATGAAAGCCCGACGGGAATGCGGATTCAGTCCGGCAGCGACGGTGGCGCGGCGTGCAGCAACTGCGTGAAGAACACTTGGGCGCAGAGGGCGAGCGGGGCGGTCGAGCGCGTCAGCTTGGCGCGCAGGATCGCGCCCTCCCAGGCAATCCAGAAGAAGCCGGCCAGCGCCTCGGCGTCGGTTTCCGGCGGCAGCTCGCCGGCGCGGATCGCCGCGCGCAGGCAGTCGGCGACGCGCGCCTGCCAGTGGCCGAGCACGGCCTCCAGCCGCTCGCGGAAGGCGTCGTTGTGCGCACCGAGTTCCTGACCGAGGTTGCCGACCAGGCAGCCGCGGCGGAATTCGTGCCGGATCATGCCGGCGCAGGCTTCGGTCACGAAGCGCCGCAGCCGGTCGAGCGGGGTGAGCGAGTCGTCATCGAAGGCGCGCGCGAGGCGCTTCGCGAAGTACTGCGCGTAGTGCTCGACGACGGCGAGTCCGTACGCCTCCTTGCTCGGAAAGTAGTGATAGAACGAGCCCTTGGGCACGCCGGCGGTGCGCAGGATCTCGTCGAGACCGGTCTGGCCGTAGCCCTTCTCGGTCAGCATGCGCACACCGATGTGCACGAGTTCGTCGCGCGTGGCGCCGCGCGGGCGGGAAGATGGGCGTGGGTTCATGGGGCTGGATATTAGACCGGTCGTCTAGAGAATGACAGCCTCACTTCCGGCCGCCTTCTGCGTGGCAGCGATACCGATTTCGAAGAGGCGGGGGGAGGGACGGCCGTGCTGCCTCCGGCGTGCAGGCCGGTCCGGCAGCGCAGGCGTGCAGGCCGGCCTGCGGACGGAAGGCTTTGCCGGGAAGACCGGACCGGCAGCCCGCCGCGGAACGCGGCACGGTGCGGTGCGGTGCAGGCGGATCAGGCAGGGAACGGTGGCGGGGACGGTTGCGGGCGATCTGCGCTGCCGGCCGGAGACGGCGGAATGGTTGCGCCCAACCGTTCCGCCGCCCCGGCCATGACGGCCGCCGTACCGGAAGCGCAGGTGACTGACCCGTGGCCTGGCGCCGTCCCCGCGACAACGCCGGCCACTCACCCGTCCGATGCCGGCCTCCGTGCCGATGGCAACCCGTATCAGCAGCCCCGCTTCAGCGACCGGCCGGCGTCCAGCCCGCCGGTGCCCGCCGGTTTCCGTACCGGCGACCCCGGGTTGCGGTGCGCTTCCCTGCACCTTGCGGGTTGATGCGGTGCGCTCCGGCAGGGGCCGAAGCACGGGGGGAGTGTCGATGCCGCAGGACGGCGGAACAATCCGGCAAACGTCGTATCCGCTCCGCCTGCGTCGCAGGCGTGAGGACTCGGGGAGGATCCAGGGAATTCAGCCGCGCGGCGGCGTGTACAGGCCGTTCTTGATCGCGAAGCTCGTGACCTCGGCGATGCTGTGCAGGTCGAGCTTCTGCATCAGGTTCTCGCGGTGCTTGCGCACGGTGCCGACGCTGATCGACAGCTGATCGGCGATTTCGCGGCTGCCGTGCCCGGCAGCGATCAGCGCCAGCACATGGCGTTCGCGCGGGCTCAGCGCATCGACCGGGGTGTCGACCTTGCCGCCGCTGACGACCTCGCGGCCGATGTCGTCGCTGATGTAGCCGCTGCCATCGAGCAGCGTGCGGATCGCATGCACCAGTTCGGCACCATCGCCGCGCTTGATCAGGTAGCCGTCGGCACCGGCATCGAGCGCACGGCGTGCGACATCGGCCTCCGGGTTGGCAGTCAGCACCAGGATCAGCTGATCGGGCAGGCGCCGGCGCACCGCGGTGCAGACCTCCAGACCCTGCATGCCGTCGAGCTGCAGGTCGAGGATCAGCACATCGGGCCTTCGCTCGACGACCAGACCCTCGACTTCGCTGCCGTCGCCGGTCTCGCCGATGACCTCCCACCCCGGCTCCAGCGACAGGCGCAGGGCCAATCCTTCCCGGACCAGCGCATGGTCCTCGGCGATCACGAACGTCGGCATTTCCGTTTCCTCTGCTGCTATTACGTCAAATATCGTATCCCACCCACGGCAGGCGCGCAGGCGTGTGCCGGAGACCGCAAGTGCGCAGCGCCCGCCGGGCGCGCGTCCTGCGGTTCGGTATCCGGATGCAGCACAGGATGAAGCAATGGGCAGACCACTTCCGGCAGACGGATTTTCCCAGGCCGCGGATGCGCCGGCAGCCACGGTCGTCGAGGTCGACCAGGTCCGCTACGAGGCCGGGCTGGTCGAGCTGCTGTACCGGCAGTTCGGGGCGATCTTCTTCGGCAATGCGCTGGTGCTGGTGTTTTCCGTCTGGCTGCTGCGCAACTACGTGCCGACGCTGCGGCTGATCGGCTGGGCACTGGTGGTGCTCGCCGTCAACCTGACGCGCCGGGCGCTGGTGCAGGCCTACGAGCGGGCGCCAGATCGCCTGAGCCGGCCGCGACGCTGGGCGCGCTACTACACGGTCGGCGCGGCGATGTCCGGCATCGTCTGGGGCTCGGTCGGCCTGCTGTTCTTCAACGAGAACAACATGACCGTCACGGCGTATCTCTGCATCGTCGTCGCCGGCATGGCCGGCGGTTCGATCGCGACCTACGGCTCGTGGCGGCCGGCCTACCTGATGTTCGCGTTGCCGGTGGCGCTGCCGTTTGCGGCGCGCACGCTGTGGGAGGGCGGGCTGGTCTACACCGAGCTTGGGGCGCTGTGCCTGTTCGTGCTGGTGCTGAACCTGTCGTTCTTCTCGAAGATCCACGCGACGCTGTGCGAGACGGTGCGCCTGCGCCTCGAAAACCAGGCGCTGGTCGGGGAGCTGACCATCCAGAAGGACAATGCCGAGGCGGCGACGCGCGTCAAGGCGCGGCTGCTGGCGGCGGCGAGCCACGACCTGCGCCAGCCCGTGCATTCGCTCGGACTCTTCCTCGGCACGCTGGAGGAACTCGGCCGGCGGCCGGTACTGCAGCCGGCCGATGTCGGACGCATCGCGGTCAGCATGCAGCGCGCGCTCGGCGCGCTGTCCGGCCTGCTCGGGGCGCTGCTCGATCTGTCACGGCTCGATGCCGGCACGGTCGAGCCGAAGCCGGCGCCGCTCGCCCTTGAGGACATCCTCGACACGCTGCACAGCCAGTTCGCCGGTCCGGCGCGTGCGCAGGGCCTGCGCTTCGCCAGCGTGCCGAGCCGCCTCTGGGTCGAGACCGATCGCGGCCTGCTGCTGCAGGTGCTGTCGAACCTCTGCACCAATGCGCTGCGCTACAACCGCCGCGGCGGAGGTGTGCTGGTCGGCTGCCGGCGGATCGCCGGCCGGCGCGTCACGATCCAGGTCCTGGACACCGGCATCGGCATCGCCCCCGAGGAGCAGGCGCGCGTGTTCGGCGAGTTCTATCAGGTCGCCGGGGCCGGGCGCGGGCGCGAGCAGGGGCTCGGGCTGGGGCTGGCGATCGTGCAGCGCACGGCGCGGCTGCTCGGCGGCGAACTGACGCTGCGCTCCGTGCCCGGGCGCGGCTCCTGCTTCGCGCTGACGCTGCCGACCCGGCCGGCGCCGGCGCCGGCGATCGTCGATGCCCCGCATCTGGAGCCGCTGCCGGCGAGCGGACCGGGGCGCACGGTGCTGATCGTCGATGACGATGAGCAGGTGCTCGAAGCGCTGGCGATGACGCTGCGCGTCTGGGGCCACACCGTGCATGCCGCCGCCGATGCCGCGAGCGCGCTGCTGCTCGCGCGCACGCACGCCGCGGCGATCGAGCTGGTGCTCGCCGACTACCGCCTCGGCACCGAGACCACCGGGCCGGTGGTCGTGCGCGAGCTGCTCGCGATCTTCGGCCGGCCGGTGCCGGTGACCATCGTCACCGGTGACACGGCACCGGCGGTGCTGACGCACATCCTCGGCGACGGCCACCGGCTGCTGCACAAGCCGGTCGATGTCGGCGAGCTGCGCCAGCTCATCGAGCATCTCGACGCGCCGCTGAACCCAGGGCTCAGCGTGCGCGTGCGCGCCGGCGGCTGATCCAGAGCGCCGCGATCGCCGCCGACAGGCCGAGTCCGAACAGCGGCGCGATCCACAGCACCGGCGTGCCGGCCCCGAGCGCGACCGTGTACAGCCCGAGCATCGCCAGCATCGCGCTGTTCTCGCCGAGGTTCTGGATCGCGATCGCGTGGCCGGCCCCGACCGTCTCGCGCCCGCGCTCCTGCAGCAGCGCGTTCAGCGGCACGATGAAAAATCCGCCGCAGGCCCCGACCACGGCGAGCAGCGCATAGGCCGGCACCAGCGTGTGCACGAGCGCGAGCAGCGCCACCGCCAGGCCGATGCCGACACCGGCCGGCAGCGCACGTTCGACCTGTTCGAGCCGTACCAGCGCGCCGGCGAGCCCCGCCCCGAGCACGATGCCGAGCGCGACCATCGCGTTCAGATAGGCCGGCGTGGCGTTGTCGTGCAGGCCGAGCGCGATCGGCACCCAGGCCACCAGCAGGAAGCGCATCGTCACGCCCGAGCCCCAGAACAGGCTGGTGCCGAGGATCGAGAAGCGCGTGTCGGGGTGCTGCCAGATCGTGCGGCAGGCGGCGAGGAAATCCGCGAGCAGCGCGCCGGGGCGGGCATCGGCGATCGGATGTGCCGGCGGCAGGCGCGGGATCAGCAGGTTGGCGGCGGCGGCGAGCGCGTAGACGCCGGTGCAGACCAGCAGCGCACCGCCGACGCTCCAGTCGGCGAGCACGCCGCCGGCGATGGCTCCGGCGAGGATCGCGGCGATGGTCGAGGCTTCCATCAGGCCGTTGGCCTTGACCAGATTGTCGCCGGTGGTCAGCTCGCCGAGGATGCCGTACTTCGCCGGCGAATAGGCCGCGGCGCCGACGCCGATCAGCCCGTAGGCGAGGAAGGGGTTCAGCCCCAGCGTCAGCCCGGCGGCCCCGGCGAGCTTCAGGCCGTTGCCGGCCAGCATCACCCGGCCCTTGGGCAGGCTGTCGGCGAACGGCCCGGCGAAGGGTGCAAGCAGGATGTAGGCGGCGACGAAGAACTGCTGCAGCAGCGGCGCGGCCCAGTCCGGATAGGCCTCGGCGCGCAGCAGCGCCAGCGCCGAGAACAGCACCGCGTTGTCACCGAAGGCCGAGAAGAACTGCGCGAACAGCACGGCGGCCATGCCGCGCGACCACAGCGGGCCGGGTGCGGCGGCCGCAGACGGAAACGGAGTCATTCGGGGGGCATCCGGGCGGCGGTTGGGTGCCGGCAGTGTAGCCGGCGCCGGTCGCCGGCCGGCCGGGAGGCGCGGGCGGAGGCAGCCGGCGCGCCGGTGCTGCCTGCCCGAACTTACTGCGTGCGCGTGCGCACGATCACCGCGGCGATGCTGCCGGTCACGACCGCCGCGTCGTAGAACTCGCGGCTGGCGAGTTCGCTGAGGTGCACGAGCCGGGCACTGACCAGACGCACCGTGCCGGTCAGTTCCTCGCCGGAAACCAGGCGCAGCGTCACGCGCTTGCCCTGGTACTTGTTCAGCAGCGTGCCGACATCATCACCGGCATCGATGGCGAGCGGATCGGCGGGCAGGCTGGCAGGCAGGCCGGCCAGCAGCGCGGCAAGCACGGCGGCGCGGGCGGAAGGACGCATGGCGGGTCTCCTCGCGGCGGACATGAAAAGGCCGTGCACCGCTCGCGGACGGCACACGGCCGGATCGGTAGCCCGGTCGGGGCTGGCGCGGTGGGCTTACAGGATTTCCTCGATGTGCTCGCGCTGCTGCACTTCGGTCTGGAACACGGCCAGCTCGGGGCCGAGCGCATCGCGCGCCGAGACCATGCCGATCGGCTTGCCGGCATCGATGACCGGCACGTGGCGGAAGCCGCACTCGTACATCATGTGCAGGGCATGGCCGAACGGGCGTTCGGGGGCGATCGTCTGCGGATGCGGGGTCATGACCTCGGCGAGCTTCGTCGTCTTCGGATCAAGGCCGGCGGCGAGCACGCGGAACAGGGCATCGCGCTCGGTGAAGATGCCGCTGAGGGCGCCGTCGGTTTCGACGACCATCACGGCGCCGACGCGGCTTTCCTTCATCCTCACGGCGGCCTCGCTGACGCTGATGGCGGCCGGAGCCGTCAGGATCGTCTGGTTGGCGATGACTTCGCGTACGGGGCGGTTGGGCATGGCAGGCACCTCTCGGCGGGGTTTGTCTCAACCAGTGGTTTCTAGTCGATGTGCAGCACAGTCGTGGTCTGCTGAAGCTACAAACGTTTTCACGATGCGGCTAGCGTTTGCAGCCGGACGTAGTCCGTCTTGCCGGTGCCGAGCAAGGGTATCTCCGCCAGCGCACGGATGTCGCGCGGCACGGCCAGTTCCGGGGCACCGAGCGTGCGCGCCGCCGCGAGCAGCGCCTCGCGCCCGAGCGCGGCATCGGTCGTGAACAGCACGATGGCCTCGCCGCGCGCGGGGTCGGCGCGCGTGGCCGCTGCGTGCCGGGCTTCGGGCGCGGCCGTGCGCGCGATCTGCTCGACGACTTCGAGCGACACCATCTCGCCGGCGAGCTTGGCGAAGCGCTTCAGCCGTCCGCGGATGAACACGTAGCCATCCTCGTCGATCGAGACGATGTCGCCGGTCGAATACCAGCCCGTTTCCCCGGCCGCCGCCGGCGGTTCGATCAGGCCCGGGCGTTCGTGGCGCAGGTAGCCGAGCATGACGTTCGGCCCGCGTACTTCGAGCAGGCCGGTGCCCGGCTCCAGGCCCTCGACCGCCTGCAGCCGCCCCTGCATGCCCGGCACCAGATGCCCGACCGAACCGATGCGGCAGGCCATCGGCACGTTGCAGGCGACCACCGGCGCGCACTCGGTGACGCCGTAGCCTTCGAGGATGCGGATGCCGAAGCGCTCGATCCAGGTGCGGCGCACGCCCTCGTCGAGCTTCTCGGCGCCGGCGACCACGTAGCGCAGCCGCCCGAAGTCGTACGGATGCGCGAAGCGCGCGTAGTTGCCGAGGAAGGTCGAGGTGCCGAACAGCACCGTACAGTTGCGGTCGTAGGTCAGCTCCGGCACCACGCGGTAGTGCAGCGGACTCGGGTACAGGAACAGCTTGCAGCCCGAGACCAGCGGCAGCAGCGCGCCGGCGGTCAGGCCGAAGCTGTGAAAGAGCGGCAGCGCCACCATGAACTTGTCGCGCGGCGTGAAATCGGCGATCGCACAGACCTGCGCGACGTTGGCGAGCAGCGAATCGTGCGAATGCACGACGCCCTTGGGCTTGCCCTCCGAGCCCGACGTGAACAGCACCACCGCCGCATCCTGCGGCTGCACACGCGCATCGAGCGCCAGGCGCGGCCACAACAGGCGCGGCAGCAGCCGCAGCTTGTCGGCGAGCCCCATGCCGGCGCGCAGGTCTTCGAGATACAGCCAGCGCAGCTCGCCGAGTTCGCCCGGCAGGTGATCGAGCTTGCCCTTGTCGAGGAAGGCGCGCGCGGTGACGACGGTGCGCACCTCCGCCGCCGTGCAGGCCGCGCGCAGGCCGTCGACGCCGGCCGTGTAATTGAGCATCGCCGGAATGCGCCCGCGCAGGCTCAGCCCGAGGATCGCCGCCACCGTCGCCGCCGCGTTCGGCAGCAGCAGCCCGACGCACTCGCCGCGGCCGGCGTGGCGCGCGACCAGCAGGCCGAGGCCGAGCGCCATCTTCGTCATCGAGGCGTAGGTCTCCTCGATCAGGCGCAGGTCCTCGACGATCGGCGTGCGCGCGCCGTGCGTGCTGCGCGCATCGAGGAAGGCCTCGAACAGCGTGCGCCCGGGGCGCGTCAGCACCAGCATCTCGGTCAGCAGCGCACGCATGTTCTGGCCGGCGACCGCGCGCCGGTCGCGCGCCTTCGGCCGATCCGGCATCGGCAGCACGCGCGGTGCGAGCACGTGCAGGCGGATCTTCGGCAGCAGCCGCAGCCGGTAGACCCCGGCCAGCCGCCCGAAGAAGCTCTGCGCCGCGCCGGCGATGCGCACCGGCACCACGGTCGCGCCGGTCTTGGCGGCGACGAAGGCCGCGCCGTCGTAGACCTTCATCAGCGAGCCGGTGACGGTGATCCGCCCCTCCGGGAAGATCACCACCGGCCGCCCGGACTCGACCAGGCGCACGATCGCCTTCAGCGCCAGCGGATTGGCCGGATCGACGGCCAGATGCTCGATGTGGCGCAGGATGCGGCCGAAGACCGGATGCACGGCGACCTGCGTGTGCACGACGAACACCGGCTCGACCGGCAGGAACAGGCCGAGCAGCAGGCCGTCGAGGAAGGATTCGTGGTTGGCGACGATCAGCGTGCGTGCATGCCCGAACACATCGGTACGGCCGCGGATCTCGACGCGGAACAGCGTGCGCATCAGCGCGCGCAACAGGGATTTCAGCATCTGCGGGACTCCCGCTCCGCCCGCGGCCCCGCGGGGGAGGGTGTTCTTGTCAGGGAAAGCCGGCGCCGCTGCGCGGGCGCCAGGCGATGCGCGTCCGGTCTTCGGCCCGCGGACGGGCGGGACCGCGCGGGCCCGGCCCTTCCCCGCGCGGGAAAAACCCCGGTCAGAAGGAAAAGCGGTCTTCGGCGGCCGCGCGCGTTCAGTCGATGACGACCGCCGTGCCGCTGACGGCGACCATCATCATGCCGTTCTGCTCGCCGAGCACTTCATAGTCGATGTCGATGCCGACCACGGCATTCGCCCCGAGGCGCTGGGCCGCCCTGGTCAGCTCCCCGAAAGCCTCCTCGCGTGCATCGCGCAGCACGCCCTCGTAGGTGCCGCTGCGCCCGCCGATGAAGTCGGTGAGGCCGGCGAACCAGTCCTTGACGACATTGGCCCCGAGGATGGCCTCGGCGCTGACGATGCCGCGGTACTCGCGGATGCGGTGGCCTTCGAGCGTCGGTGTGGTGCTCAGGATCATCGGCGTGGCCTCGCGGGCGGTGGGGACGGGGAGGGTATAGCCGAAGAAGCGGCGTCGCTGCGAACGCAGGGCGGTGTCGATGCGGGAAGCCCGGCAGGCGTGCGTCCCTGCGCGGCATCGGCACGTCCACGCGCGTCATCTGCGGACCCATGCGCGGCATCGGCACTTCGATGCGCGCCATGCGTGATCCGCTGCCCGGCGTGGCGCGACGGTGGTCGCGCATGAAAAACCGGGGCGGCAAGCCCCGGTCGTGGATGAGCGGGATCAGGGTCGATCGGCGGGCGGTGTGCGCCCGGGGCAGGCGAAGCGCCTGCTCATCCGTGTCGACCGTTCGTTCTTCGGGATGCACGCGCTGATTCCGGGCAGCTGGCGCGTCGCGGAAGACCGGTGGCGGCTACGGGCTGCTCGCGAAGCATCGTCAGCGTTCACCGTGTTCGGCAATCCATTGCTTCAGGGCATCGTTGATCCGGGTCTGCCAGCCCGCCCCATCCGCCCGGAAGTGCGCAAGCACATCGGCTGACAGGCGCAGGGTCGTGCGTTGCTTCGTCGGCAGTTTCTGTAATCCGCGCTGGCCCGGCCGGCGCAGGATCGGTGCAGTCGCGAGTTCTTCGTCCGTCATCGGCAGCGCATCCGGATCGTCGGCACCGATCTCGTCGTCCGGGATCGCGTTGACCCGCGCCCAATCGCTTTCCGATTCTCCACGGGCAATGCGCTGACGGGCTTCCTCGCTGCTCAGTCGTGTCAGATTTTCAGTTCTGGGCGTTCTGTTCATAAAAACGCACCTCCCGATGGTTGGCCTTCCGGAACGACACGATGCGGATGCAGCCGGCAGTGCGCGCGACGTGTACGACAACATGAATGCGTCCTGTCAGCGGCCCGAATCCGATCAGGCGGGTTTCACCGTAATCACGTCGATTGTCAGCAATCAGCAGCAGATCAGGGTGTTCCAGTACCGCTACGGCATGGACGAAATCCAGTCCATGCTTGACCAGATTCTGTTGACGCTTGGCCTCATCCCATTCGTAGCGCATTGCTTATTGTAGGTACAAAAAGACCGCCAAGGCAGGGTCCTGCTGCTGCTTCGCTGATTCCGTCGCCTCCGTGCTTCCCTTCCTCAGCCTCCTCACGGCGTCGCCCACATCCTCAGCAGGTTGTGGTACGTCCCGCCGAGCGCCACCGCCACGTCCGGTTCCGCGCCGCTGCGATTCAGGCGCTGGATCGCGAGGTCGAGGTCGAGCAGCAGCGTGCGCTGCGCATCGTCGCGGATCAGGCTCTGCACCCAGAACACGCAGGCGATGCGCGCGCCGCGCGTGACCGGCGTCACGCGGTGCAGGCTGGTCGACGGGTAGATCACCAGATCGCCGGCCGGCAGCTTGACGGTGTGCGTGCCGTAGGTGTCGTCGATGGTCAGTTCGCCGCCGTCGTAGTCCTCCGGATCGCTGAGGAACAGCGTCGCCGAGACGTCGGTGCGCACGCGCGTGCCGTCGGGCAGCACGCGCACGGCGTTGTCGACGTGGTTGCCGTAGCTGCCGCCGCCGGCGTAGCGGTTGATCATCGGCGGGAAGATGCGTGCCGGCAGCGTCGCGGTCAGGAACAGCGGGTTGCGCTCCAGCGCCGCCAGCGCCTGCGCGGCGAGTTCGCGGGCGAGCGGATCGTCGTCGGCCAGTTGCTGGTTGTGCTTGACGGCGAGCGCCTGGTGACCGGCGCTGCGCCGGCCGTCGAGCCAGTCGGCGCGGGCGAGGCGTTCGCGAAAGCCGGCGAGCTGGTCGCGGGGCAGGACTTCGGGGATGTGCAGCAGCATCGGGACGGGTCCGGGCAGGCGGAAACGGGGCGGGCTCGAAGCCCCTCTCCCGCGAGGGGAGAGGGGAGGGTCGAGACGCGCTTTATCGCTTTATTAAGGAGGGTCAGAACCGGTAATCGACGCTCAGCGTCGCGGCACGGCCGGTGCCGGGGATGGCGTGGCCGGTGTAGACGGCCTCGTACCACTGCGTGTCGGTCAGGTTGACGACGTTCAGGCGCACGTCGAAATCCGGCTGCTTGTAGGCGACTTCGGCATCCCAGCGCGTGTAGCCGGGCACGTAGTTGGTGTTGGTGTTGCTGCCGTAGCGCTTGCCGGCCCCCTGCACGCCGCCGCCGATCTCCCAGCCGCCGCCGAGGTCGTAGGTCGTCCAGACGCTCAGCGTATGGCGCGGCGCATTGGCCGGGCGCTTGCCGACTTCGGCCGGATTGTTCGACTCGGTGATCTCCGGGTCCATGAACGCCAGACCGGCGAACACGCTCCACTGCGGCGTGATGCGGCCGATCACGTCGAGCTCGATGCCGTCAGTGACCCAGCGGCCGTCGAGCACGTTGACGTTGAGCTGATCCGGATCGAGCGTGCGGGCGTTGATCTTCTCGGTGCGGAACAGCGCCGTGCGCACCGACAGCGCACCGTCGAGGAAGTCGAGCTTGGCGCCGATCTCGAAGTTGTGGTTCTCCTCCGGATCGAGGCCGGCGTTGTTGCTCGAAATCGTCAGCGTCTCGGCGGTCGGGTTGAACGAGGTGCCGAAGGCGGCGTAGTAGGACTGCGTCGGGCTCGGCTGCCAGATCACGCCGATGCGGCCGCTGGTCATCGTGTCGGTGCGCTTGCGATCGTCGCGGGTCAGGCGCGTGCCGGTTGCCGGCGTGTAGGTCTCGGCAAGCGAGCTGGCGGCGAAGCGGTCCCAGCGCAGGCCGCCGACCACCTTCCATTCCGGAGTCAGCGCGATCTCGTCGATCGCGTAGACGCCGAAGGTGTTGGCCGAGGCATCGGTGTAGCTGCTGGTGCCGACCACGCGCATCAGTGGCGCCGGCGTGTCCGGATCGGGGTGGGCGAGGTTGGTCTGCGGTGCGCCGGTGACCTGATAGCGCGTCGTGGTCGTGGTCTCGCGGCCGATCTCGACGCCGCCGACCAGCTTGTGCTCGAAGCTGCCGGTCGTGAACTTCGCGGTGATGTCGGTCTGGTTGGCGAGCGTCGTGTCGGTGCCGTCGCGATACGGACGGCTGCGGTTGACGCTGATCAGCTCGTACGGCGTGCCGTCCGGCGGGTTGCCGGCGATGCGCGGTGCGGTCGGGGCCAGCGAGCGGTCGTAGCGCGCGTAGCGCGTCGAGTTGCGGAAACTCAGGCTGTCGTTGAAGCGGTGATCGACCGTGATGCTGGCGATGTCGACCGTGGTGTTCTCGAAGTCATCATCGGCGAGGCCGTAGAAGTTCTTCTTGTCGACATCGACCGGCTTGAAGTTGCGGTACGGGACGCCGTAGTACGGGACGTTGTCCTCCTTCTGCCGGAAGTACGAGAAGTTGACCTCGGTGTCGGTGCCGAGCCCGAGCGTCAGCGACGGTGCGATGCCGTAGCGGTCGAACTGCACGTCCTCGGGCGTGGCACCGGACTGCTGCCACATGCCGTTCAGGCGAAACGCCGCGGTGCTGGTGAGCGGCTCGTTGAAATCGACCGTCAGCCGGCGCAGGTCGAGCGTGCCGAGGCTGGCGCCGACCGTGTGCGCGCTCTCCAGCCACGGGCGCTTGCTGGTCTGGTTGATCGCGCCGCCGGTGGTGCCGCGGCCGAACACCATCGACGAGGGGCCCTTCAGCACCTCGACCGCCTCGATGTTGAAGATGTCGCGCGTGTACGAGCCGCTGTCGCGCACACCGTCGAGGAACAGGTCATTGCGCGCCGTGAAGCCGCGCAGGTTGATGTTGTCGCCGGAATTGCCACCCTCGCCGCCGTTGAAGCTGATGCCCGAGACATTGCGCAGCGCCTCGCGCAGCGTCGTCGCACCCTGCTCCTCGATGATCTGCTGCGGCACGACGGTGATCGACTGCGGGATGTCGCGCAGCGGCCCCGGCAGACGGGTCAGGCCGGTACCGTCGCGCAGATAGCCCTGATCCTGCGGGGCGGTGACGGTGACTTCGGGCAGGGCGGCGCTGTCGCCATCGGCCGCGCAGACGCTGCCGGGCAGCGCGGCACCGAGTGCGCCGAGCAGGCAGCCGGCCTGCAGCGGCGTGCGGGCGGTCGAACGGATGCCGGCGCTCGGGCGGGCGAGAGGGTGCGGGGCATGGATCGGCATGACGGAAAACTCCCGGGGCTTTTGTGTTGTGGCGCCGTGGCGCTGTGGAGTTGCGGGCAGAGCCCACCCGCCGCGCGCGGCCGGCAAGCCGCGATCGGTGGGGGAAAAAAATCCGGAGTTCGCTGAAAGCCGGGGATTGGGGATCGGAACTCAGGCCGATCCCGGGGCGCTTCCCGGCGTTCCGTTCCCGCGCCGGCAGGTGGCGCGGGGCGGCTGCGGCGTCCTGCCGGCTGCCGGCTTCAGTGGATCAGGCCGGGCAGGCCGAGCAGCAGCGCGCGCCAGACCGCGCATTCGCTGCCGTCGGTCGGCCGCGGCGGGGCGCCGAGGGCGGCGAGCAGGCGGCCGTCGGCGGCATAGAGCTCCAGCGTGCTGCGCGCGCGGCTGCGCAGGCCTTCGGGCCGGTGCACGACCCAGGCCTGCGCGATCGCGCGTTCGTCGAGCTCGGCCAGAAATCCGGCGCCGGACAGCCGCAGCCGGCCGCCGAGCCGGTCGGCGCGCAGCAGCGCCGCGCTGTGGCCGCCGAGTGCGCCGGGCGTGCCGGCCAGCCACGCGAGCGGCTGGCGATGCTCGGCGGCGACGCGCAGCAGGCAGGCGATGCAGGCCGGATCGACGGCGCGCGCGAGCGAGGGGCCGGCCGCGGCCAGCGCCGGCAGCCGGCCGGGCTGCGGGGCGGCGAACAGCGGATAGCACTCACCCCCGAGCGGACCGTCCGGATACGGCAGCGGATCGCCGGGCTGCGGCGTGTTCCGCAGCGCGACCGCCGGCAGGCGTGGCGACTGATCGGCGTGGCGGTGGCGCAGCACCAGCCGGTCGAAGCGGCGCGTGTCGCCGTCCGGGCCGAGGCGCAGGCCGAGCAGCGGCGCGCCATCGGCCCCGAAGAACGCCAGCATGCGCACCGGCGCGCCGCCATCGGCCGGGATGTCGGTCGCGGCGAAGCCGTGGGTCCAGTGCTGCGGAAACACGCGCAGGTCCAGCCCCGGCCCGAGCAGATAGCCGCCGGCGCTGCCGAGCAGGCCGCGTTCGAAGCGCCCGTGCGCAACCTGATACAGCGCCGCGTGCTGCACGCACACCGTCAGCGGGCCGAGCGTCGGCAGCGCTGCGAGCAGCGCCGACCAGCGCCCGTCGAGCCGCAGCACCGGCCCGCCGCAGCCGCGGGCGATCAGCGCCGCGGCCGACACACGCAGCAGCGCATCGGGGTCGGAGCCGGAGTCCAGGGCGCCGGCCGCCTGTCCCGGTGGCAGGGCGCCACGCAGCGCCTGCGGATGCCAGTAGAGCCGCGCGCTCATCGCGGCAGCCTCGGGCGCGCGCTGCCGGCTCCGGACGGCTCGCCATAGGCATGCAGCAGCGGATGGGGCCGGTCCGGCCGGCCGTCGGCACGCCGCAGGCGCACCGGACGGCCGTCGACGAACAGCAGACAGGGTCCGTGGGGCAGGGAATTCGCTGGGCAGGACATCCGCGACCTCCGACAGGCGACACGCCAGGTGGAAACGTGAACGCGGCAGGAGCGCGTCCGGGTGTCGTTGATCATATGAGAATCATTCTCAATTGATCAATAGTCGCCGATGCGTATTTGTCGCGAAAATGCCGTGATCATGGCGACAAGTGCGATGATCGTCTTCGATTTTTCGACAGGCACGAACAGACGCTCCGGCGTCGATGACGCGAAGATCAAGGTCTGCCACGAAGCGGCCGGGGAGGCCGCAGCGAGCACCGGCACGCGGAGCGCACCGTCCGCGCCGGCACGGGGATCAGGGTTTCGCGCTTGCCAGCCCCGTGTCGTCTTTCAGGCCCGCGCGGGCTGCCGGCGGCTTGTCCGGAGCCGGCGGAAAGGAGCACCGCCGGCGCCCCGCCGATCCGCCCTCAGTGCGTCGCGGCCGGCTGCGGATCGGTCACGAAGCCGATGCGGTTGACTCCGGCATTGCGTGCCGCGGCCATCAGTTGCGCGATGCGTTCGTAGCGGGTCTCGCGATCGGCGCGCAGGTGCAGTTCGGGCTGCGGCTGCTGCGCGGCGAGGGCGGCGAGCCGGGGCGCGAGTTCGCTTTCGGCGAGCGCGGCGTTGTCCCAGAACAGCGCGCCGGCGGCATCGAGCGACAGCGTCACCGCTGGCGGCGGCTGCGGATCGGTGCGGTGCGCGGCGCGCGGCAGGTCGAGCTTGACCGTGTGCGTGAACAGCGGCGCGGTCAGGATGA
>JAFEGB010000032.1 GCA_018240295.1 Pseudomonadota bacterium
CTGACCAGCAGCAAATGGGCGGCACTGGCGAAATGCTCGGCCGATACGGCGCTGCGCGACATCAACGAGCTTGTAGCCCTCGGCGTGCTGCAGCGTTCCGGCGCCGGGGGCAGGAGTACGAGTTATGAACTCATGGTGTTGCCGGCGTCGGCGTCAGAATGAGTCGATGTCCGTGGTTCACTGCCGGATAGGCAGCTCAGAAAGCGCGCGATACAGCAAGTCCGGCGTTCGCAGCAGAATTTGAGCGCTGGGGTTCACGGCTTTCGCTCCGGCGAGCGAATTTCGGTGCAGTCGATCCGGAAGCGGAGCGGAGAACAAGTGCCGATGTCTCTGCATCAGGCACTGCGGATTTCGCGTCAGTCCTCTTCCCCGTTTCCATTGCCGTCCCCGTCCTTCACCCCCGTTCCGCGCCGGGCGCGCGGATGCGCCGAGTCATAGACCCTGGCGAGGTGCTGGTAGTCGAGGTGGGTGTAGACCTGCGTGGTCGCGAGGTCGGCGTGGCCGAGCAGTTCCTGCACGGCGCGCAGGTCGCCGCTCGATTCGAGCAGGTGGCTCGCGAAGCTGTGGCGCAGCAGGTGCGGGTGCACGTGCGTGCCGTCGCCGCGCTTGCGCGCCCAGCGCGACAGTGCGCGCGCAACGCCGGTGCGGCCGAGCCGCTGGCCGTCGCGGCCGACGAACAGCGCCGGCTCGCCGGGGGCGGCGAGCTGGCCGCGCACCTGACGCCAGTCGCCGAGCGCGGCGCGGGCCTGGGCACCGACCGGGACGATGCGTTCCTTGCTGCCCTTGCCGAGCACGCGCACCTCGTCGGCACCGGCCGGCAGGTCGGCAAGATCGAGCGCGATCAGTTCGGCCAGCCGCAGGCCGGAGGAATACAGCAGTTCGAGCATGGCGCGGTCGCGCGTTTCGAGCGTGCTGTCGGGGGCGGCGTCGAGCAGGCGGGCGGTCTGGTCGACATCGAGCGCGCGCGGCAGCTTCTTCGGCGACTTCGGCGCCTGCACGAGTTTCGCCGGGTTGTCGGCGACGAGGCCGGCGCGGCGCAGGTGTTCGTAGAGTCCGCGCAGCGCCGCCAGCCGCCGCTGCAGGCTGCGCCCGGACAATCCCTGCCGGTGCTGCGTGGCCACCCAGGCGCGGATCTCGGCGTGGCCGATCATCGGCCAGCCGGACAGCGCGCGCGTCGCGCACCAGCCGAGGAATTCGTCGAGGTCGTGGCGGTAGGCGGCGAGGGTGTGCGGCGACAGCTTGCGCTCGTGCGTCAGCGTCGCGAGCCAGGCTTCGACGGCCTCACGCATCGCCGGTCCGCGCATCGGGATCGGCGTCGGCGCCGGTGTCGGGGCAGCGGTCGAGAAAGACATCGAGCGTGTGCGCGACCAGTTCGGCGATGCGCTGCAGGAACAGCGTGCCGAGGCCGGCGCCGTAGCGCTCGGCGTCGCGGGCGCCGATCGCGAGCAGGCCGTCCCAGCCGCAGCCGCGCAGCGGCAGCAGCGCGCAGGAGGCGATGCCGCTCGCGGCGTCGAACAGCCGCCCGGCCAGCGCCGGCGGCAGCGGGCCGCAGGCCGGGCGCGGGCCGTCGAGGGCCTGCGCGTACTCGCTCCACAGCGCCGGCGGCACGAAGCGCTCGTCGCCGCCCGTGCCGTCGCGCGGCTGCGCGCACAGCCGCAGCGCCACCGCGTCGGCGCCGAACTCGTCGCGCATCAGGCCGGTGATGGCGGCGAGCAGGTCTTCGAGCGTCGTCAGGCCGACGATGCCGAGCGCGAACGCATGCATGCGCGCCGCCAGCCGATCGTTGGCGCGGGCGATCTCGATCAGCTGCGCGAGCTTGCGGCGCGTCGCGGTTTCGCGCGCGCGCAGCAGCAGCACCTGACGTTCGACCAGCGATGCGACCCCGGGCGGCAGCAGGTGCGGCACGCTCAGGGCTTCGAGCAGTTCGGGATGGCGCTCGAAGAAGTCCGGATGCCCGGCCAGCCATTCGGCGACGCCGGCTTCGGTGGCGGGGTCGGGCGGCAGCGGTGTCGGTGTACTCATCGCGGCGCTCCGGGAGACGGGGGCGGGAGGATCGGGCAGATCCGCATGGATCGCGCGGCGCTGCACGGATGCGGGCGGGTCCGTGCGGATCAGAAGTTCAGCGTGGCGTCGAACACGCGCACGGCCGGACCGGTCATGTATACCGGCTCGCCTTCGCCGGCCCAGCAGATCGTCAGCCGGCCGCCGCGCAACTCGACCTCGACGCGCTCGTCGAGCCAGCCCTGCAGCCGGCCGGCGACCACGGCCGCGCAGGCGCCGGTGCCGCAGGCGAGCGTCTCGCCGGCACCGCGCTCCCAGACGCGCACGCGCACGTGGCTGCGGTCGATGCCTTCGATGAAGCCGACGTTGACGCGCTTCGGGAAGCGCGGGTGATGTTCGAGCTTCGGGCCGAGCGTCGTCACCGGTGCGTGCGCGACCGAATCGACGGTCAGCACCGCGTGCGGGTTGCCCATCGACAGCACGCTCAGGAAGTACGGAATCTCGTCCTGCTCGACGGCGTAGTGCAGCGCGCGCGCCGGTGCCTCGAACGGGATGTCGGCCGGCTCGAAGCGCGGCGCGCCCATGTTGACGGTGACGCGCCCGTCGGCCTCGACGTGCAGCACCAGATCGCCGCCGGCGGTCTCGACGGCGATGGCGTCCTTGTCGCTCAGGCCATGATCGCGCACGAAGCGCGCGAAGCAGCGTGCGCCGTTGCCGCACTGCTCGACCTCGCCGCCATCGGCGTTCCAGATGCGGTAGCGGAAATCCATGCCCGGCCGGGTCGGCGGCTCGACCAGCAGCAGCTGGTCGAAACCGACGCCGAAGTGCCGGTCGCCGAGGCGGCGCACGAGATCGGCGTCGAGCGTGACCGGCTGGCGCACGCCGTCGATGACGACGAAGTCGTTGCCGAGGCCGTGCATCTTGGAAAAGCGCAGGGATCGCGTGTTCATGAACCGAGTGTAACCAAGGCGGTCGCGGGTGCCGAGGTTTGCGCCAACACGATCTGCGCGGCATTCAGGCGGTGCTCAGGCGGTGCTCAGGCCGCCGCGTTCGCCAGCACCTGCGCCGGCAGCTCGACGATGAAGCAGGCGCCTTCGCCCTCGATGCTCTCGACGCGGATCGTGCCGCCGTGGCGCTCGACGATGCGCTGGCTGATGGTCAGCCCGAGGCCGGTGCCCTTGGGCTTGCCGGCCTGCTGGCTGCTGACCTGGTGGAACTTCTCGAAGATGCGCGCCTGCTCGGCGAGCGGGATGCCGGGACCGTTGTCGGCGACCTCGATGCGCACGCCGTTCTCCTGCACGCGCAGGCGCACCGCGACCCGGCCGTGGACTTCGGGGCAGAACTTCACGGCGTTCGACAGCAGGTTGATCAGCACCTGCTGCAGCCGGTCGCTGTCGCCGGTGATCACGGCCGGCTGCTGCGCGAGGTGCAGCGCGTGCGCAGCGGCGAGGCTGCCGTCGGCCGTATCCGCACCGGCGGCCGGGGCCTCGTCGAGATCGAGCGTCAGCTCCGCGCCCTTGTCGCGGAACAGCTGGCTGGTGGCGTTGGCGGCATCGCGCAGCAGCGCGCGCAGCTCGACCGGCTCGCTGCGCCAGTCGACGCGCCCGGAATCGAGCTTGGCCATGTCGAGCACCTGGTTGATCAGCCGGCTCAGGCGCTCGCTCTCCTTGACGATGATGCCGAGGAACTCGGCGCGCTGCGTATCGGGGATGTCGGGGGCGCCGAGCAGGATCTCGGCGAAGGCGCGGATCGAGGTCAGCGGCGTGCGCAGCTCGTGCGTGACCGTCGACACGAATTCGTCCTTGAGCCGGTCGAGCTCCTGCAGCCGGGCGTTGGCGGCGCGCAGCTCCCGGCCGGCGGCTTCGAGTTCGCGCGACTGCTCTTCGAGCCGGCGGCTGTACTGGATGGCCTGCGAGGTCTCGTCGAGGATGGTCATGACCTCCTCGATCGACAGCGCCTCGCCCTTGACCACCGAGGACACCGTCACCCGTGCCGAGGCCGCGCCGATCGCGCCGGCGAGCAGGTGCTCGGCGAAGTGCACGAGCTCGGCCTCGGCGCGGCCGTGGCGGCCCGGTTCGAGGCCGCGGCTCTGCGCGTAGCCGGCGAAGGCGCTGGCGGCGCGCTCCGGACCGAGGAAGCGCGCGACCAGCGTCTGCAGCTCGTGGATGTCGGCGGTGCCGCGCCACAGCAGCCGGGCAGTGCTGCTGCTGTCCCAGGCATCGACGAACTGGCTGGCCTGCACGCGCTCCAGCGCACCGGGGCGGTCCCACAGCGAGCCGAGCAGCAGGCCGCCGACGTTGGCGAGCCAGCTCCAGACCAGCGCGTGCGAGTACTGGTCGAGTCCGGCGAGGCCGAACAGCGCGTAGGGCTTCAGCAGCTCGATGCCGAACGGCCCGTCGGTGACGAAGCCCTCGGGCAGCCAGCCCGAGCGCGCGAACGACGGCAGCAGCAGCGTGTACGCCCAGACCGCGAAGCCGGCCGACAGCGCCCAGTAGGCACCGCGGCGCGTCGCGCCCTTCCAGTAGATGCCGGCGAGGATCACCGGCGCGAACTGCGCGCAGGCCGCGAACGACACGAGGCCGATCGACACCAGCGTGTAGGACTCGCCGATCACCCGGTAGTACAGGTAGCCGAGCAGCACGATGCCGGCGATGGCGATGCGGCGGATGCCGAGCAGCAGCCCGGAGAGGTCGCGCCGCCCGCCCGGGCGCAGCCGGCGCAGCAGCAGCGGCATCACCAGGTCGTTGCAGACCATCGTCGACAGCGCCACGGTCTCGACGATGACCATGCTGGTCGCCGCCGACAGCCCGCCGACGAACACCAGCACGGCGAGGAAGGGCTCGCGGCCGTGGATCGGCAGGTCGAGCACGAACAGGTCGGCATCGAGGCCGCGGCTCTCGAAGGTCATCAGCCCGGCGAGCGCCACCGGCAGCACGAACAGGTTGATCAGCCACAGATACAGCGGAAAGGCCCAGCTCGCGGTGCGCAGGTGGTGCTCGTCGGTGTTCTCGACCACCAGCACCTGGAACTGGCGCGGCAGGAATAAAAAGGCGCAGGCCGACAGCAGCGTCAGCGTCACCCAGCCGGCGTAGCCGCCGCCGATCGCATCGAAGCGCATCAGCTTCGCGAGTTCCGGGTGCGCGGCGGCGCGCGTGAAGATGTCGCCGAAGCCGTCGTTGAGGCTCCAGACCACGTAGGCCCCGACCAGCAGGAAGGCGCCGAGCTTGACCACCGACTCGAACGCGATCGCCGCGACCAGGCCCTCGTGGCGTTCGGTGTTGTCGATGTGGCGGGTGCCGAACAGCACCGCGAACGCGATCAGCGCCAGCGCCGCGTACAGCGTGGTGTCGGCCCACACCGGCTGCTCGGCGACACGCACCAGCGGCGAGACTTCCGGATAGCCGCGCAGCACCGTGTAGCTGGTGGCGATCGCCTTCAGCTGGATGGAGATGTACGGCATGATCCCGATCACCGCGATCACCGTCACCAGCCCGGCGAGCAGATGGCTCTTGCCGTAGCGCGAGCCGATCAGGTCGGCGATCGACGTGATGCGGTTGCGCTGGCTGATGCGCACGATGCGCCGCACCAGTTGCCAGCCGAGCACGAGCACCAGCGTCGGCCCCAGGTACACCGGCAGGAAGGCAATCCCGCCGTGCGCGGCGCGCCCGGCGCTGCCGTAGAAGGTCCAGGCCGTGCAGTAGACGCCGAGCGACAGCGTGTACGTCCACGGATTGGCGATCACCGAGCGCCCGGCTTCGGCGGCACGATCGCCCCAGTACGCGACCGCGAACAGCAAGCCGATGTAGAACAGCGCACTGCCGAGGATCAGCGGATCGGAGAGCATCGCGGCACCTGCGGCCGGGCGGAACGGGATCGGGATCGGGAGTGCCGGAGCAGACGCTCAGGCGCGGAACGGGTTTTCGACCTGCAGCACACCGATGTGCTGGCCGTGCTGCAGGTCCTCGCTCCAGAGCCGGGTGCAGCCGGCTTCGAGCGCCGCGGCGACGATCAGCGCGTCGTAGAAGCTGAAGCCGTAGCGCTCGCGGACCTCGAGGCTGCGCCGGTACAGATCGGCGCTCGCCGGCACCCGCACCAGCGGCAGCAGCACGATGTCGAGATAGTCACGCATGCCCGCCGTGTCGAGCGGGATCGAGGCCTTGCGCAGCATCGTGTTGAGGCATTCCTGCACGACCTGGAAGCTGATGCAGGCACTGCCGGTGGCGATCGCCTCGCGAATGATCGTGTCGGCGATCATGAACCGGCGCGCATCGGCCTTTTCGAGGTGATAGATGAAGACGTTGGTGTCGATGAAGCTCTCAACGCTCATTCATCTCGTCCCGCGTCAGTTTGCGGCCGACCGTCGCCGTGCCGCAGACCCGCTGCACGACGGCATCGTATTCACGCAGGGTCTGCTCGCGCCGGGCGTATTCGGCGAGCAGACGCGTCATCACTTCATCGAGCGTCGTGTGCTCGGCCTGCGCGCGGGCACGGGCGTCTTCGAGGATCTGATCGTCGAGGTCGAGGTTCAGCGTCAGGCTCTGCATGGCGGCGGACTCCGGTCGGGCAGGGTGCGGCGGGACCTGCCGGCAGTGTAATGCCGCCGTCCGCACCTGCCTGCACGCGTCAGCGCCGGCGGCGGTCGGGCTGCGGCAGCAGCGTCGGGTCGTCGAACTGGCCGCGCCAGAGGCCGCGGCCCTGCTCGCGGGCGCGCTCCTGCGCATAGACGTAGCGCTCGGATTCCTCGCGCCGCGCCACGGCCCAGCCGGCGGCGACCATCTCCAGGCCGATGTCGCGGCCATCGACGTAGCAGCTCGCGCTGCCGGCGGCCTGCTCGCGCACGCAGAACGGATCGCGCCCGGCGACCAGGCTCTGCAGGAAGGCCTTGGCGTGCTGGCCGCAGGCGTAGTCGACCGGCTGGCCGCCGCGCCACTCCTTGCAGATCTGATCGACGCGCGGTGCGGCGACCGCGTACAGGCGCACGCGCGAACCCTGATACGCGAGGCTCGCGACCTCCTCGCGCCCGATCGTCTCGTCGGCCTGTACCGGCGCGAGTCCGGCCGCAAGCAGCGCGGCAAGCCGCAGCATCGTCGATGCTGCAGCATGCAGCGAGCGCAGGCGGCTGTCGGGTCCGGCCGGCGTGGGGGTGGAAGTGGTCGTCATCATCGTCATTTCCCGTTGCTTGCAGCCGGTGCCTGCGCGGCATCGAGCAGGCGTTTCGCGAGCGCCGTGTAGTCGCCGTCGAAGTGATGGGCGCCGGGCAGCGCCAGGATTTCCACCTGCGCGTTGCGCCCGGCGAGCGGCGGACAGGCCGAGTCGGCCTTCTCGTCGCTGCCGTAGACGCACAGCAGCCGCGAGCGCACCGCCGCCAGTTCCGGGTCGAGCGGCAGCGCGCGCGGGTTTCTGGCGTCGTCGTCGTCCGAGATCCAGTCCCAGGGATGGAATTCGAACTCGACGTATTTGCTCGGCGCCAGCACCGCGCTCAGCGCCAGCTTCTGGCGCGTCTGCGGCGGCAGGCGGTTGACGACGAAGGGCAGCACGTCGCCGCCGAGCGAGTAGCCGACCAGCAGCACGCGCCGGCGCTGCCAGCGCTGCGTGTAGCGCTCGATCGCGCTGGCGACGGCGTTGGCGGTTTCCTCGGGGCTGCGCGCCTTCCACAGGTAGCGCAGCATGTCGAAGCCGACCACCGGGATGCCCTCGTGCTGGAAGGTCTCGCCGAGTTCGCGGTCGATCGCCGCCCAGCCGCCGTCGCCGCTGAGGATCACCGCCAGCCAGTCGCCGGACGGCTGCGCCACCGGCAGCTCGATCAGCGGCAGCTCGGTCAGCTCGCGGTCCTGATAGGGATCGTTGTTCAGGCGCTTCCACGCATCGACGAAGGAATCGCGCCAGCGCGCCGGCTCGGCGAAGCCGTGGCCGACGCCGGGCACCGTCACCAGCTCGGCATTCGGTACGCCCTCGACGAACTGCGCGACCTTCGCGCCGGCGACGTACGGATCGGCCGCGCCCTGCAGCACGGTCCAGCGCAGCAGGTATTCGTCGCTCGGCGCGAGCTGCCAGCCGCGGCCGTCGGCGGCCGGCTTGCCGACCTCGCCCTGATCGCCTTCGCACAGCCGCCACGGGCTGCGCCAGTCCGGATCGAAGCCGAGCGCCATGCCGCCGAGGAAGGTGTTCGGCGTCGATTCGGCGAGGCCCAGAAACACCAGCGACGCACCAAGCCCGACGCCGACCAGCAGCGGCCGGCGGTAGTCGCCGAGGCCGAGTTCCTTCTGCACGTACTGCGACATCGCCTCGAAATCCCAGCCGGCATCGGCGCAGGTCTCGTCCGGTTTCGGGCGGATGTTGTGCAGCAGCCGCTCGCCATCGACCGACAGCACCAGCGAGCCTTGCGCGTTCAGCAGCCGGCCGATCTCGGCCTCGGCCTGCATCGGTCCGCCGCTGCCGGAGACGACAATGCTCACCGAGCGCGGCTTGCCCTCCGGGCGCAGCACGGCGATGTCGCCGAAGCGCCCGTAGTTCAGGGTTTCGGCCGTGGCCGGGGTCAGCGTCGAGCAGGCGACGGTGCAGAACAGCGCGGTCATGGCGAGCACCGGCGACCGGCGAGCTTTGCTGCCGGCGTGCTGCCGTTCTCCCCTCGCTTCAATCCTTCTGCCGCCAGCATCGGCATCTGCCCCAAGCGGCGGCTTCTGCCTGCGGTCCGGATCGGCACCAACGCTTCGGCTTCGATCTCCCCTCGCCCCTTGCGGGAGAGGGGCCGGGGGAGAGGGGGGAGCGCCGGCACTGCGCCCGGACGCTGCCCCCCTCTCCCCAACCCCTCCCCCGCCAGGGGGGAGGGGCGCGTTCGTCAATGCCGTGGCGTTGTCCGGATTCATGCCCTCCCCTGCAGCCGGTACAGGGACCGGCCGCTTTCGCGCTGAGCGATCGGAAGACAGAAGCGTCGTAGCGGCGGAGGGACGGCACAGCTTCATTTCTGGACGACTCCGCTCAGGCCGCCGGCGATCAGCGTCGTCACCGCCGCGAGCACGCGCGGCAGGCGCAGACCGCCGGGGGCGGCGAGGTAGCGCGGTTCCCAGACGGGACCGAATTTTTCCTTGTACTGGCGCACGCCGCGGAAGTTGTAGAAGCGTTCGCCGCGGCCGAACACCAGCGCGCCGAAGCGGTTCCACAGCGGCGCCAGCGCCCGGGCGTGCAGGCCGGCGAGCGGCGCCATGCCGAGGTTGAACCAGGCGTAGCCTTCGGCCTTGCCCCACAGCAGCAGCTCGACGAACAGCGCATCCATCGCCCCGGCCGGCGCCTCGTCGGCAAAGCGCATCAGATCGACCGACAGCTCGGCGTGCTGCGCCCCGCACCAGAGGTTGGCGAACGCGACGATGCGCCCGGCGTGCTCGATCACCGCCACCGGCCCGCCGCCGAGATAGCCGGCCTCGAAGCGCCCGAGCGAGAAGCCCTTCTCGCGCGTCTGCTTGCCATCGAGCCAGGCATCGGAAACCGCCTGCAGCTGCCCGAGCAGCGCCGGCACTTCGGCGGCCGGCACGACGCGGAAACCATAGCCGTCGCGCACGAGGCGGTTGCGGGTGTTGCGCAGGTTCTTGCGCGCGGCACCATCGAGCGTGAAGGTCGAAAGCTCGACGCGTGCCTCCTCGCCGATCTTCAGCAGGCTCAGGCCCAGCTCGACGTACAGGTCGAGGTGCGCCGGGCTCGCCTGATAGAACACCGTCC
>JAFEGB010000330.1 GCA_018240295.1 Pseudomonadota bacterium
GCTCCCGTGCTCAGCGCGCCGGCTGCGCCGACGAAAGCGCCGCAATGCGCCGCAGGATCGCCTGCGCAGCGTCCTTGCGCATGTCCTCGGTTGCACGCGTCTCGCCGGTGTCGCGGCCGATCATCGTGGCGTTGTCGTACAGCAGGTCGCGGCTCAGGCGCACGTCCTGCCGGCTGATCAGCGCCTTGCCATCGGCACCGGTGACGCGGAAGTCGACGCTGTAGAACAGTTCGTATTCGAGCGAGCTGCCCGAGCTGCTCTTGACCAGGGTCTGCTTGCTGACCGACTCGCCGCCCACCTCGACCACGGCCGTCGCCGAGTTGGGATCGGTGACGATGCTGACGCCGTTGACCTGCAGCCCGGCCTTCAGGTGCTGGTACAGCGTCGAGCGATCGCCGGCCGCCACCTGCAGATAAGTGCGTTCGAGCACCGGCGGCAGCGCGAGCTGGCCGCGCAGCTGGAAGCCGCAGCCGGTCAGCCCGGTAAGCAGCACGACGAAGACCGCCTTCAGGATCGCGATGCGCAGCACGCTTGCCATGTTCAGCCGACCACGTTGACGAGCTTGCCGGGCACGACGATGACCTTCTTCGCCGGACGGCCCTCCAGGAAGCGCTGCACCTGGGCATCGGCGAGCGCGGCGGTCTCGATCGTCAGGCGATCGGCATCGGCCGCCACCTCGATCTGCGCGCGCAGCTTGCCGTTGACCTGCACGGCCAGCGTCAGGCTGTCACGCGCGAGCGCGCCGGCATCGGGCTGCGGCAGCGGCGCATCGAGCAGCGGACCGCGATCGAGCGCGGCCCACAGCACGTGCGTGACGTGCGGCACGATCGGTGCCAGCACGCGCAGCAGGATCGCCCAGCCTTCGGCCCGCACGCCGTCGGCCGCAGCGCCCTCCGGCAGCTTCGCGAGCGCGTTCAGCATCTTCATCGCCGCCGAGACGACGGTGTTGAACTGCTGGCGCTGGTAGTCGAACAGTGCCTGACCGAGGGCCTCGTGAATCTCGCGGCGCAGGACCTTGAGGCCGGCGTCGAGCGCGCCGGCGTCGATGGCCGGGCGGGCGGCGAGCGCCGCGGCATGCTCGTGCCCCCAGGCCCACAGGCGCTTGAGGAAGCGCGAGGCGCCCTCGATGCCGGCGTCGGACCACTCCAGCGAGGCATCCGGGGGGGCGGCGAACATCATGAACAGGCGCGCGGTGTCGGCACCGCAGCGGTCGATCAGCGACTGCGGATCGATGCCGTTGTTCTTGGACTTCGACATCTTCTCGATGCCGCCGAACTGCACCGGCTGGCCGTCGGCGGGCAGGATCGCCGAGACGATGCGGCCCTTGCCGTCGCGCTCGACCCGGACCTCGGCCGGGTTGAACCAGCTCTTGCGGCCGGCGGCGTCCTCGCGGAAGTAGGTCTCGGCGACGACCATGCCCTGGGTCAGCAGGCGCACGAAGGGCTCGTCGGAGCCGGCCAGGCCCTCGTCGCGCATCAGCTTGTGGAAGAAGCGCGCGTACAGCAGGTGCAGAATCGCGTGCTCGATGCCACCGACGTACTGATCGACCGGCAGCCAGTAGTGCGCGGCCCCGGGCTCGACCATGCCGCCGTCGAACTTCGGCGAGGCGTAGCGCGCGTAGTACCAGCTCGACTCGACGAAGGTGTCCATCGTGTCGGTCTCGCGCCGGGCCGGCGCGCCGCACTTCGGGCAGGAGGTCTCGTAGAAGGCCGGCAGCTTCGCGAGCGGGTTGCCGCTGCCGTCCGGGACCACGTCCTCGGGCAGCACGACCGGCAGCTGATCGGCCGGCACCGGCACGTCGCCGCAGTCGGCGCAGTGCACGATCGGGATCGGGCAGCCCCAGTAGCGCTGGCGCGAGATGCCCCAGTCGCGCAGCCGGAAGCGGGTCTGCGGCCCGCCGAGGCCGAGCGCGCCGAGGCGCTCGGCCATCGCCGCATAGGCGCCGTCGAAGTCGAGGCCGTCGAACTCGCCGGAATGGATCAGCGTGCCGTGCTCGGCGTAGGCCGGCTGCCAGGGCAGCGGCGTCGCATCGCCGGCCGGCGTGCGGATCACCGGCTCGACCGGCAGGCCGTAGCGGTGCGCGAACTCGAAGTCGCGTTCGTCGTGCGCCGGCACGGCCATCACCGCGCCTTCGCCGTAACCCATCAGCACGTAGTTGGCGACCCAGACCGGCAGCTCGCGGCCGGTGAACGGATGGCGCACGCACAGGCCGGTCGGCAGGCCGCGCTTTTCCTGCGTGGCGATGTCGGCCTCGGCGACGCCGCCCTTGCGGCATTCGTCGATGAACGCGGCGAGCTCCGGATTGCCGGCCGCGGCTTCGAGCGCGAGCGGGTGCTCGGCGGCGACCGCGACGTAGGTCGCGCCCATCAGCGTGTCGGGCCGCGTCGTGTAGACCTTCACGCCGCCGTCGGCACCGACGCGCGGGAACACGACATCCATGCCGCGCGACTTGCCGATCCAGTTGCGCTGCATGGTCTTGACCTGCTCGGGCCAGCCCGGCAGCTCGTCGAGCGCGGCGAGCAGTTCATCGGCGTACTGCGTGATCCGGAAGTAGTACATCGGGATCTCGCGCCGCTCGACCAGCGCGCCCGAACGCCAGCCGCGGCCGTCGATGACCTGCTCGTTGGCGAGCACGGTCTGGTCGACCGGATCCCAGTTGACGACGCCGTTCCTGCGGTAGATGACGCCCTTCTCGAACAGGCGCGTGAACAGCCACTGCTCCCAGCGGTAGTAATCGGGCGTGCAGGTGGCGAGTTCGCGCGACCAGTCGATGCCGAGACCGAGCGACTTCAGCTGCGCGCGCATGTAGTCGATGTTCTCGTAGGTCCAGCGCGCCGGCGCGACGCTGTTCTTGATCGCGGCGTTCTCGGCCGGCATGCCGAAGGCGTCCCAGCCCATCGGCTGCACGACGTTCCGGCCGAGCATGCGCTGGTAGCGCGCGATCACGTCGCCGATCGTGTAGTTGCGCACGTGGCCCATGTGCAGCCGGCCGCTCGGGTACGGGAACATCGACAGGCAGTAGAACTTCTCGCGCGCCGGGTCGGCGGCGACCTCGAAGCTGCGCTGCTCGTTCCAGTAGCGCTGCGCGGCGGCCTCGACGGCCTGCGGCTGGTAGGACTCTTCGATCATGCTCGGCCCGGGGCTCAGGTGGCGTTCCGAAAAAGGGACGAAGCATACCCGAGCCCGCGCCGTACGGCACAGTGCAGCACGGACCGTGCTTGCCGGCCGTGAGCGCCGGGTCGAGACTGCAGGCCGGGAACGCCGTACGGAGGAAACCCCGCCATGACCGAACCGCGCCACCGCCTCGCCGAGGCCTACGCCCGGCTGCTCGAACGCCTGCACCTGCACGACGCCGACCGGGACGCCTCGGAAGCCACGCCGCCGCTGCGCGCGCGCATCGACCGCGCCGCCGCGGACGCCCATCACCTCGGCGAACTGACGAAGGAGGAAGCCGGCCTGCTCGCGCACTGGGCGCGGCGCGACCTCGCCGACGCCGGCCGCCATCTCGCCGAGACCGGCCAGGAGCTCGGCAGCTGGCTGCGCTTCGACACCGAACTGGTCGAGGAGCGCCTGCTCGACTGGTTCGGGCGCGCGGCCGACCAGTCACGGCTGGAGCTGCTGGAATTCGCGGACACGCTGGAACGGCTCAGCCATTACGAGACCGGCGAGGTCACCGGCCCCGGCACGCTGGCCTGCGAGGCCTGCGGCGAGCGCATCGAGTTCCGCGGCGCCGGCACGATTCCGTCGTGCCCGAAGTGCGGGCATACGCGCTTCGAACGCCCCGCCGATCCGGCGTAAGACGGAAGTTCCCGGCTTAAAAAAATTTCATTTTCAGGAACACGCGCGTATGCTCGCGCTCGCCCGCCTCGGGGCCCGTTACCGGTACGACCGCCATGCAGCGACTCATCCACCGGCAGCGCCTGCGCCGTATCCAGGACCAGCAGCAGCAGCACGCGCTGCGTCGTGGCCGCGGCCAGGTCTGGGAACTCGCCCAGATGCTCGACAACGCCGACGGCAAGCGCGATTCCGATCGCCCCGCCGCCGAGCCGGTCCGGCAACCGCACTGACGCCATGACGAACCGGCGGTCCGGCAGGGAAGCCGGCCGCAACCGCCGGTCTCGTCAGCCCCGCCGGCGCAGGGCTCCGGCCAGCAGCAGCACGGCCGCCAGCCCTGCCGCCGGCCCGTCCCCGAAGCGCACGTAGGGCGTGACGCCGCTGCGCGGCTGCACGTCGCCATAGAGCACGGTCTCGACGAAGGCCGGCGCCTGCGCCGTGATCCGCCCGCGTTCATCGACGATCGCCGTGAGGCCGGTGTTGGTCGCGCGCACCAGCGGCCGCGCGGCCTCCAGCGCCCGCATCTGCGCGATCTGCAGGTGCTGGTGCGGCGCCAGGCTGTCGCCGAACCAGGCGTCGTTGCTGACCACCACCAGCAGCTGCGCCGCCGGCAGCGCGCGGCGCACCTCGCTGCCGAACACCGACTCGAAACAGATCGACACGCCGACCGGCACGCCGGCCGCGACCAGCAGCGGCTGGTCGGCGGCTCCGGCCGTGAAGTCGGCCATCGGGATCTGCACGAAGTCGCGGAAGATCATCAGCAGCCCGCGCAGCGGCAGGTATTCGCCGAAGGGCAGCAGCCGGTGCTTGGCGTAGACGCCGGGCGTGCGCCCGATCGACGCGACAGCGTTGCGGTAGTCGCGCCGGGCGCGATCACCGTCCGGCGCGCCGATCAGGAGGTCGGTGCCGGTTTCGGCCGCCCAGGCGCGCAGTTCTGCGAGAAAGTTGTCGTCGAGATCGGACAGGAAGGCCGGCAGCGCCGTCTCCGGCCACACGATCAGGTCACGATGCCCCTGCGCCTGCGCGCGCTGCGACAGGCCGGCGTAGACGGCGATCGTCTCCTCCAGCTTGCCGGGCCGCCATTTCATCTCCTGCGCGATGTTGCCCTGCGCGAGACCGACCGCCAGCACCCGACCCGCCGGCGCGCTCCAGTCGATGCGCCCGAGCCCGAAGCCGAGTGCCGGCACGAGCAGCACGACGGCGAGCGGCGCAAGCGCGGCGCGCGCACCGCTGCGCAGCCGCGCGAGTGCGAGCCTGATCGAACCGGCCACCAGCATCACGAGCGCACCGAGCCCGAAGGTGCCGAGGATCGGCGCAAAGCCCGCAAGCGGTGAGTCGACCTGCGCATAGCCGAGCGCAAGCCACGGAAAGCCGGTGAAGGCCCACGAACGCACCCATTCGAGCAGCGCCCACAGCCCCGGTGCCGCGAGCAGCCAGCGCCGGGCGCCGGGCGCGGGCGCGAGCCGGTTCAGCAGCCCGGCGAACAGCGCGACGTAGGCCGCCATCAGCAGCACGACCAGAAAGGTCGCAAGCCCCGCGAACGCCGGCGGCGCACCGCCGTAGCGGTGCAGGCTGATGTAGATCCACCAGATGCCGTGGCCGTAGCTGCCGAGTCCGAACAGCAGGCCGATCAGCAGCGCCCGCCGCGGGCGCTCGCCGTCGATCAGCCACAGCAGCACGGCCGGCAGCAGCAGCCCGAGCGGCCAGAGCCGGTACGGCGCAAACGCCAGCGGCAGCAGCAGACCCGCGATCGGTGCCAGCAGCAGCGCGAGCGGATGGCCGGCAGCAAGGCGGCCGGCGGCCGGGGCACCGGAATCCGTGGAACCGGGGGAAACGGCGGAGGGCGAAGCGGCAGGATCGGCGAGCGGTGCGGTCACGACGAACGGGGTGGCAGCGGCGGGAGCGGCAGTCTAGCCGATGCGCCCGGGCGGACCGCGACGGAGCGCGAGGCGCCGTCAGCCCGCGCCCTGCTGCCCCCGGGGTTCTACGCCGGCACCTTCCCGGACAGCGCAGTGGGCACGGTGCATCGCGCGCCCGGCGATTATCCATCGGGCCAGGAGGGCGATGTGCTGATGGTCGAGTCCACGGTGATCGGCATCCCTTGCCCCGGCCTGAATGGGGGCCCGATGTTCAGGCACAGCGAGGCCTTCTCGTTCCAGGTCGCAACCGACGACCAGGCCGAAACCGATCGGCTGTGGAACGCGATCGTCAGCAATGGTGGTCAGGAAAGCGCCTGCGGCTGGTACAGGGACCCATGGGGTCTGTCGTGGCAGATCACGCCGCGCGCGCTGACGGCCGCCATCGCCGATCCCGATCGCGCCGCCGCCAGGCGCGCTTTCGAGGCGATGATGCAGATGGGCAAAATCGACATCGCGACGATCGAGGCGGCCCGGCGCGGCTGACGCCCGGCAGCCCGCAGGTTCGCGTGCGCTTGCGAACCCCGGCAATTTCGCCGGGGAATCCATGCAGCAGGGCCGGAATGCCTTCGTCGCTCCGGCCTGCGCCGGCTCACGCCCCTTCCCAGCCGTGCGCGCCGATCAGCGGCACGAAGCGCACGTCGCACAGGAAGTCTTCCCGGTACGAACCGGCTGCCTCGCGCGTCACGCACACGAGCCGCTGCAGCCAGCCGTCATCGACCGGCATCACGAGCCGCCCGCCCGGCGCCAGTTGCGCCCGCAGCACCTCGGGCACGCACGGACCGCTCGCGGCGACGAGGATCGCGTCGAAGGGCGCCGCCTCGGGCCAGCCGCCGCTGCCGTCGCCGGTGCGCAGTTCGATGTTCGTGCAGCCGAGGCGCGCAAAGCGCCCGGCCGCCTGCGCGGCCAGCGCTTCGATGCGCTCGATGGTGTAGACATGCGCGGCCAGCTCGGCCATGACCGCCGCCGCGTAGCCCGAGCCGGTGCCGACTTCGAGCACGCGCCCGCCGGGCCGGATCGCCGCCGCGGCGATCATCAGCGCCACGATGTACGGCTGCGAGATCGTCTGCCCGTCGCCGATCGACAGCGGCGAATCGTCGCAGGCCCATGCGCGCATCGCCTCGGGTACGAAGTCCTCGCGCGGCACGCGGCGCATCGCCGCGAGCACGTCCGGATCGTGGATGCCGCGCGCCTCGATCTGCTCCTCGACCATGCGCGCGCGCCGCTGCGTCCACTCGTCCACGACGGTTCCTCCTGAGACCACTGCCCGGCTGACACCGGGCGCGACGGCATACGGAGCGCATGGCGGCGCTGCGCACGCGCCGCTGCCCGGCCTCAGGCGTTCGCTGCGTCCACCGGCACCACCGGGTCGAGCACGCTCAGCCCGAACAGGTGCACGCGGCGGTTGTCGGCGCGCAGCACGCGGAAGCGGAAGCGTTCGATCTCGACGACCTCGCCGCGCTTGGGCACGCGTTCGAGGTCGAGCAGCACCAGGCCGCCGACGGTGTCGGCCTCGTCCTCGTCGAAATGCGCGTCGAAGCGGACGTTGAAGTCCGCGAGCGGCGTCAGCGCGCGCACGATGTACTCGTGCTCGCCGATCTGGCGGATGTCGCCGTCATCGCCGGCCTCGTCGTGCTCGTCGTCGATCTCGCCGACGATCTGCTCGATCAGGTCCTCGATGGTCACGAGGCCGGCGACCCCGCCGTACTCGTCGACGACGATCGCCATGTGCAGGCGGTTGGCGCGGAACTCGCGCAGCAGCACGTCGAGGCGCTTGCTCTCGGGGATGAAGGTCGGGGCGCGCAGGAAGCTGCGCAGGTCGAACTCGCCGGCACCGCTCGCGAACCAGCGCAGCAGGTCCTTGACCAGCAGGATGCCGAGCACCTCGTCGCGGTCCTCGCCGATCACCGGCAGGCGCGAGTGACCGGACTCGATGATCTCGGCGAGCAGGCGCTCGACCGGCCAGTCGGCCTGCATGACGATCATCTGCCCGCGCGGGATCATGACGTCGCGCACCTGCCGCTCGGCAACCGCCAGCGCGCCTTCCATCATCGACAGGGCCTCGGCATCGATGATGCCGCGCGCCTGCGCTTCCTTGAGGATGTCCTTCAGGTCATCTCGATCCTCGGGTCCGCCCGCGAGGGCCTGTCCGAGGCGTTCCAGCCAGCTGCGGCCGGTCGTGCCGGTACTGTCGCCGGATCGGTCTTCCTTCATGGTCGTTCGTCGTCTGCGTAGGGGTTCGGATAGCCGAGACCGGCCAGAATGCGGATTTCGAGCGCTTCCATGGCCTCGGCTTCGGCATCGTCGAGGTGATCGTAGCCGAGCAGGTGCAGGGTGCCGTGCACGGTCAGGTGGGCCCAGTGTGCGGCTTCGGGCTTGTGCTGTTCGCCGGCCTCGCGCACGACGACCGGGGCACAGATGACCAGATCGCCGAGCAGCTCGGCATCGAGCACGATGCCGGGCGGGGTTTCGAACGGGAAGGACAGCACGTTGGTCGGGCCGTCCTTGTGCCGGTAGCCGGCGTTGAGCGCCGCGCTCTCGGCGATGCCGACGATGCGCACGCTCATCTCGCAGGGGTCGTGAAAATCCGCCCCGGCCAGCGCGGCTTCGGCCCAGCGACGGAAATCGGCCGCCGGGGGCAGCGCGCCGGCGCCGGTCTCGATCTGCAGGTCGAGCGCGAGCCGGCTCATGCGCTGCCGCCCTGCTTCTGCTCGTGGCGCTCGTAGGCGATGACGATGCGCTGCACCAGCGGGTGGCGGACCACGTCGCGCGGCAGGAAGCGCGTCATGCTGATGCCGTCGACACCATCGAGCACCCCCAGCGCATGCGCGAGGCCCGAGCGCACGCCCTTCGGCAGGTCGACCTGCGAGGTGTCGCCGGTGATCACCGCCGTCGAGCCGAAGCCGATGCGGGTCAGGAACATCTTCATCTGTTCGACCGTGGTGTTCTGCGCCTCGTCGAGGATGATGAAGGCGTCGTTGAGCGTGCGCCCGCGCATGAACGCGAGCGGCGCGATCTCGATGACGCTGCGCTCCATCAGCTTGGCGACGCGCTCGAAGCCGAGCATCTCGTAGAGCGCGTCGTACAGCGGCCTGAGATACGGATCGACCTTCTGCACCAGGTCGCCGGGCAGGAAGCCGAGCCGCTCGCCGGCCTCGACCGCCGGACGCACCAGCACCAGCCGGCGCACCTCGTCGCGCTCCAGCGCCTCGACCGCGCAGGCGACGGCGAGATAGGTCTTGCCGGTGCCGGCCGGGCCGACGCCGAAATTGATGTCGTGACGCTGGATCGCGTACAGGTAGCGCTGCTGATTGATGCCGCGCCCGCGCACGATGCCGCGCCGGGTGCGGATCGCGACCTCCTCGGGTTCGGCCTCGACCGGATCGGGCAGCTCGATGTCGTCGGCGCCGGCCTCCTGCAGGAACAGGTGCACCCGGGCCGGGTTCAGCTCCTCCTCGCCGGCGGCGCGGTACAGCGCCTCGATGACCGCGGCACCGATCCGCGTCGCGGCCTCGGGACCGTTGAGGCTGAAATGCCCGCCGCGGTTGGCGATGGTGATGCCGAGCCGGCGCTCGATCTGGCGCAGGTGCTCGTCGAGGTGGCCGCAGAGCTGGGCGAGACGGGCGTTGTCGGCGGGTTCGAGGTCGAGGACTTGCGTGACGGCACCGTCGGCGGCGGGCAGCGGTGCGGGCAGGACGGTATTCACGCGTTCGCCACCGTCGCGGCCGGCATGCCGATCTCCTCGCAGGCGACGAACTCGCCGCGCAGCGAGTTCGGCAGGGCCTCGGTGATGCGCACGTCGACGAAATGCCCGATCAGGCGCTCGGGCCCGTCGAAGTTGACGACGCGGTTGTTCGGCGTGCGTCCGGCGAGCTGGCGGGCGTCCTTGCGCGCGTGGCGCTCGACCAGGACGCGCTGCACCGTGCCGACCATGCCGGCGGCGATGCGCGCGGCATTGGCGTTGAAGCGGTCGATGACGAGCTGCAGCCGCGCCTTCTTCTGCTCCAGCGGCACGTCGTCGGGCAGTTCGGCGGCCGGCGTGCCCGGGCGCGGGCTGTACAGGAAGCTGAAGCTGTGGTCGTAGCCGATCTCGTCGATCAGCTTCAGCGTCGCCTGGAAATCGGCCTCGGTCTCGCCGGGGAAGCCGACGATGATGTCGGTCGACAGCGACAGATCCGGCCGGATCGCGCGCAGTCTGCGGATCTTCGACTTGTATTCGAGCACCGTGTGCCGGCGCTTCATCGCCGCGAGGATGCGGTCCGAGCCGCTCTGCACCGGCAGGTGCAGGTGATCGACGAGTTCCGGCACGCTGGCATAGACCTCGATCAGCCGGTCGCTGAACTCGATCGGGTGCGAGGTCGTGTAGCGGATGCGGTCGATGCCGTCGATCGCCGCGACCACCTCGATCAGCGCCGCGAAATCGGCGATCGAGCCATCGGCCATGACGCCGCGGTAGGCGTTGACGTTCTGGCCGAGCAGCGTGACCTCGCGCACGCCCTGCGCCGCCAGCGTCGCGACCTCGACCAGCACGTCATCGAACGGCCGCGAGACCTCCTCGCCGCGCGTGTACGGCACGACGCAGAAGGTGCAGTACTTCGAGCAGCCTTCCATGACCGACACGAACGCGGTCGGTCCCTCGGCGCGCGGCTCGGGCAGGCTGTCGAACTTCTCGATCTCGGGGAAGGACACGTCGACGACGGCGCCGCGGTGCTCGTCGGCCGCCGCGAGCAGCGCCGGCAGCCGGTGCAGCGTCTGCGGGCCGAACACCACGTCGACGAAGGGCGCGCGCTCGCGCAGCGCCGCGCCTTCCTGGCTGGCGACGCAGCCGCCGACACCGATGACGAGGCCCGGGCGTTCGAGCTTCAGCTCGCGCCAGCGGCCGAGTTCGGAGTAGACCTTCTCCTGCGCCTTCTCGCGGATCGAACAGGTGTTCAGCAGCAGGACATCGGCCTGGGCGGGATCGTCGGTGAGTTCCAGACCGTGTGACTCGCGCAGTACGTCTCCCATCTTCGCGGAGTCGTACTCGTTCATCTGGCAACCGTGAGTCTTGATAAAGAGTTTGCGCGGCATCGGGTTCCTGCGACGGAGCAGCGTCAGTAAAGTTTTCAACGCACTCAAGGGGATGCGGGGGCGGGAGTCTAGCACCGGCGCCGGCGCCGACAAACACTCGCGACGGCCCGGCTGCCCGGGACATACTCAGGTTTCCGCCTGCCCGGAGTCACGGACATGAGCAGCCTGCCGCAAGCCTGCACCCGTTTCACGTTCGAGGACTATCTGGTCTGGGAGCCGACGCAGGAGCTGCGCCACGAGTACCTGAACGGCGAAGTCTTCGCGATGACCGGCGCCCGTCGCAACCACGTCACGGTGACCGTCAACCTGACGTCGGCCTTGCGCAATCTCGTGCGCGGGACGCCCTGCCGCGTCTATGCCAGCGACATGAAACTGCGCATCGCCAGCGCCGATGCGGCCTGCTACCCGGACGTGAGCGTGAGCTGTGACGAACGCGACCGGCGCACCGATCTGTTCATCGCCCATCCGCTGCTGATCATCGAGGTGCTGTCGCCCTCGACGGCCGCCTGGGATCGCAGTCGCAAGTTCGATCTGTACCGGCAGATCGACACGCTGCAGGAATACGTGCTGATCGAGCCGGAGCTGCGCAGCGTCGACGTGTTCCGGCGCAGGCCCGCCGGCGACTGGCTGTTCCAGCCGTTTCGCGACGACGAGGCGGTCGAACTGGCCGCGCTCGGCTGCACGCTGCCGATGGCGCTGATCTACGAGGATGTGGATTTTCCGCCCGACGCTGCTGCCGATCCGGACTGATGCACGCGCATTTATACAAAAAAAGAATATAAAACTAATTCATTATTATTTTAAGCAATATAAAATCCGCGGATATGCTCGGCCGCCATGAGATGCGCTCCTGCCGAGGTATTGCCGCATGTCCCGCTTCGCCCCCCGCTTTCTCCGCCCGCGGCTCGCTGTCGCCTGCGCAGTCGTGCTCACCGTCGGCGGCAGTGCCCGCGCCGATGAAGCCAGAGACCTGCTGAACGTCTCGTACGACGTGGCGCGCGAGTTCTACAAGGACGTGAACGCGCAGTTCGTGCCGTACTGGCAGCGCAGCCACGGCGAGACCGTCACCGTCAACCAGTCGCACGGCGGCTCCAGCAAGCAGGCGCGCGCCGTCATCGACGGGCTCGCCGCCGATGTCGTGACGATGAACCAGCAGACCGACATCGACGCGATCGCGAAGACCGGCCTGATCCGCAGCGACTGGCGTCAGGCGCTGCCGTTCGGCGCGGCGCCGTACGGCTCGACCATCGTCTTCCTGGTGCGCAAGGGCAACCCGAAGGGCATTCAGGACTGGCCCGATCTCGTGCGCGACGGCGTGCAGATCGTCATTCCGAACCCGAAGACGGCCGGCAACGGCCGCTACAGCTACCTCGGCGCCTGGGCCTGGGCGAAGGAAAAATACGGCAGCGATGAGGCCGCGCGCGAGTTCGTCGGCAAGGTGTTCCGCAACGTGCCGGTACTCGACGCCGGCGGCCGTGCCGCGACGACGACCTTCATGCAGCGCGGCATCGGTGACGTGCTGCTGACCTTCGAGAGCGAAGTGCTGCAGATCACCAGGGAATTCAGCCCCGACGCCTTCGATGTCGTGATCCCGTCGCTCAGCATCGATGCCGATGCGCCGGTCGCCGTCGTCGACAAGGTCGTCGATCGCAAGGGCAGCCGCGCCCTCGCCGAGGGCTACCTGCGCTTCCTGTACACGCCCGAGGGCCAGCGCCTGGCCGCGAAGCACTATCTGCGCCCGCGCGATCCGGCGGTGTTCGCCGAATTCAGGGAGCAGTTCCGCAACGTGCGCCTCGTGACCGTCGATGCCGCCTTCGGCGGCTGGCCGCAGGCGCAGGCGACCCACTTCGCCGATGGCGGCGAGTTCGACCGTCTCTACCAGCCCGGCAGCCGCTAATCCGTGAGCGCTTCCGGCTCGAAAGCCATGGCGCCGGCGAGCGGGTCCGGGTGCGGCCGCGGCGCATGAAGGCGTTCCTCGCCCCCGCCGCCGCGAACCCTGCGCGGACCGGCGACTCCGTGATCCGAGCCACGCCGCCGCGCGCCGGCTATGTTCGTTGCGACGCCCGCACCGCCGGCACCGGCGCGCGCGCCCCGGCCGCCTGCCGCCCCCTTCCCCCACCCCGTGAGGTATCCGCCATGCGCATCGCCCGCAACGTCACCGAGCTGATCGGCAACACCCCGCTCGTGCGGCTGAACCGGCTGACGGCCGGCCTCGGCGCCGAGGTCGTCTGCAAGCTCGAATTCCAGAACCCGGCGCACAGCGTCAAGGACCGCATCGGCGCAGCGATGATCGATGCCGCCGAAGCGGCCGGGAAGATCGGCCCGGACACGGTCATCCTCGAACCGACCAGCGGCAACACCGGCATCGCGCTGGCGATGGTCTGTGCGGCACGCGGCTACAAGTGCTGCCTGGTCATGCCGGACACGATGAGCAAGGAACGGCGCATGCTGCTGCGCGGCTACGGTGCCGACCTGGTGCTGACGCCGGGCGCCGAAGGCATGGCCGGGGCGATCCGCAAGGCCGAGGAACTCGCCGCCGGCAACCCGAACTACTACATCCCGCAGCAGTTCCAGAACCCGGCCAACCCCGAGGTGCACCGGCGCACGACGGCCGAGGAGATCTGGCGCGACACCGACGGCGAGATCGACATCTTCGTCGCCGGCATCGGCACCGGCGGCACGATCACCGGCGTCGGCGAGGTGCTGAAACCCCGCCGTCCGGGCCTGAAGATCGTCGCGGTCGAGCCCGACGCCTCGCCGGTGCTCTCGGGCGGCCAGAAGGGCCCGCACATCATCCAGGGCATCGGCGCCGGCTTCGTGCCCGAGGTGCTGAACACCGGCATCTACGACGAGGTCACGCGCGTGACCAATGACGATGCACTCGTCACGGCCCGGCGCGCCGCGCGCGAGGAAGGCCTGCTGGTCGGCATCAGCTCGGGCGCCGCGCTGTGGGCGGCGCTGCAGCAGGCGGCGAAGCCCGAGAACGCCGGCAAGCGCATCGTCGTGATCATCCCGTCCTTCGGCGAGCGTTACCTGAGCACCAAGCTGTTCGAGGGGCTCGGCGACTGAAGCGGCGCGGGCGCCGGTGCAGGCACTCAGCCTGTATGAGGCGTAAGGCCATGCGGCCCGTCCAGGGGCTATAGCTCTCCTCCGGGGGTTCGTGGCGGCATCCGCCGGCCGGCAGCCCCGGAGGAGGTATCTGACCATGAAGCCCCTGACTGCCGAACAGCTGCAACAGATCGTGCCGCGCTGCCCCGACCCGCAGGTCTGGTCCCAGGCCCTGAACGCCACCATGGCGCTGCACGGCATCGAGGGCGCCGATCGCATCGCAGCCTTCATCGCTCAGCTCGCGCACGAATCCGGCGGGTTCCGTCGCCTGAGCGAAAACCTCACCTACACCAGTGCCGCACGCATCTGCGCCGTCTGGCCAAAGCGTTTTGCGGACGAAGACAGCGCCCGGCCGTTCGTGCGCAACCCCGAGGCTCTCGCCAACCGCGTCTATGCCAACCGGCTCGGCAACGGCACCGCCGGCAGCGGCGACGGCTGGCGCTACCGCGGACGCGGTCTGCTCCAGATCACCGGCCGCGCCAACTATGACGAAGCCGGCCGTGCGCTCGGCCTGGCGCTGCTCCAAGAACCCGATCGCCTGCTGGAACCGGTAAATGCGGCACGCTCGGCAGCATGGTTCTGGCAGACGCGCGGCCTCAACGCGCTCGCCGATGACCGCAGCGACGATGACGACGATGGCGACTTCGTTTCAATCACGAAAATAATCAACGGCGGTACGACCGGACTGAGCGAGCGGCGCCGCTACTGGGCACAGGCCCGCCGCACCCTAGGTCTGGACTGAGCCACACACACTTGTCCGCACCGACCCTGCGCGATCGCCGGCTGACCCCGGCCGGCGGCCTCGTCTATCACCTGCGCGCGCTGCGCCACCGGCCGCTCTGGCGAGCGTATTCCGACCGGCTCGCCGGCTGGCTGCAGGCATGGAATCCGCCGTGCCGCGAACTGGTGCTGATCGGCCCGTCGGCGGGCTGGACGCTGCCGGCGGCGTTTCTGGCCGGCTTCGGGCAGGTGCATGTGCTGGAGCCCGATCCGCTGGCGCGCCGGCTGCTCGGCCGCCGGTTTGCGGACGCGAAACTCGTGTTCGACCGGCTCGACTGCCTCTGTGACCGGGACGGCCCGGCGCGGCTGGCGCGGGCCTACCCCGATGCCGCGCTGCTGTTTGCGAACGTGCTCGGCCAGCAGGTCGCGGGGCCGGTGATCGCCGATCCCGGCCGGCTTCGCCGGGCACTGGCCGGACAGCACTGGGCGAGCTGCCATGACGTGCTGTCGGCGGCACGCGCACCGCACGGCGCGCTGCCCGACACGGCTGCCGGGCTGGACGCCGCCGCCCTCGCCGAACGCCTGTGGGGCGGCAGCGGGCTGGAGGTCTGCGACCATGACACGCTCGGCCTCGGCGGCGCACCGGGACCGCTGGCGCTGTGGCCGCTGACGCCGCGCGCCTGGCACGTCATCGAATGGATCGTGCATGCACCGGCCGGCTGATGCCGACCACACGTAAATGCATGGTTTTCCCCTCTCCCCGGCCCCTCTCCCGCGAGGGGCGAGGGGCTGAAAAGCGAAGAAGCGTTCCGATGTGATCGGTCTGGGCCGGGCGGGGCTCAGGCGTGGCGGCCTTCCAGACGCTCCGCACAGGCGACGCAGTGCTCGGCCCAGGGCAGCGCCGCGAGCCGGGCCGACGGGATCGGCGTGCCGCATTCGACGCAGACGCCGTAGTCGCCGGCGTCGAGGCGCCGCAGCGCCTTGCGCACCAGCCCGAGCTGCAGGCGCGTGTCGAGCGCCAGTGCGCCGATCACGTCATCGTTCTCGCGCTCGGTGGCCTGTTCGGCGAAATCCTGCGACGGCGGGCCGTCCTCGTGGCGTTCGCGTGCGCCGATGCGCGCGAGGCGCTGGTCGAGTTCGCTGGCGAGCCGTTCGAGGCGCGCACGCGGGTCTTCGCTCGGAGTGTCCATCATCGTGCTCCCGGTCAGGGGCGCAGCCGCGAGCACGCGGCCGGCCTGTCCAGAGTCTGGCCGACGATCGTCTGGTCGACGATCGCCGCGTCAGACACCGGCGCGCAGCGTCGCGAGCGGCGGCTGATCGAGCACGGCGCGCGTGCCGGCGAGCCCGGCAAGCCCGACGCCGAACACGCCGGCCGCCGCACCGGCGAGCCACAGCAGCGGATCGGGCCGGTACGGGAAATCGAACACCTGCTGCGCCAGTCCCCAGCCGAGCGCGCTGGCCCCGGCCGCCGCCAGCACGCCGGCGAGCAGGCCGAGTACGGCAAACTCGGCGATCAGCCCCTGCAGCACGACGCGCCGCGACGCGCCGAGCGTGCGCGCGAGCGCGGCCTCGTAGCGGCGTTCGTCGCGCGTCGCCTGGATCGCGGCATAAAGCACGGCGAGCCCGGCCGCCAGCGTGAACAGGAACACGTATTCGACGCCGAGCACGACGCGCTCGATGATCTCGCGCACCTTCGAAAGCAGCGCGTCGATGTCGAGCACCGTCACCGACGGATGCGCGCGCACCAGCTCCGCGATCAGCGCCTGACGCCCGGCCGGCAGGTGGAAGCTGGTGATCCAGGTCGCCGGCAGGCCGTCGAGCGCACCGGGCGGGAACACCACGAAGAAGTTCACGTGGAAGGAATCCCACTCGACGCTGCGCAGGCTCGTGACCGTGCCCTCGACGCTCTGGCCGGCGACCGCGAAGCGCAGCCGGTCGCCGAGCCGGATGCCGAGCGTCCCGGCCAGCCCCTGCTCGACCGAGACCTCGGCGCGTGCGCCGGGACCGAACCACCGGCCGGCGACGATGCGGTTGTCCGGCTGCGGCGCTTCGGCCCAGGACAGGTTGAACTCGCGCTCGACCAGGCGCTGCGCGCGCGGCTCCGGGTAGTCGGCGGCCGACACCGGCCGTTCGCCGATCTGCGTCAGCCGGCCGCGCACCATCGGATGCAGCGTCGCGGCCCCGAGCCCGGCGGCATGCAGTTCGGCCTGCAGCGCCTCGACCTCGCCGGGCTGGACGTTGATCAGGAAGCGGTTCGGCGCCTCGGGCGGCAGGCTTGCGCGCCAGCCGGCGAGCAGGTCGGTGCGCACCAGCGTCAGCACCAGCAGCACCATCAGCCCGAGCCCGATCGCGACCACCTGCACGATGCTGGCGCCGCCGCGACGCGAGACATTCGCGAGCCCGAAGCGCCAGGCCACCCCGACCCGGCCGCGCAGCCGGCCGAGCAGCCGGGTCAGCCCCCAGGCCCCGAGCGCGAGCAGCACGGCGGTCGCGGCGGTGCCGGCCAGCACCCAGGCGGCGAGCCGCGGCTCACCGGCCTGCCACAGCACCAGCGCCGCGGCGGCGAGCGTCGCCGACACGTAGGCGGCGCCGGTCCAGGCGTCGGCCGGGGCCAGCTCGCGGCGTAGCACGCGCAGCGGCGGCACCTTGCGCAGTTGCGCGAGCGGCGGTGCCGCGTAGCCGAGCACCGCCACCAGCCCGGTCGCCAGCGCCGCCGGCAGCGGGCGCCACGAGGCCGCCGGCAGCGTGCCGCCGGCGAGTTCGCCGAGGATCGCCGCCAGCCCCTGCTGCGCCAGCCAGCCGAGCCCGGCCCCGGCCAGACCGCCGGCGAGGCCGAGCAGCGCCAGTTCGATCGAATACAGCGCCAGCACCCGGCCCTGCGTGACGCCGAAGCAGCGCATCAGCGCCACGGCATCGCGGTGGCGCAGCGCGTAGCGGCGCGCGGCGATGGCGATGCCGACGCCGGCGACCAGCACCGCCGCGACGGCCGCGAGACCGAGGAAGCGCCCGGCGCGCTCCAGCGCCACGCGCAGCTCCGGACGCGCCTCGCGCACGTCCTGCACGCGCATCGAGGCTGGCAGCCGCAGGCCGAGCCAGTCGCGGTAGCCGGCGACCGCTTCGGGCGTACCGGCGAGCAGCAGCCGCCAGGTCACGCGCGAGCCCGGCTGCACGAGCTGCGTGGCCGGCAGGTCGGCGAGCGCCATCATCAGCCGCGGCGCGAGGCTGAACAGGTCGCCGCCGCGATCGGGTTCGTAGGCGAGCACGCGCGTGACGGTGAGCCGGCTCGCGCCGACATCGAGCGTGCTGCCGACGCCGGCGCCGAGTTCGGCGAGCAGGCGCTCGTCGGCCCAGACCGTGCCGGGGGCCGGCGTCTCGCGCGTGTCGGCGGCCGGCGCGTACGGCTCGGGCGCGGTCTTCAGCGCGCCGCGCAGCGGATAGCCGGGCGCGACCGCCTTCAGCTCGGCGAGCGCCGAGGCATCGGCGTTCAGCACCACGCTCGGGAAGGTCAGCGTGCGCGCATGCGCGAGGCCGCGCCGGCCGGCCTCGGCGTCGAGGAAGTCGGCGGGCGGCTGCGTGCCGGCGATGACCAGATCGGCGGCGAGCAGCTCGCCGGCCTGACGCTCGAGCACCAGCCGGATGCGGTCGGTGAAGAAGCCGACGGCCGCCACTGCCGCGCAGGCGATCACCAGCGCCGCGACCAGCACGCGCAGCTCGCCGCCGCGCGCATCACGCCAGGTCTGGCGCAGCGCCAGCGCCAGCAGCCGGGCGGCGGCGCTCACGACGGCGCCCCGACCACCAGCCGGCCGGCATCGAGCGTCAGCTGGCGGTTGCAGTGCGCGGCGAGGCCGGCATCGTGCGTGACCAGCACCAGCGTCGTGCCGAGTTCGCGGTTCAGCTCGAACAGCAGGCCGACGACGGTCTCGCCGGTGCGCCGGTCGAGGTTGCCGGTCGGCTCGTCGGCGAACAGGATCGCCGGCTGCGGGGCGAACGCGCGCGCGAGCGCCACGCGCTGCTGCTCGCCGCCGGAGAGCTGCGCCGGGTAATGCCGCGCGCGCGCGGCCAGCCCGACGCGCGCGAGGGTTTCCTGCGCGAGCGCCGCGGCATCGGCGCGCCCGGCCAGTTCCAGCGGCAGCATGACGTTCTCGATCGCGGTCAGCCCCGGCAGCAGCTGGAAGGACTGGAACACGAAGCCGACCCGTCCGGCGCGCAGCCGCGCGCGGCCGTCCTCATCGAGCGTGCTCAGCTCGGTGCCGTCCAGCCACACCGAGCCCTGCGTCGGCAGGTCGAGGCCGGCGAGCAGCCCGAGCAGCGTCGACTTGCCCGAGCCCGAGGCCCCGACGATCGCCAGCTGCTCGCCGGGCGCGAGTTCGAGGTCGATGTCCTCCAGGATCGTCAGCCGGCCCTCCGGGCTCGCGACTTGCTTGCCGAGGCGCTCGGCCCGGACAATCGGCACGGCGCGGCCGGTCGCCGCATCCAGTTCTCCGGGTGTTGCTCGCACGATGACCGTACTCCTGCGTTTCCTGTTGTCTGCCTGTGCTGCGCTGAGCCTGTCGGTGCTCGCCCCGCTGCCGGCCCGTGCCATCCCGGGCAGCCCGGTGATCCTCGTGCTCGGCGACAGCCTGAGCGCGGCCTACGGCATGCCGATCGAGCGCGGCTGGGTCGCGCTGCTGGCGGCGCGCTATGCAGCGGCGGCGCCGACCCCGCCGCGGATCGTCAACGCCAGCATCAGCGGTGAAACCACGCGCGGCGGACTGGAACGGCTGCCGGCGCTGCTCGCCGCCCACCGGCCGGATCTCGTCGTGCTGGAACTCGGCGCCAACGACGGCCTGCGCGGGCTGCCGGTCGCCGATCTGGAGGCGAATCTCGCGCGGATGATCGAGCTGTCGCAGCAGGCCGGCGCCCGCGTGCTGCTGCTCGGCATGCGCATCCCGCCCAACTATGGCCCGCGCTACACCGAACGGTTCCACGCGAGCTATGCCGGACTCGCCGCACGCTATGACGTGCCGCTGGTGCCGTTCTTTCTCGACGGCGTCGCCGGCGACCCGGCGCTGGTGCAGGACGACGGCCTGCATCCGCGCGCCGAGGCGCAGCCGCGCATGCTGGAAAACATCTGGCCGGCGCTCGACACGCTGCTGCACCGGCCGCGCTGAAGCCGGCGCGCCCGCTGCTCAGACCTGATCGGCGATGCGCCGGCGCCCGGCCGGCAGGCTGGTCTCGCGCACGGTCTCGGCGAGCACGCGCAGGCCGCGATCGATCTGTTCCGGCGTCGAGTGCGAGAAGTTCAGGCGCATGCGCCCCTGACGGGCCGGCGGGTTGGCGTAGAACGCGCTGCCGGGCATGAACGCGACCTTGCGCGCCAGCGCCCGTTCAAGCAGCGCCCGCTCATCGAGCGCCTCGTGCAGCTCGACCCAGAAGAACAGCCCGCCGTGCGGCCGGTTCCAGCGCGCGAGATCGGCGAAATGGGTTTCGAGCCCGGCCTGCATCGCGTCGCGCTGCGCGCGGTAGTAGGCACGCAGGCGGTCGAGGTGGCCGAGATAGTCGGCCGACTGCAGGAATTCGTTCGCCCACCACTGGCCGATGCGGTTGGTGTGCAGGTCGGTGCACTGCTTGATGCGCACGAGCTGCGGGTGGATGTCGTCGGAGGCGGCGATGTAGCCGATGCGCAGGCCCGGGATGCCGGTCTTCGAGAACGAGCCCATGACCATCCACGGCGCCGCATCGCCGAGCTTCGCGCAGATCGGCGTGCGCTCGCAGGGCTCGTAGACCAGTTCGCGGTAGGGCTCGTCTTCGAGCAGCGCGACGCCGGTCTCGCGCAGCACCTCGGCGACCGCCGTGCGCGTGGCGGCGTCGTAGCAGACGCCGGACGGATTCTGGAAGGTCGGGATCAGGTACACGAAGGCCGGCCGGCGCCGGCGCAGCGTCTCGCGCAGCTGCTGCGGGTCGATGCCGTGCGCGGTCAGCGGCAGCTCGGCGAACTCGGCGCCGAAGAAGCGGAAGGCCTGCAGCGCCGCCAGATAGCTCGGCGCCTCGACGGCGACCTCGGTGCCCGGATCGATGAACAGCTTCGCGACCAGATCGAGGCCCTGCTGCGAACCGCTGGTGACCAGCACCTGATCGGGCCGGCAGGCGCGACCGAGTCCGGTGAGCTGGCGGGCGATCGCCGCGCGCAGCTCAGGTTCGCCGTCGGTCGTGCCGTACTGGCGCAGCGCCGGCGGCAGGTTCGCGAGCGCGAGCGGCGGCATCGCGCCGGCCGCCGGCAGGCCACCGGCGAACGAGATCATGTCGGGCTGCTGGGTCAGCGCGAGCAGTTCGCGGATCAGCGAACTGGTGAGGCGGTCGAGGCGTTCGGAGAACTGCATGACGATTCCGGCGGCGGGCGGGACAAGCGTTCTAGCTAACGCTTTCCGTACGGTGCGTGCAAGTCCTTGCCGCGACTCGCTGCTCTTCAGTCGACGCGCTGGCCCCAGGCCGGCGTCTGCGCCGCACGCCAGTCGGCGGCCCAGTCCTCGCGCTGCGGCATCTGCAGGTACCAGCCGCGCGTGGCGAGCGCATCGAGCACGGTGGCCGCGTCCTCGCGCGCGAGCCTGCGCTCGGGCGTCAGCTCCAGATCCATCGCGTGCTCGAGCTGGCCGAGCTGGTCGAGCAGCGCCTTCGGCACGGCCGAGAAGTCATCCTTCGCGGCGCAGTACAGGTAGGCGTCGGTCTTGCGGCGGCTGCGATAGATCGAGCAGTGCATGGCGGCGGTCGCTTGGTGGCCGGGAAAGGGGCGATATGATGCCCGAAGTCCGAACCGCGGAGTCCGTCCATGTCCGACATCGAAAAGCTGATCCGGGGCTTCCAGCGCTTTCGCGCGCGCTACTTCGAGCGCGACCGCGAGCTGTTCCAGCAGCTGGCGCGCGAAGGCCAGACGCCGCGCACGCTGGTCATCGCCTGTTCGGATTCGCGCGTCGACCCGGCGATCATCACCGATGCCGAGCCCGGCGACCTGTTCGTGATCCGCAACGTCGCCAACCTCGTGCCGCCGGCCGAGGATTCCGGCGCCTTCCATGGCACCAGCGCCGCGGTGCAGTTCGCGGTCTGCGACCTGGAAGTGCGCCACATCGTGGTCATGGGCCACGGCCACTGCGGCGGCATCCGCGCGCTGCTCGAAGGCGACGCCGAGACCGGCTACATCGGCAACTGGGTGAAGATCGCCGGCCGCGCGCGCGCCAAGGTGCTCGAACGCTGGCCGGATGCCTCGCCGGCCTTCCGCCAGCGCGCCGCCGAGCGCATGTCGATCATCGTCTCGCTCGACAACCTGATGACCTTCGACTTCGTGCGCACGCGCGTCGAGGCCGGCACGCTGAAGCTGTTCGGCTGGTATTTCGATATCGAGAACGGCGAGATGATGCAGTACGACCCCGAGGCCCGCCGTTTCCACGACCTGTATCTCGGCTGGGACTGAACCCGCCCGGGCCGCTCCTTCAGCGCAGCCGCGCGCCCTCGTACAGCGCATCGACCTCGATCGTGCCGTCGATCGCCGCCAGCACGAAGCCTTCGCCGGCACCGTGGCTGTCGAGCAGCCAGCCGCCGTCGGCGCGACGGCGGTAGACATCGACGCGCGCCCGGCCGGCCTCGACGATCACGTACTCGCGCAGCGTCGGCAGCGTGCGCGCCTGCTCGAAGCCCTCGCCGCGGTCGGCCCCGGCCGTGGCGGCGGTGGCGACCTCGATCAGCAGCGACGGCGCGTGCAGCGGCAGGCCCGAGCAGAGATCGGCCTCGTCGCTGCTGACTGCGAGGTCCGGATGCACGGTGCGCGCGCCTTCGGCCAGATGCACG
>JAFEGB010000331.1 GCA_018240295.1 Pseudomonadota bacterium
GACGGCAGCGGCCCGGCGCTGCTCTGCGTCCTGCCACTGCGCGACCGCGGCGGCGGCCTCGGCGTGCAGGGCCGCCGGCGCCTGCTGCAGGCGTGCAGCCGCCGCCGGCAGGCCCGAGCACGGTGCTGCGAGCTCCGCGTACAGCGCCTCTGCCGCGCGGGCGGCCCGCTCGCCGGCCGCCTGCGCGTCCGCGCCGAGCCGCTCGATGCGCTCGGTCTCGCCGCGGCAGCGGGTCAGTCCGGCCTCGGCGGTTTCCTGGGCGGCACGAGCTTCCGTCAGCGCCTGCTGCGCCTGCCGGGCCGTCTGTGCCAGCCGGCGGGCCTCGGCTTCCTGCGTCTCCAGCGCGTCCACGTCGACCTTCAGGGCGGCCAGCCGGGAGGCGAGCGCATCGGCCAGGCCGGGCTGCAGCAGATCCCCGGGCAGGTTCTCGCCGGCCGGACGCTGCTGCCAGCGCGCCTGCAGGTCGGCCCGGTCCGCGGCGAGCCGCCCGGCTTCGGCCTGCGCCTCGGCGAGACGCGTACGCGCCTCGGTCCGCTGCAGCTGCCGCATGGACGCGCTCGCAGCCGCGGCCTCGCATTGCTCGCGCAGGCTGTCGGCATGCCGGCGGGTTTCCCCGCACAGTCGATCGAGCGCCGGCAGCGCCCGCGCCCACGGATGCTCGCCGGAGCCGCAGACCGGGCACGGCGCGCCGTCTTCGAGCTGCGCCCGCAGGTGTCCGACATCGGCCGCCGCCGCCAGCGCCGCCCGCCGCGCCGCCAGCTCGGCTTCTTCGGCGCGCGCGCGCAGGGCCGGCAAGGCGGCCTCTGCAGCATCGAGGGCGCTGCCGAGCTGCTGCTCCCGCGCCCGCCAATCGTCGATGCGCGCGGCCAGCGCCTGCGCCTGCGCGGCCAGCACGCCGGCGCGCTCGACCATGGCCGGCAGCGGCTGCAGGGCTTCGCGCCGCACTGCGAGCGCCCGGCGGCGGGCCGCGAGTCCGTCTGCATCGATCGCTGCGAGCGCAGCCGCCAGCCTGCCGGCTTCGGCTTCGGCCTGCAGCCGCGCGGCCCGGGCCTGTTCGCGAAGCTGCTCCGCATCTGCAAGCGCGGCGGCGGCCGTCGTCTGCTCGTGCGCGGCCTGTGCCTGCAGGCGGCGGGCGTCCTCGTGCTCGCGCAGCCGATCGAGCAGCTGCCGGAACGCGGCATCCCAGCGCGGCCACTGGCCGGCCAGGGCGTCGAGGCCGGCGTGCGCGGCCAGCCAGCCCTCGGCTTCGGCCTGCGCGGCCTCGCTGCGCCCGATCTGCTGCTGCAGGCCGGCGAGCGTCTGCTGCGCATCTTCGGCCGCCTGCTCAGCCCCGGTCGCCAGCCGCACGGCCGTGTCCCGGTGCAGGGTGGCATCGGCGAGCCGGGCATCGAGGGCATGGGCGCGGGCGAGCTGCGGCGCTGCCTGCAGGCGGGCGCCCTCTGCCGCTGCATGCCGCTCGCCGGCGGCCTGCGCTTCTGCCTGCGCCTGCCGCAGCCCGGCATCGGCGTCCGCCAGCGCCTGGCATGCCCCGGCAAGCCGCTGGCTCGCCGCTTCGGCCGCGGTGCGCGTGCGCTCGACGGCCTCGACCACCGGGCGCAGCGGCTGGGCGGCCCGGATCCCCTGCCAGACCTGCTGCCGCGGCCCGGCCGCATCGACGGCGGCCCGGGCCTGCTGCAGCGCCCGATCCGCTTCGGCGAGTTCGACGGCGAGCGTGCGGCTGCGCGTCTGCCAGTCGGCGAGGCGGCGCAGCGCGAGGTGCCGGGCTTCGAGCACGGCCAGCGCTTCGGCCTGCCGTGCGTGCCCGGCGAGCAGTTCGGCCCGCGCGGACTCGTCCAGCGGTTCGAGCGCGGCGAGGCCTTGTTCCAGTTCGCGCAGCGCGTCTTCCTCGTCGCGCGCGCGGCGGTGCGCGGCGATCGACAGTTCGCCGTAGAGCTGCGTGCCGGTGATGCGCTCCAGCAGCTCGGCGCGCTCCTGGGCCCGGGCGCGCAGGAAGCTCGCGAAGTCACCCTGCGCGAGCAGCGCGCTGCGCCGGAACTGCTCGAAGCTCAGGCCGAGCCGGGCGCGGATTTCGGCCAGCGTCTCGGTCTTCGTGCCGCCGAGGCGCTGCTGCGTGTCGAGATCGGTGAGCACCAGCGTCTGGTTCTGGGTGCGGCCATCGGCCTTGCCGCGGGCGCGGCGCAGCTCCCAGCGCGCGCGGTAGCGCCGGCGGTCGTGGCCGAGGAAATCGACCTCGGCGCAGGCCTCGGTGCAGCCGCGGCGCAGGATGCCGCGCACGTCATCGGCGTTGAGCCGCTCATCGGCATCCGCGCCGGGCACGACCGCGACCTTCGGCGCACCGGCGAGGCGCGGCATCTCGTCGTACAGCGCCAGGCACAGCGCATCGAGCAGCGTCGACTTGCCGGCCCCGGTCGGGCCGGTGATCGCGAACAGCCCGGCCTGCGCCAGCGGCGGCGCGGCGAGCTCGACGGCGAAGTCGCCGGCCAGACTGGCGAGGTTGCGGCCCCGGATCGCGAGGATGCGCATGCGGACTGTCCCTGTGGCGGCGGCGAGGTGACGGCGAAGCGGATGACGGTGCCGGGCTTCCGTTCAGTGCCCGGCCGGGAACGCGAACTGCGCGCGGTAGCGCTCGCCATCGGCGCCGGTGGCGGTCACGGTCGCGAGCCAGTCGCTGCGCCCGGCCGCGCACACCGGCAGCAGCCCGCGCCCGCGCCAGCTGCCGTCGGCCTGACGCAGCAGCGGCGTGCGCAGGATGCCCATGTCCATGCCCTGCATCGTGAACGCCAGCTCGACCGAGCGCAGCCCGGCGGCCTCGGCACCCTGCACGCTGACGGTGACCGGAAACGCCTGCAGCGGTGAGACCGACTGCCCGAGGCCGAGCGCGAGCTGCAGGCGCGCGTGCGTCGCCGAGCACGGCACGCCGATCGGCCGGCAGGCGGTGTCATCGCGGGTCAGATCGATGGCCGGAGCGTCGCCGTACAGCCAGGCGCGCAGCTTCGGCAGCGCGATGCCGAGCCCCGTGCCGGCCGCGGCCAGCGCCAGCAGCGCGGCGACGATGCCGAGCCGGCGCGCGCCCGGACTCACGGCTGCCACAGCGCGCGGATCGCCGCGACGCCCTGCGCGCCGGCCGCCCACGCGGCATCGAGATCGGCCGGGCCGAGGCCGCCGAGCGCGTACACCGGCAGGCCGGCCGTGCGCACGAGCGCGGCAAAGCGCGCCCAGCCGAGCGGTTCGGCCTCCGGGTGGGTCGCGGTCGCGGCGAGCGGGCCGAGCACGGCGAAGTCGCAGCCGATGCGCTGTGCGTGTGCGAGTTCGTGCGCATCGTGGCAGGAGGCCGCGAGCAGCCGGCCGGCCGGTAGCGGGCGCCGGTCGCAGGCGGCGAGCGCGCGCGCATCGAGGTGTACGCCATCGGCCCCGAGCTGCATCGCCAGCGCCGGTGCGCCGTTCAGCAGCAGCCGCGCACCGGCCGCGCGGCAGCATTGCAGCGCCGCCGCACACAGCGGCGCGAGCGCCCCGGCCGGCAGCGCCTTCGCGCGCAGCTGCCCGAGCCGCACGCCGCGCGCGAGGGCCGCATCGCGCCGGGCGAGAAAGACCTCCGGCTCCTGCGCCGGCTCGCCGGTCACGAGATACAGCGGCGGCAGACGCAGCGCCGCGAGCACCGGCACGTCAGCCGCCGGAAACGCGACCGGGTCGAGCGCCTGCGGATCGCACCAGGCGAGCGGCTGGCCTTCACGGCCGTGCGGCACGCCGCTCCAGTCCTCGATGCGCCAGACATCGAGGCGCACGGTCTTGTCGGCGTAGGCGTGCTCGACCGCGATCAGCGGCCGGGCGCGACGCACGACGATGCCGAGTTCCTCGTGCAGCTCGCGCGCGAGCGCGGCCTGCACGCTTTCACCGGCTTCGAGCTTGCCGCCCGGAAACTCCCACAGCCCGCCCTGATGCGCGCGCGCCGGGCGCTGCGCGATCAGCACGCGCCCGGCGCGATCGACCAGCGCGCCGGCGGCGACGTGCACGCATCCGCGGACGGAGCCGCTGACCCCTGCGCTCAAGAACGGTACTCGGCGTTGATCTTCACGTAGTCGTACGAGAAGTCGCAGGTCCAGACGCGATCGCGGGCGCTGCCGCGACCGAGCTCGACGCGGATCGTGATCTCGGCCTCGGCCATCGCCGCAGCGGCCTCGGCCTCGACGTAGCCGGCGGCACGCCCGCCGTGCTCGGCGACCAGCACCGGTCCGAGCCACAGGCGCAGCGCGCTGACATCGAGATCGTCGATGCCGGCATAGCCGATCGCCGCGAGCAGGCGGCCGAGGTTCGGGTCGGACGCGAACAGCGCCGTCTTCACCAGCGGCGAATGGGCGATGGCCTTGCCGATGCGCACGCATTCGCGGCGGTCCCGCCCGCCGTCGACTTCGATGGTCACGAACTTGGTCGCGCCTTCGCCGTCGCGCGCCAGCGCCTGCGCCAGCTCGACCGCCACCTCGCGGATCGCGGCTTCGAGCACGGCGAGGCGCGGGTCGGCCTCGCTCGCGATCTCGGCGATGCCGGCCGTGCCGGCGGCGATCAGCACGAAGGAATCATTGGTCGAGGTGTCGCCATCGACGGTGACGCGGTTGAAGGAATCATCGGCGACGCGCCTGAGCAGCGCATCGAGCAGCGGCTGCGCCACCGCCGCGTCGGTGGCCACGAAGCCGAGCATCGTCGCCATGTCCGGATGGATCATGCCGGCGCCCTTGGCGATGCCGGTGACGCTCACCGGGCGGCCGTCGAGTTCGAGCGTGCGCGAGCTGCCCTTGGCCACCGTGTCGGTGGTCATGATCGCAGCGGCGGCGTCCTCCCAGCCGCTGGCGCGGGCATCGGCGAGACAGGCCGGCAGGCCGGCGGCGATGCGCTCGACCGGCAGCGGCTCCATGATCACGCCGGTCGAGAACGGCAGGATCTGCGCCGGTGCGCAGCCGAGCCGCCCGGCCAGCTCCGCACAGACGGCCTGCGCGCGCGCGAGGCCGTCGTCGCCGGTGCCGGCATTGGCGATGCCGGTGTTGACGACCAGCGCACGGATCGGCGCGCCGGCGGCCAGATGCGCGCGGCAGAGCTGCACCGGGGCGGCGCAGAAGCGGTTCTGCGTGAACACGCCGGCGACGCGCGCACCGTCCGGCAGCGTCATGACCATCACGTCCTTGCGGTCCGGCTTGCGCACGTGCGCGGCGGTGACGCCGAGCGTGACGCCGGCGATGGCTTTCAGGCTGCCCGGTGCGGGCGGGTTCAGGTTCACCGGCATGGCGGTTCTCCGCGGATCGGCATCGGAAAGGGCATCGGAACGGGATATCGGATCCCGGCGGGCACGACGCGCGGTCGTGCCCGCAGGCCACGGCGGCGGAGGCTCAGGCGAGCTGGCCGTGGCAGTGCTTGTACTTCTTGCCGGAACCGCAGGGGCAGGGGTCGTTGCGTCCGACCTTGCGGTCCTCGCGCACGAAGGGCGTGTGCGCGGCGCGATCGGCGGCGGCGGCACGGGCCGTGGCCTCGGCTTCCTCGTCCTCGCCTTCGGCGAGCGCCGAGACCTCGGCGTGCTCGAAGTGCAGCTCGGCATCGGCCGGCGCGTGGTGCTCGGGCAGCGGCGGGGCTTCCTGCTGGAACTGCACGCGCAGCAGGAAGCTGATCACGTCGTGCTGGATGCGTTCGAGCATGGCCTCGAACATCTCGAAGGCTTCGCGCTTGTATTCCTGCTTCGGGTTCTTCTGCGCGAAACCGCGCAGGTGGATGCCCTGACGCAGGTAATCCATCGCCGCCAGATGCTCCTTCCAGTGGTTGTCGAGCACCTGCAGCAGCACGTCCTTCTCGAAGCGGCGCAGGAACTCGGCGCGCACCAGCGCTTCCTTGTCGTCATAGGCGCTGTCGGCCGCCGCCAGCACGCGCTCGCGCAGGTTTTCCTCGATCAGGTTCGGCTCGGCCTCCAGCCAGCTGCGCAGTGCCAGCGTCAGGCCGAAGTCGGTTTCGAGCGCGGCTTCGAGGCCGGGCAGATCCCACATCTCGTCGAGGCTGCCCGGCGGCACGAAGCCGGCGAACACGCGGCCGAGCACCGTGTGACGCATCGAGCGCACGGCCTCGGCGATGTCCTCGGCGGCGAGCAGCTCGTTGCGCTGCGCGTAGACGACCTTGCGCTGCTCGTTGGCCACGTCGTCGTATTCGAGCAGCTGCTTGCGGATGTCGAAGTTGTGGGCCTCGACCTTGCGCTGGGCGTTCTCGATCGCGCGCGTGACCCACGGATGCTCGATCGCCTCGCCTTCCTTCATGCCGAGCTTCTGCATCAGGCCCGAGACGCGCTCGGACGCGAAGATGCGCATCAGGCTGTCTTCGAGCGACAGGTAGAAGCGCGAGGAACCCGGATCGCCCTGACGGCCGGAGCGGCCGCGCAGCTGGTTGTCGATGCGCCGCGACTCGTGGCGCTCGGTGCCGACGATGTGCAGGCCGCCGGCGGCGACCACGGCGTCGTGGCGCTGCTGCCAGTCGGCACGCACCGCCTCGCGGGCCGCCTCGTCGGCCTCGGGGCCGAGCGCGTCGAGTTCGGCCGAGAGGTTGCCGCCGAGCACGATGTCGGTGCCGCGGCCGGCCATGTTGGTGGCGATCGTGACGGTGCCGGGCCGGCCGGCCTGCGCGACGATCTCGGCCTCGCGCTCGTGCTGCTTGGCGTTGAGCACCGAGTGCGGCACGCCGTCTTTGGTCAGCATCTGGCTCAGCAGCTCCGAGACCTCGATCGAGGTCGTGCCGACCAGCGCCGGCTGGCCGCGCTGGACGCAGTCCTTGATGTCCTCGGCGACCGCGACGTACTTCTCGCGCTGGGTCAGGAACACCAGGTCGCCGTGATCCTTGCGCACCATCGGCCGGTGCGTCGGCACGACCAGCACTTCGAGCCCGTAGATCTGCTGGAACTCGTAGGCCTCGGTGTCGGCGGTGCCGGTCATGCCGGCGAGCTTGCGGTACAGCCGGAACAGGTTCTGGAAGGTGATCGACGCGAGCGTCTGGTTCTCGGCCTGGATCGCGACGCCCTCCTTGGCCTCGATCGCCTGGTGCAGGCCGTCGGACCAGCGCCGGCCCGGCATCGTGCGGCCGGTGAACTCATCGACGATGACCACCTGGCCGGCGCGCACGATGTAGGCGACATCGCGCTGGTAGAGCTTATGTGCGCGCAGGCAGGCGTTGAGGTGGTGGAACAGCGTCAGGTTGGTGGCGTCGTAGAGGCTCTCGCCGTCGCGCAGCAGCCCGGCCTCGACCATCAGCGTCTCGACCTTCTCGTGACCTTCCTCGGTCAGGTAGACCTGCTTGACCTTCTCGTCGACCGAGAAGTCACCGGGCCCGTCCTCGGCTTCCTGCGCCACCAGCCGCGGGATCAGCGCGTTGACGCGCTTGTAGATGTCGGCGCTCTCCTCGGCCGGCCCCGAGATGATCAGCGGCGTGCGCGCCTCGTCGATCAGGATCGAGTCGACCTCGTCGACGATCGCGAAGTTGAAGGCGCGCTGCACCTTCTGCTCCAGCGAGAACGCCATGTTGTCGCGCAGGTAGTCGAAGCCGAACTCGTTGTTGGTGCCGTAGGTGATGTCGGCGGCGTAGGCGGCGCGCTTCTCGGCCGCGTCCATGCCGCCGAGGATGCAGCCGGTGCTGAGGCCGAGGAAGCCGAACAGCCGTCCCATCTGCGTCGCGTCGCGGCGTGCGAGGTAGTCGTTGACGGTGACGATGTGCACGCCCCTGCCTTCGAGTGCGTTCAGGTAGGCCGGCAGCGTCGCGGTCAGGGTCTTGCCCTCGCCGGTGCGCATCTCGGTGATCTTGCCCTGATGCAGCACCATGCCGCCGGTGCACTGCACGTCGAACGGCCGCAGGCCGAGCACGCGCTTCGCGGCCTCGCGCACGACGGCGAAGGCTTCGGGCAGCAGCGCGTCGAGCGTCGTGCCGCCCGCCAGCCGCGAGCGGAATTCATCGGTCTTCGCCCGCAGGCCGGCATCGTCGAGCGCCGAGATCGCCGGCTCCAGCGCGGTGATTTTGGCGGCCTGGGCGCGCATGCGGGTGACCGCGCGATCGTTGCGGCTGCCGAACAGCAGCTTCATCAGATTCATGACTGAGCCTTTGGCTGAAACGCGCGCCTGCACGCGGCGAGGCGCCGGATGATACCCGATGCCGCGCACCTGCGTGCCCGGCCCCGGCCGGGCTGCATTACGGTGGTGCAGGCCGGCCGGATGCAAAACGGGCGCCGTCCGCGCTCTGCGCGAACGGCGCCCGTGCAGGCGCAGACAGCTGGCTACGCGCTTCGGCTCAGCGGGCGACCTGCGCCGGCTGCAGGAACGAGATCGGCGCGTGGCGCTCCTCGTAGGTGACTTCTTCCCAGGCCTCGCGGTCGGCGAGCAGCGCGCGCAGCAGCGCGTTGTTGAGGCCGTGACCGGACTTGTAGCCCTCGAAGGCGCCGATCAGGCTGTGGCCGAGCAGGTAGAGATCCCCGATCGCGTCGAGGATCTTGTGCTTGACGAACTCGTCCTCGTAGCGCAGGCCATCCTCGTTGAGGATGCGGTACTCGTCGACGACGATGGCGTTGTCGAGGCTGCCGCCGAGCGCGAGGTTGCGCTCCCGCAGGTATTCGATCTCGTGCATGAAGCCGAAGGTGCGGGCGCGCGAGACTTCCTTGACGAAGGAAGTGGTCGAGAAGTCGATCTCGGCCTGCTGCGCACGGTTGCGGAACACCGGGTGATCGAAGTCGATCGTGAACCTGACCTTGAAGCCGTCGAACGGCCGGAAGCGCGCCCACTTGTCGCCGTCACGCACCTCGACGGTCTTGCGGATGCGGATGAAGCGCTTCGGTGCGGCCTGCTCCTCGATGCCCGCCGACTGCAGCAGGAACACGAACGGACCGGCGCTGCCATCCATGATCGGCACTTCCGGCGCGCTCACGTCGACGACGGCATTGTCGATGCCGAGGCCGGCGAAGGCCGACAGCAGGTGCTCGACCGTCGAGACGCGCACGTCGCCACGCACCAGCGTCGTCGACAGCTGGGTGTCGCCGACATTCTCGGGCTGCGCGTAGATCTCGACCGGCGCGTGCAGGTCGACGCGGCGGAAGGTGATGCCGGCATCCGGCGGCGCCGGGCGCAGCGTCAGATAGACCTTCTCGCCGGTGTGCAGGCCGACGCCGGTGGCGCGGATGACGTTCTTGAGCGTGCGCTGCCTGATCATGGGATACCCCGACATGTCACAGCCGGTTGGGGACCGGGCCGGCACCGACGAGGGGCGTACGTTGCGGACCGGACGGTTGGATGACTGACTGGCGCTTAGTATGAACTGCGCAACAGCATGTGTCATTGTGCGGGGCACAAAAACAACAATCAAGTGCCATGCGTGGTGGTTTGGTCACACGCTTGTCACCGGTGGTTCACGGCTGTTGCGACTTCACTACGTGGCCGGAGTGGCCCGGAGCGGCCCGGAAACGACAAAGCCGCCGCACGGGACCGGGAGACGGTCGGTACCGTGCGGCAGCCGCAGAGGCGCGAGGCCGGGCGGGGCGCTCGCGTGCGAAACGGGTGCAGCCCTCAGTCGGCCTGACGGCGCAGGAAGGCCGGGATGTCGAGGTATTCGAGATCCTGCTCGCTACGCTCGCCGAACGGGTCCGGCGTCGCCGGTGCCGGGCGGGCGGCGGCAGCGGCCGGGGCCGCCACCGGCACCGGGCGCTCGCTGCCGCGTGCGACCGGACGATCGGCCGGGGCCGCGCCGGCGTTGCGGCTCGCCATCGAGCGCACCGCCGGCTGCGCGGCCGGCTGCACCGCCGCCGGCACCGAGGAGATGCCGGTCGCAACGATGGTCACGCGCAGCTCGCTGGTCATCTCCGGATCGATGACGGTGCCGATGACGACGGTCGCCTCCGGCGCGGCCAGTGCGTGGACGATCTCGCCGACCTCGTGGAACTCGCCCATGGTCAGGTCGGCGCCGGCCGTGACGTTGACCAGCAGGCCGCGGGCGCCAGCCAGATCGACGCTTTCGAGCAGCGGACTCGCGATCGCGGCCTCGGCGGCCTCGCGGGCACGGCCGTTGCCGCTGGCGCGCCCCGTGCCCATCATCGCCACGCCCATCTCCGACATCACGGTGCGCACGTCGGCGAAGTCGACGTTGATCAGGCCCGGGCGCGTGATCAGTTCGGCGATGCCCTGCACGGCGCCGGCCAGCACGTCGTTGGCCGCCTTGAAGGCATCGAGCAGCGTCGCGTTCTTGCCGAGCACGGCGAGCAGCTTCTCGTTCGGGATCGTGATCAGCGAGTCGACCTCGTCGGCGAGTTCCTTGATGCCGGCGACCGCGACATCCATGCGCTTGCGGCCCTCGAACGGGAAGGGCTTGGTGACCACGGCCACGGTCAGGATGCCCATCTCGCGCGCGACCTGCGCGACCACCGGCGCGCCGCCGGTGCCGGTGCCGCCGCCCATGCCGGCGGTGATGAACACCATGTCGGCGCCTTCGAGCGCCTCGCGCACCCGCTCGCGGTCTTCCATTGCCGCCTTCTTGCCGACCTCGGGATTGGCGCCGGCGCCGAGGCCCTTGGTGATGCCGCTGCCGAGCTGGATCGCATGCGGCACCGAGTAGGTGCGCAGCGCCTGCGCGTCGGTGTTCGCGCAGTAGAAGTCGACGCCCTCGATCGTGTGGCTGGTGACCATGTGCTGCACGGCATTGCCGCCGCCGCCACCGATGCCGATGACCTTGATGATCGCTTCCTGGTGCGGTGTCTCGATGATTTCGAACATGTCTTCGTCTCCCCGATGGGCCTGACCGCCCCGTCAGGCCGGTTGCGTCCGGTCACCCGGTCCGCGCCAGCCGGCGACGCAGCAGCCTCTGCGCCACCGATGCAAAAATCACTGAAAAAACAGAAACAAAAACAGAAACAAATCAGAAATTGCCCTGGAACCACGCCTTCATGCGCGCAAACAGCCCCTGGCGGTTCTCGCGCAGCGGGCCGGTGCGCACCGGCCCGCGTGCCTCTGCACCGACCAGCAGCAGGCCGACCGCCGTCGAGCAGGCCGGATTGGCCAGCACCTCCTGCAGACCGGTGACCGCCAGCGAGGTGCCCGCGCGCACCGGCACGTGGAAGATCTCCTCGGCCAGCTCGACCGCACCGCGGATGCGCGAGCTGCCGCCGGTCAGCACGATGCCGGCGGCGAGCATGTCCTCGAAGCCGCTGCGGCGCAGCTCGGCCTGCACCAGCCCGAACAGCTCCTCGTAGCGGGCTTCGACCACCTCGGCGAGCGTCTGCATCGACAGCCGCCGCGGTGCGCGCTCGCCGACGCTCGGCACGTCGATCTCCTGATCGGCCGGCGCCAGCGCCGTCAGGCAGGTCGCGTGCTGGATCTTCAGGCTCTCGGCGAACTGCGTCGGCGTGCGGAAGGCCACGGCGATGTCGTTGGTGACCTGGTCACCGGCAATCGGGATCACCGCCGAGTGCTGGATCGCGCCGTTGACGAACACCGCGAGATCGGTCGTGCCGCCGCCGATGTCGACCAGGCAGACCCCGAGTTCGCGCTCGTCCTCGGTCAGCACCGCACGCGCCGAGGCGAGCGGCTGCAGCACGATGTCGTCGACCTCCAGCGAGCAGCGCTCGACGCACTTGACGATGTTCTGCGCGGCGCTGACCGCGCCGGTGACCATGTGCACGCGCGCCTCCAGGCGCACGCCGGACATGCCGATCGGCTCGCGGATGCCTTCCTGGTGATCGATCAGGAACTCCTGCGCGAGGATGTGCAGGACCTTCTGATCGGTCGGGATCGCGACGGCGCCGGCGGCCTCGATGACGCGGTCGATGTCCTCCTGCGTCACTTCCTTGTCGCGGATCGGCACGATGCCGTGCGAGTTCAGGCTGCGGATGTGGCTGCCGGCGATGCCGGTGTGCACGGAGTGGATCTGGCAGCCGGCGGTGCGCTCGGCTTCCTCGATCGCGTGCTGGATCGACTGCACGGTCGACTCGATGTTGACGACGACGCCCTTCTTCAGGCCGCGCGACGGATGCATGCCGACGCCGATGACCTCCATCGAGCCATCCGCCGCGGCCTCACCGACCAGCGCCACGACCTTGGACGTGCCGATGTCGAGGCCGACCACCATTTTCTTTTCGTTCTTGCGCGACATAAAAGGATGCGTTCCCGGTTTCCGGCGATCAGCCGGCTTCGTGCCCGGTGAAGACCCGATCCTCGCTGCGCGCCGTGGCCGGCGCGGTGGCGATCGGGGCTCCCCGGGTTCTGCCATGGGTGCCGGGCTCCGCGGACGGCGCCTTCCAGCGCACCGCGAAACCGTTCAGGTACCGGAGATCCACCCCGGCGATGCGTTCGGCCTGGGCAGCCAGCACGCGCGGCCAGACCTCGATGAAGCGGGCGAGGCGCTCGGCGTAGGCCTCGCGGCCGAGCCGCAGCTCCAGCCCGGTGTCGAGGGTCAGCGTCCAGGCGCCGCGCGCATCCTGCTGCACGCGCACGACCTTGAGCCCCAGCGGTGCCAGCGCACGGCCGGTGTCGCCGTAGACGCGCATCAGCAGCGCCTCGTGTCCGTCGGGCGCGTCGAAGTTCGGCCACTCGTGCGGCTCGCGGATCTTCTGCGGCCGGAAGCGCGCGGCCCCGGTGTCGATCATCTCGTCCCTGCCCCAGTGCGCGAACGGCACGCGCTCGACGAAGCGCACCTCGACGGTGTCCGGCCAGCGGCGGCTGACCGCGACCGACTGCACCCAGGGGTTGTCGGCGAAGGCCGCGTGCAGGCTGCCCATGTCGAGGCGAAAGAAGTTGCGGCCGAGGTAGGGGCGCACGGCGGCCTCGGCATCCTCGGGGCCGAGGTTGCGCAGGTCGCCGTCGACGTGGACCTGGCGCAGCGGGAATTCGCCCTCGCGCAGCATCCAGTCGACGCCGCGCCAGCCGCCCCAGGCGATGCCGCCGAGCGCGAGCAGCGTGCCGCAGAAGCGCAGCGTGCGGCCGACCCACGGCGACAGCGGGGCCGCCCCGTCGCCGTCGCCGCGCAGCACGCGCGCGGTCGCCCCGCGCCGGCGCCGGCGTCGCAGCAGCGCACTCATGCGTGCGCCTGCGCCGGGAGCGAGGTTTCGAGGATGCGCCAGCACAGCGACTCGACATCGATGCCGGCCGCGCGCGCAGCCATCGGCACCAGACTGTGGTCGGTCATGCCGGGCACGGTGTTGACTTCGAGCAGCCACGGCCGGTCCTCGGCATCGAGCACCAGATCGACGCGGCCCCAGCCGCTCGCCCCGACCGCCGCGTAGGCACGCCGGCAGAGTTCGCGCAGCGACTGTTCCAGCGCCTCCGGCAGGCCGGCCGGGCAGTGATAGACGGTGTCGTCGCGGTTGTACTTGGCTTCGTAGTCGTAGAACTCGACCGCGGCCTGCATGCGGATCAGCGGCAGCGCCGCATCGCCGAGCACGGCGCCGGTCAGTTCGCGACCGACGATCCACGGCTCGATCAGCACCGGCGAGCGGCAGGCCGCCGCCAGCCGGAAGGCTTCGGCGAGCTGTCCGGCGTGCTCGACGCGGCTGACGCCGATGCTGGAGCCCTCGCGCGTCGGCTTGACCGCGAGCGGCAGGCCGAGCGTCTCGATGACGCCTTCGAGCTCGCGCTCGCAGGTCACGAGCCGGTGCGCGAGCACCGGCAGGCCCTCGGCGAGCCAGATCTGCTTGGTGCGCAGCTTGTCCATGCCGATCGCCGAGGCCTGCACGCCGCTGCCGGTGTAGGGGATGCCGAGCAGCTCCAGCGCGCCCTGGATCACGCCGTCCTCGCCGCCGCGGCCGTGCAGCACGATGAAGGCGCGGTCATAGGCACCGGCGCGCAGCACGTCGGTCACGTCGCGGCCGGCATCGATGCCGTGTGCATCGACGCCGCGCCGGCGCAGCGCGCCGAGCACGGTGGCGCCGCTGCGCAGCGATACCTCGCGTTCGGCCGACCAGCCGCCATAGAGCACGGCCACCTTGCCGAAGGCGGCGGGATCGGTGCAGTGCGGGCTCGGGTCGGACATCGGCTTCGTCGTCATCTTCGGTTCCGGGTGCAGTGTGGTGCACCGTCGTCATTCGGGCGCTGCGTCGCAGCAAAAAAACCGGGGATTCTCGCAAAAAGGCCGGGCCGGGTCACGCTTCGGCCGGCGGCCAGCCCTCGCGACCGAGCCGGGTTGCCACCGCGCCGATGTCGCCGGCGCCCATCAGCAGCACCAGATCGCCGTCGCGCAGCACCGCCGGCAGCGCCGCCGGCAGATCGGCAGCACGCTCGACGAAGATCGGATCGACGCGCCCGCGCGCCCGGATCGCCCGCGCCAGCGCCCGGCCGTCGGCACCGGGAATCGGCTTCTCGCCGGCGGCGTAGACATCGGTCAGCAGCAGCACCCCGACGCCGGAGAGCACCTGCGCGAAGTCATCGAACAGGTCGCGCGTGCGCGTGTAGCGGTGCGGCTGGAAGGCCAGCACCAGCCGCCGCTCCGGCCAGCCGCCGCGGATCGCATCGAGCACCGCCGCCAGCTCGCGCGGGTGATGGCCGTAGTCGTCCATCAGTTCGACCGAGCCGCCGCCGGCGAGCGGCAGGTGGCCGTGGCTGTGGAAGCGCCGGCCGATGCCCTGGAAATTGGTCAGCGCCTCGCGGATCGCATCGACCGACACGCCAAGCTCGTGCGCGACTGCGATCGCGGCGAGCGCGTTCAGCACGCTGTGCCGCCCCGGCAGGTTCAGCGTCACCTTCAGCGCCACGGCACCGCCCGACAGGTGCGCGGTGAAGTGCGTCTGCATGCCGCGCTGCACGATGTCGGTGGCGCGCACGTCGCAGTCCTCGGTCATGCCGTAGGTCAGCACCGGCCGGGCGATGCGCGGCAGCAGCGCGCGCACCTCCGGATCATCGGCGCACAGCAGCGCCAGCCCGTAGAACGGCAGGTGATGCAGGAACTCGACGAAGGTGTCGCGCAGCCGGTTGAAGTCACCGCCGTAGGTCGACAGGTGATCGGCATCGATGTTGGTGACCACCGAGATCATCGGCTGCAGGTACAGGAACGAGGCGTCGGACTCGTCCGCCTCGGCCACCAGATAGCGACCGGCACCGAGCCGCGCGTTGGCCCCGGCGCTGTTCAGGCGCCCGCCGATCACGAAGGTCGGGTCCAGTCCGCCTTCGGCGAGCAGGCTCGCGATCAGGCTGGTGGTCGTGGTCTTGCCGTGCGTGCCGGCGACTGCGATGCCGTAACGGAAGCGCATCAGCTCGGCGAGCATCTCGGCGCGCGGCACGACCGGGATGCGTGCCTCGCGCGCCGCCACCAGCTCCGGATTGTCGGGCGCGACGGCGCTGGAGACGACGATGCAGTCGCGCCGCGCGACGTGTCCGGCGTCGTGACCGATGAAGATGTCGGCGCCGAGTTCGGCGAGGCGCTGCGTGGCCGGGCCGCGGGCCAGATCCGAGCCCGAGACCGCGTAGCCGAGGTTCAGCAGCACCTCGGCGATGCCGCTCATGCCGGCGCCGCCGATGCCGACGAAATGGATGCGACGGATGCGGCGCATCGCGTGCGGGCCGATCGGGTAACTGCTCATGTCCGGGGGTCCTGCGCGGAATTCGTGGGATTTGCCGGATCGGCCGGATTTGCCGGATCGGCCGGGTTCGTCGGAGCCGGTGCCGGATGCGCGAGCGCCAGCCCCAGCTCGGCAACCGTGCGCGCCGCGTCGGGCCGGGCCAGCGCGCGCGCGGCGAGCGCCATCGCCAGCAGCCGCTCGCGATCGGGCAGCAGCGCGGCGAGTTCGGCGGCGAGGGATTCGGGCGTCAGCGTCGCCTGCACGAGCACGCGCGCGGCCCCGGCGCGCTCCAGGAAGCGGCCGTTGGCGCTCTGGTGGTCGTCGACCGCGAACGGGAACGGCACCAGCAGGCTGGCGACGCCGGCGGCGGCGAGTTCGGCGACGGTCAGCGCACCGGCGCGGCAGACGACCAGATCGGCCGCGGCGTAGGCCGCGGCCATGTCGTCGATGAAGGGCTCCAGGCGCGCCTCGACGCCGGCCTCCCGATAGGCCGCAGCCGCTTCATCCAGCATGCGGCCGCCGGCCTGATGCACGACCTCGGGCCGGTTCGCTGCCGGCAGCAGCGCCAGCGCCTGCGGCACGAGCCGGTTCAGCGCCAGCGCGCCCTGGCTGCCGCCGAGCACCAGCAGGCGCGGGCGGCCGCCGTGCGTCGCGCCGCGCACGACCGGCGACGGCAGCTGCGCGATCGCCGCGCGCACCGGGTTGCCGGTCGTGACCGCGCCGAGGGCGGCCGGGAAGGCGCCGGGGAAGGCCTCGCAGACGCGGGTCGCGAGCCGCGCGAGGATGCGGTTGGTGTAGCCGGCGATGGCGTTCTGCTCATGGATCAGCAGCGGCACGCCGAGCAGGCGCGCCATCAGTCCGGCCGGACCGCTGACGTAACCGCCGAAGCCGAGCACCAGCCGCGGCCGCAGCCGGCGCAGCACGCGCGCGGCCTGCCAGAGCGCACGCGCGAGCATCAGCGGCGCGGCCAGCCGCCGCGCCCAGCCCTTGCCGCGCAGGCCGGCGACTTCCAGCCATTCGACCGCAAAGCCGTGCGCGGGCACGAGCCTGGCTTCGAGCCCGCTGCGCGCACCGAGCCAGACCACCGGCACGCCGCGCGCGCGCAGCTCGGCGGCGACGGCGAGCGCCGGGAACACGTGGCCGCCGGTGCCGCCGGCCATCACCAGCACCGGCGCGCCGCCGGCCGGCATCGGAACCGGCGTGCTCATGGCGCGCGCACCTTCGCAAGCAGCCGGTCGCGCCTGAGCTTCGGGTCCTCTTCGAGCCGCGATTCGGCATCGACGCGCAGCAGGATCGCGTAGGCGATGCACATGACGACCAGCGAGGAGCCGCCGTAGCTGATGAACGGCAGCGTCAGGCCCTTGGTCGGCAGCACGCCCATGTTCACGCCCATGTTGATCAGCGCCTGGAAGCCGATCCACAGGCCGATGCCGTAGGCCACCGAGGCGCCGAAGGGCTGGCGCAGGCGCTCGCAGCGCGCGCCGACCTGGAAGCTGCGCACGACGATGACCAGATAGGTCGCGAGCACGCAGAGCACGCCGAGCAGGCCGAGCTCCTCGGCGATGATCGCGAAGATGAAGTCGGTGTAGGCCTCGGGCAGGTAGAAGAGCTTCTGCACGCTGGCGCCGAGTCCGACGCCGTCGAACTCGCCGCGGCCGATCGCGATCAGCGACTGCGTGAGCTGGAAGCCCTTGTTGAACGGGTCTTCCCACGGGTTCAGGAAGCTCGACAGGCGCGCGCGCCGGTACGGCGAGGACCACAGCAGCACGGCCATGCCGCCGACCACGAGCAGCTGCATCGCCGAGAACTGCCAGAAGTTGACGCCGCCGAGGAACACCAGCCCGAGCGCGACGGCGATGATGACCATGGTCGCGCCGAAGTCCGGCTCCATCAGCAGCAGCAGCGCCAGCACGCCGAGCACCATCAGCGGCCGGATCATCGCGACGATCGACTCGCGCAGCGCCTGCGCGTGGCGGCGCAGATAGCCGGCGACGTACAGGATCGACGCGAGCTTGGCGAGCTCCGAGACCTGCACGTTCATGATGCCGAGGTTGATCCAGCGCCACGAACCGTTGACGCGCCGGCCGATGCCGGGGATCAGCACCAGCACCAGCAGCACGCCGACGACCATCAGGATCGCCGGTCCGCGGCGATACCAGGTCTCGACCTCGACCTGGAAGGCCAGCCAGCCGAGCAGCAGGCCGAGGGCGACGTAGGCGAACTCGCGGTACAGGAAGTACAGCGGCGCATCGGCCTGACGGTCGGCGATCGGCATCGAGGCCGAGGTCACCATCAGCACGCCGAAGGCGATCAGGCCGATGGCCGGGAACACCAGCCACGGGTCGAGCGGTGCCAGCCGGTCATGGTCGGGCGCGACGTGGCGCACGCGGTCGATGACGACGTTCAGCATGAGCCGGCCACCCGCCGTGCAGCCTGCGCGAACAGCCGGCCGCGTTCGGCGTAGCTGCGGTACATGTCGAGGCTCGCGCAGGCCGGCGACAGCAGCACGATGTCGCCGGGCTGCGCGAGCGCGGCAGCGCGCGCGACCGCCTGCTCCATGTCCGCGACCCGCTCGCAGGGCAGGCGCCCGGCGAGCGCTGCCTCGATGCGCGGCGCATCGCGCCCGAGCAGCACGACGGCGCGGGCGCGGCCGTCGAGGGCCTCGGCGAGCGGCGCGAAGTCCTGGCCCTTGCCGTCGCCGCCGGCGATCAGCACCAGCCGGCCGGGCAGGCCGGCGATCGCCGCGACGGTCGCCCCGACGTTGGTGCCCTTGGAATCGTCATACCAGCGCACGCCGGAGTGCTCGGCGACCAGCTGCGTGCGGTGCGCAAGGCCGGCGAAGGCCCGCGCCGCCGCCAGCATCGGCGCCAGCGGCAGGCCGGCGGCCGCACCGAGTGCGAGCGCCGCGAGCACGTTCAGGGCGTTGTGCAGGCCGCCGATGCGAAGCTCCGCGGCATCGAGCAGCGCCGTGGCGCCGTGCATCAGCCGGATCGTGTCGCCGTGGCGTTCGAGGCCGTAGTCATCGGCAGCCGGCGGCCGGTCGCTGCCGAAGCCGATCACCGGCCGCTCCGGCCGGATCATCGCGCGCACGCGCGCATCGTCACGGTTGACGACCTGCACGGCGGCGCGCTCGAACAGCCGCGCCTTGGCCGCGGCGTAGTCGTCCATGCCGTCGTAGCGGTCGAGGTGATCGGCGCTGACGTTCAGCACGGTCGCGGCCACGCAGGCGAGCGAGTGCGTGGTTTCGAGCTGGAAGCTGGAGAGCTCCAGCACGTACAGCCCCGGCACGTCGCCGGCGGCCTCGCGTTCGAGCCACAGATCGAGCGCCGCCGTGCCGAGGTTGCCGCCGACCGCCGGGCGCACGCCGGCGGCGGTGGCCATCTCGCCGAGCAGCGTGGTCACGGTCGACTTGCCGTTCGAGCCGGTGATGCCGATCACCGGCACGTCCGTCAGGCGCGCGAACAGCTCGATGTCGCCCCAGACCGGCACGCCGCGCGCCGCGCAGGCGGCGATCGCCGGCGTGCGCACGCTGATGCCGGGGCTGACGATCAGCCGGGCGGCGCGCGCGAACAGGGCTTCGGCCTGAATCAATCCGAAGTCGCCGCAGCAGACCTCGGCCTCAGGGGCGATGCGATCGAGCTCGGCAAGCCCGGGCGGTGCGCTGCGCGTGTCGACGACGGCGAAGCTCGCGCCGAGGTGCGCGAGCGTGCGCGCCGCCGACAGGCCGGAGACGCCGAGCCCGACGACCAGCGTCAGGCCGTGGAGATCGGGACGGGGAGCCGGGACCATGACCATGGGCGGCTCACCGGATCTTCAGCGTGGACAGGCCGATCATCACGAGGATCACCGTGATGATCCAGAAGCGCACGATCACGCGCGGCTCCGGCCAGCCCTTGAGTTCGAAGTGGTGATGGATCGGCGCCATCCGGAAGATGCGCCGGCCGGTCAGCTTGTACGAGCCGACCTGCAGGATCACCGACACGGTCTCCATGACGAACACGCCACCCATGATCACCAGCACGATCTCCTGACGCACGATCACGGCGACGATGCCGAGGGCCGCGCCGAGCGCGAGCGCGCCGACATCGCCCATGAACACCTGCGCCGGATAGGCGTTGAACCACAGGAAGCCGAGGCCGGCGCCGAAGATCGCGCCGCAGAACACGATCATCTCGCCGACGCCGGAGATGTACGGGATGCCGAGATAGCCGGCGAACACCGAGTTGCCGGTCACGTAGGCGATGACGCCGAGGCCGCCGGCGACCATGACCGTCGGCATGATCGCCAGACCGTCGAGGCCGTCGGTCAGGTTCACGGCGTTGCTGGAGCCGACGATGGTCAGGTATGCGAGCAGCAGGAACCACGGACCGAGGTCGATCGCGACGTGCTTGAAGAACGGCACGATCAGCTGCGTCGACACCGGCGTCTTGGCGATCAGGTACAGCAGCAGCGCGGCGAGCGCGCCGGCGATGGTCTGCCAGAAGTATTTCTCCTTCGCCGACAGACCCTTGCTGTTCTTCTTGACCAGCTTGCGGTAGTCATCGACCCAGCCGATGGCGCCGAAGGCCAGCGTCACGCCGAGCACGATCCACACGTAGGGATTGCGCAGGTCCGCCCACAGCAGCGTCGAGACCGCGATCGCGACCAGGATCAGCGCGCCGCCCATCGTCGGCGTGCCGGCCTTCTTCAGGTGCGTCTGCGGCCCGTCGCTGCGCACCTGCTGGCCGATCTGGTATTGCGACAGCCGGCGGATCATCACCGGCCCGACCAGCAGCGCGAGCAGCAGCGCCGTCAGCAGCCCGAGGATCGCGCGCAGCGTCAGGTACGAAAAGACATTGAAGCCGCTGTACAGCTGGGTCAGCAGCTCGGCCAGGAAAACCAGCATTTGTTCAGTGCGCTCCCGCCAGGGGGTCGTGGTCATGGGGATCGAGGGCCCGCACGACGCGCTCCATGCGCATCGAACGCGAGCCCTTGACCAGAATCGTCGGCGCCACGCCGGCGGCGAGATCCGCCGCGAGCGTCGCCGTCAGGCTGTCGATGTCGTCGAAGTGCCGGCCACCGGCACCGAAGGCCCGCACCGCGTGCCGGCTGCGGCTGCCCAGCGCGTACAGGCGCGCGAAGCCGCAGGCACGCGCGCGCTCGCCGCTCTGGGCGTGCAGCGCGTCGGCCTCGGCCCCGAGCTCGCCCATGTCGCCGAGCACCAGCCAGTGCTCGCCGGGCTCGGCCGCCAGCGTCTCCAGCCCGGCGGCGAGCGAGGCCGGATTGGCGTTGTAGGCGTCGTTGACGAGCGTCGCGCCGTGCAGGCCGGCGAGGCGCTGCAGGCGCCCGGCGACCGGATGCAGCGACGCAAGGCCGGCGGCGATGTCTTCGGCGCCCGCGCCGAGCGCATAGGTCGCGGCGGCGGCCGCGCAGGCGTTGCGCAGGTTGTGCCGGCCGCTCAGCGGCAGTTCGAACTCGATGTGCTCCCGCTGCGGCAGGCTCAGGCGCACGCGCTGCGTGGCGGCATCGAGGACGACGGCGCTCACGTCGGCCGGTGCGTCCAGCCCGAAGCTCAGCGCCGGGCGGGCGCCGACCAGCTCGCGCCAGTAGCCGAAGTAGCGGTCATCGGCATTGAGGATCGCCACGCCCTGCGCACCGAGCCCGGTGAAGATCTCGCCCTTGGCGCGCGCGACGCCGTCGAGGCTGCCGAAGCCTTCGAGGTGGCAGGGACCGGCGTTGTTGAGGATCGCGACCGAGGGCTGCACCAGGGCGGTCAGGTAGGCGATCTCGCCGGGGTGGTTGGCCCCCATCTCGATGACCGCGCAGTCGTGGTCCTCATCGAGGCCGAGCAGCGTCAGCGGCACGCCGATGTCGTTGTTCAGGTTGCCGCGCGTCGCCAGCACCCGGGCACGCCGGCGCAGGATCGCCGCCGACATCTCCTTCAGCGTGGTCTTGCCGTTGGAGCCGGTCAGGCCGATCACCGGACCGCGGAAGGCCGCGCGCGCCAGCGCACCGAGCCGCCCGAGCGCGAGCCGGGTGTCCGGCACCAGCAGCTGCGGCAGGTCGAGCGGCTGCGGATGCGCGACCAGCGCCGCGCAGGCCCCGCGCGCGGCCGCGGTCGCGACCCAGGCGTGACCGTCGAAGTTCGGGCCGGCCAGCGCGACGAACAGCTCGCCGGGCGCGATCGTGCGCGAATCGGTCGACACGCCGCGGACTTCGGTGTCGTGGCCGGTCAGTTCGGCGCACAGTCCGGTCGCGAGGTGCGAGAGCGGCTGCGGCTTCATGCAGATGTCTCCCCGAACAGGGCGGCGACCTCGGCGCGGTCGCTGTACGTGCGCCGTTCGCTGCCGATGATCTGGTAATCCTCGTGGCCCTTGCCGGCGATCAGCACCACGTCCCCGGGGCGGGCCGCCGCCAGCGCCTGGCGGATGGCCGCGGCGCGCTCGGGCTCGACCTGCACGCGCGCGGGCTCGGCGCAGCCGGCCCGGATGTCGGCGAGGATCGCCAGCGGGTCCTCGCTGCGCGGATTGTCGCTGGTCAGGATCACGCGATCGGCGAGGCGCTCGGCGGCAGCGCCCATCAGCGGACGCTTGCCGGCATCGCGGTCGCCGCCGCAGCCGAACACGCAGTACAGCCGTCCGGCCGTGTGCGCGCGCAGCGCGGTCAGCACCGACTGCAGCGCGTTCGGCGTGTGGGCGTAGTCGACGACCGCGAGCGGGCGGTCCGCACCGCCGCCGAAGCGCTCCATGCGCCCCGGCACCGTGCGCGAGCGCGCAAGCCGGCCGACGGCCTCATCGAGCGGCATGCCGAGCGCGAGCAGCGCCGCGAGGCAGGCGAGCAGGTTCTGGGCGTTGAAGCGCCCGAGCAGCGTGCTCGCGAGTTCGGCGGCCCCGAGGTGGGTGTGCACGCTCAGGCGCAGGCCGTCGGTGTCGCAGACCGGCTCGCTGCCCTGCACCCAGCCGGCCAGCCCCTCGGTGTCGAGCACATCGAGGCCGTAGCCGTGGATCGGCGCGCGTGCCACCGTGCACAGCGAGCGCCCGAAGGCGTCGTCGAGGTTCAGCACCGCGGCGCCGATGTCGAGTTCGGCGAACAGCCGCATCTTGGCCGCCGCATAGGCCGCGGCCGTGCCGTGATAGTCGAGGTGATCGCGGCTCAGGTGCGTCAGGATCGCGCAGGCGTAGTGCACGGCCTCGACCCGCCCCTGATCGAGCGCGTGCGAGGAGACTTCCATGGCCGCGTGACGCACGCCGGCCTCGACAAAGGCGGCGAGGCGCTGCTGCACGCCGATCGCATCGGGGGTCGTGTGCGAGGCGCTCTCGAACGGTCCGCCCCAGAGGCCGTAGCCGAGCGTGCCGAGCAGGCCCGCCGGGCGTCCGGGTTCGGAAAGCGCCTGCGCGAGGAAGTGCGTGCACGAGGTCTTGCCATCGGTGCCGGTGACGCCGAGCACCGCCAGCGCGTGCGACGGGATGCCGTACAGCCGGCTCGCCAGCTGTGAGACCTGCCGGCCGAGCCGTTCGATCGGGATCGCCGGCACCGGCAGCAGCGGTGCCGCGGCCGGCGGCTCCCACAGCACGGCACTCGCACCGCGCGCGATCGCCTGCTGCACGTGGTCGAGACCGTGGCCGCTGTGGCCGCGCACGGCGCAGAACACCGCCCCCGGGGTCACGGCACGGCTGTCGAGCGCGAGCGCCGTGACCGGCAGTTCAGGCACGTCGCGGGCGAATCCGGCGAGCAGGACGGACAGCGGCAGCATCACGGACGCTCCCGTTTCGCCGTCGCCGGCGCGGCAGCCGGTGCCGTCGTGCTTGCCATCACCGGCCGCGCCGGCGTCAGGCGCGGATCGACGATGTTGTCCGGCGGCACGTTCATGACGCGCAGCGCTCCGGCCATGACCTTGCTGAACACCGGCGCGGCGACCAGCCCGCCGTAGTAGGACTTGTCCTTCGGGTCATCGACGATGACGACCATCGCCAGCCGCGGCTTGCTGACCGGCGCGAAGCCCGCGAACACCGAGTAGTAGTTGTTCTTCGCGTAGCCGCGGCCGACGATCTTGTGGACGGTGCCGGTCTTGCCGGCGACGCGGTAGCCGGCGACGCTCGCCTGGATCGCCGTGCCGTCGCGGCTGACGACGGCTTCCATCATCGGCATCAGCTTCCTGACCGTGGCCTCGGACAAAATGCGCTCGCCCTCCGGCGCCCGGTCGAGCTTGACCAGCGACACCGGCCGGATCACGCCGCCGGAGGCGAGCGCCGCGTAGGCCCGCGCGAGCTGCAGCGGCGTCATCGAGATGCCGTAGCCGAAGCTCTGGTTGGCGTGGCTGATCGTGCTCCAGCGCGAGTAGTGCGCGAGCCACCCGCCCTGCTCGCCCGGGAAGCCGATGCCGCTGGTGCGCCCGAAGCCGAGCTTGCGGAACAGGTCCCACAGCCGCTCGGCCGGCAGCGCCAGCGCGATCTTGGTGGCGCCGACGTTGCTCGACTTGACGATCACGCGCGTCACGTCGATCAGGCCGTAGTTGTGCGTGTCGCGCACCGTGTAGCGCCCGACGCTCATGTGGCCGGGGCTGGTGCTGATCGGCGTGTCCGGCCGGAACCTGCCGCTTTCGAGGCCCATCGCCACCGTGAACGGCTTCATGACCGAGCCGGGTTCGTAAACGTCGGTCAGCGCGCGGTTGCGCAGCAGGTCGCCGCGGATCGCGCCGCGATCGTTCGGGTTGGTGCCGGGCTGGTTGACCATCGCCAGCACCTCGCCGGTCTGCACGTCGAGCACGACGGCAGTGGCGGCGGCAGCGCCGTGTTCGAGCATCGCGGCCTTGACCGCGCGGTAGGCGATGTACTGGATGCGCCGGTCGATCGACAGCGTCACCGTGCGCCCGGGCTGCGGCTCGCGCACGCTCTCGACTTCGTCGACGGTGTGGCCGTAGCGGTCACGGATCACGCGCTTCTCGCCGGGCACGCCCTGCAGCGTCGAGTTCCACGCCAGCTCGATGCCTTCCTGACCGTCGTCGTCGATGTCGGTGAAGCCGAGCAGGTGCGAGGTCACCTCGGCCGACGGATAGAAGCGCCGGTATTCGCGCTGCAGGAACACGCCGGGAATCGCCCGCACCTGGATGCGCGCGGCAGCATCGGGTTCGAGCGCGCGGCGCAGGTACATGAATTCCTTCTTCTCGCGCGACAGGACCTTGGCTTCGAGTTCCGAGGGAGTCATGCCGAGCAGGCGTGCGAGCTCCGGCAGGCGCTCGCGGTTGGCGAGCAGCGTCGGCGGATGCGCCCAGACGCTGTCGACCGGCGAGCTGACCGCCAGCGGCTCGCCGTGACGGTCGGTGATCATGCCGCGGTGTGCCGGCACCTCGACGCTGCGCAGGAAGCGCTCGTCGCCCTGGCCCTGCAGGAATTCGGTATCGATCAGCTGCAGGTAGACGGCGCGCGCGACGATGCCGAGCGCGGCCAGCGCGAACAGGCCGAGGACGAGCTTGCGGCGATTGGTCGTCCAGCTGCCCGGGGACGCGCGCAGCTTGCGCGACGGCGATGACGGAGAGCGTTTCATCGGATCACGTAGATGACCGCTTCGGGCGCGGGTATGCCCATGTCCAGCCGGGTGCGCGCGGCCTGGTCGATCACCGACTCGGTCGCGAGCGTGCTCTGTTCCAGCTGCAGCTGGTTCCATTCGATGTCGAGGTCGTCGCGGACCTTCTGCAGCCCCTGCAGCTCGACGAACAGCTTGCGGCTCTGGTGCTTGCTCCAGACGATGCCGACACCGGTGGCGAGGATCGTCAGCACCAGCACCAGCACCGTGCCGAGGTTCTGGCCGACCGGGTCGTGCTCGGCCGGCTCGTCGACGAGTCGCCCGGCCTCGGCAGCCTGCGGTTTTTCGGTCTCGGCGACCGGCGGCGGCACCGCGACTTCGACGGGAGCGACCGGGACCTCGGTCGTCAGGAGCGGCAGCGGCGCGTTCATGGCAGCTTCTCGGCGACGCGCAGCACGGCGCTGCGCGCGCGCGGATTGGCGTCGATCTCGGCCGCGGACGGCTGCACGGCCTTGCCGATGAGCTTCAGCGTCGCGCCGCTCGGCCCGCCGGTCACCGGCAGCCCGGGCGGCAGTTCCTGGCCGCGCGCGCCGGCGCGCAGGAAGCGCTTGACGATGCGGTCTTCCAGCGAGTGGAAGCTGATCACGGCGAGCCGGCCGCCGGGCGCGAGCAGCCCGACGGCCTGCGCGAGTGCGTCCTGCAATTCGTCGAGTTCGCGGTTGACGTGGATGCGGATCGCCTGGAAGGCGCGCGTCGCCGGATGCTTGCCGCGCTCGCGCGTCGGCACGGCGGCGGCCACGAGGCCGGCAAGCTGCGCGGTGCTGGCGATCGGGGTTTCGGCGCGGGTCTCGACGACGCGCCGGGCGATGCGCCGGTGAAAACGCTCCTCGCCGAGATCGCGCAGCACCAGGGAAATCTCCGCCTCGCCGGCCGCCGCCAGCCATTCGGCTGCACTCGGCCCGCCGGCCGGATCCATGCGCATGTCGAGCGGCCCGTCCTGCTGGAAGCTGAAGCCGCGACGCGCATCGTCGAGTTGCGGCGACGAGACGCCGAGATCGAACAGGATGCCGTCGAGCCGGCCTTCGAGACCGTGCGCCCGCACGGCCGCCGCCAGCCCGCTGAACGGACCGGCCACGAACTGCAGGCGGGGATCGGTGGCCGCGAGCGCACGCGCCTCGGCGGCCGCTTCCGGATCGCGCTCGAGGGCCAGCAGGCAGCCGTCGGCCCCGAGGCGCGCCAGCACCGCGCGGGCGTGACCGCCGCGGCCGAAGGTGGCATCGAGATAGCAGCCCCGTGCCCGCACGTTCAGGGCATCGACGGCCTCGTGCAGCAGCACGCTTTGATGAAGCAGGGTGGAGGTCATGACTTCAGAAGGAGAGCGATTCCAGATCGTCGGGCAGGGAGCCTGCCTCGCCGCCGTCCTCGGCCAGCCACTGCTCGCGCAGCCGATACCAGGTCTGCTCGTCCCAGAGCTCGAACTTGTTCCCCTGCCCCACCAGCACCACATGTTTTTCGAGCTTCGCGAATTCCCGCAGCGGCGCCGGTATCAGCAGACGCCCCGAGCCGTCGGGTTGCAGTTCCTCGGCGTGCCCCATCAGCAACCGCTTCAGGCTGCGGGCGGCGCGGTTCGTACTCGACAGCTGCACCAGTCGCGCTTCCACCTGCTCCCAGACCGGCAGCGGATACAAAAGGAGACACCCGTCACGATCGATCGTGACGACCACCTGGTCACTGCCACTTTCGGAGAGCCGATCCCGGAACCGGGCGGGGATCGAGAGCCGTCCCTTGCTGTCGAGCGAAAGAGGGGAAATCCCGCGAAACAAGCGCCTGATCCTCGCTGCCGTACCGCGGCCTGCCCGACTGTCCCACTACGTTCCACGTTTTCCCACTATAGGAACCGCGCCGGAAGCCTGTCAAGGAGAACACGGCCCGCGGACGCCACGGTTTTGCTTTTTCTACAACAGCTTATCGGCGCGCATACAACATGGGTTGCGCCCCCACAACAGCCACCGGACTGCCGATGCCGCATTGCACCATTCAGGAGCAAACCGCTGTCAGCCACCGCCGGAAAACGTCATGTCCCCCGCCGCACGGACAGACAGCCGCGCGGCTTGCGGCGAACCGCAAGCCGGGGCTGGAAACAGGGAGATTCAGGAAGGAGGAAGTCGGCCTGTAAGCCGGGTTCTGTCGAGGACGATCATTCATCTGCGACGCCCGTCACCGGACGCCTGTAGCGACCTACCCGGGAGCCGTGCGGGCCACACGCTGGCGCTCCCCTATTTGGTCTTGCTCCGGGTGGGGTTTTCCGTGCCGGCGACTGTTGCCAGCGCCGCGGTGCGCTCTTACCGCACCTTTTCACCCTTGCCGTTCGCCTCGCGGCGACTTGGGCGGTTTGTTTTCTGTGGCACTTTCCGTGGGCTCACGCCCCCCAGGCGTTACCTGGCACCCTGCCCTGCGGAGCCCGGACTTTCCTCCGCCCCCGCACGCGGGGGCCGCGATCGTCCGGCCGACTTCCGGGCGCGGATTCTGCGCGGCCACCGACGGCAGGGCAAGTCATGCGCCGGATGCCCCGTCGCCGGACAGCTCCAGCGCCCGTGCGTACAGCACGTTCCTGCGGGCACCGGTGATCTTCGCCGCCAGCGCCACGGCGCGCCCGAGCGGCAGCTCGGCGAGCAGCAGGCGCAGTACGCGCTCGGCCCCGGCATCCGCTCCGGCCCCGGCATCGGGCGCCTCGGCGCCCTGCACGAGCACGACGAACTCGCCGCGGCGCTCCTCCTCGCTCGCTGCGAAATGCGCGGCCAGCGCCCCGAGCCCGGCCCGGCGCACGGATTCGTAGCGTTTGGTCAGCTCGCGGGCGACGGCCGCCTCGCGCGCCGGCCCGAAGGTTTCGGCGAGATCGGCGAGACTCTCGGCGATGCGGTGGCTGGACTCGAACAGCACCAGCGTGCGCGTCTCGGCCGCCAGTTCCGACAGCCGTGCACGGCGGGCCGCGGATCGGGCCGGCAGGAAGCCTTCGAACACGAAGCGATCGGTCGGCAGCCCCGAGACCGACAGCGCAGCGATCAGGCTGCTCGGACCGGGCACGGCGACCACCTCGATGCCGGCCGCCTGCGCGGCACGCACGAGGTGATAGCCCGGATCCGAAATCAGCGGTGTGCCGGCATCGGACACCAGCGCCAGCGACTGGCCGGCGAGCAGCTCCCCGACCAGTCCGGCGCAGCGGTCGCGCTCGTTGTGCTCGTGCACCGACACCAGCGGCGTATGGATGCCGAAATGGCGCAGCAGCGCACCGCTGTGGCGGGTATCCTCGGCCGCCACCCGCTCGACCGACGCGAGCGTCTGCTGCGCGCGCGGACTCAGATCGAGCAGATTGCCGATCGGCGTGGCCACCACGTATAAGATGCCGATGCGTACGGACACGACAGGACTCCGGAAGATGTGTGGCAGGGCTCCGGCGCCATGACCTCCGGCGCCGGCCGGCCTGCCCATCTGCTGCGCGGCGCGGCCGGCGAGGCCTTGGCCGAAGCCTGGCTGGTGCAGCAGGGCCTGAAACCGTTGATGCGCAATTTCCGCTGCCGGCCCGGCGAGATCGATCTCGTGATGCGCGAGGGCGACATCCTCGTGTTCGTCGAGGTGCGCTTCCGCCGCGATTGCGGCTTCGGCACGGCGCTCGAAAGCGTCACGGCCGGCAAGCAGCGCCGCCTGCTGCGGGCCGCGGCAGTCTACCTGCAACAGCACGGCGATACGCTGCCGTGCCGCTTCGACGTCGTCGGCATCTCGCCCGGCCCGGACGGCCATCCCGCTTACGAATGGGTGCGCGACGCCTTTCGCGCCGACTGAAACCGCGCACCCGCCTGCCTACGGAATCCCGCACACATGATTCGCCGAATCCTGCACCTGCTCCCCGTGCTCGGCCTGAGCAGCCTTGTCTTCCTCGGCGGCCCGAGCGGCTGCGCCGGCGTCGTCGCCGGTGGCGCGGCCGCGGTCAGCGTCGCGCACGACCGGCGCACGGCCGGCACCGTCGTCGAGGACGAGAGCATCGAGATGAAAGCGGTCGCCGAGCTCGACCGTCACGGCATCAGTGCCCGCTCGCACCTGAACGTCACGAGCTACAACCGCAGCGTGCTGATCTGCGGCGAGGTGCCCGACGAGGCCACGCGCCAGCAGGCCGAGGCCGTCGTGCGCCGCGTCGCCGAGGTGCGGCAGGTGTTCAACGAGGCTGCCATCCTGCCGGCCAGCACGCTCGCCAGCCGCTCGAACGACACCTGGCTGACGACGCGCGCGAAGACGGCGCTGTTCAACGTCGACGGCATCCGCGACTTCGACCCGACCCGGGTCAAGGTCGTGACCGAACGCGGCATCGTCTATCTGATGGGGCTGGTGAGCAGCGCCGAGGCCGAGTCGGTCACGGCGGCGGTGCGCAGCGTGCCGGGCGTGCAGAAGGTCGTGCGGCTGTTCGAGTACATCGACCGCTGATCCCCCCGGAACCGGGCGCGCGGCTGAACGGGCGCCTGCCCGCCCGGAATTAAATTCCTTGGCGAATTACTTGACGAGCTTCAGCGCCGGGCGCTTGCCGCTGCCACGCTCGGGCTGGGACGGCGACGGCGGCGGTTCGCTGCCCGGTTCGTCCGGGAAGGCCGTGCCCTGACCATTCTCGCGCGCGTAGATCGCCATCACCGCCACCACCGGCACGCGCACGGTGCGCGCCAGCCCGCCGAAGCGGGCACTGAACTCGATGTGGTCGTTGCCCATCGCCAGGCCATGCACGGCGCTCGGGCTGACGTTCAGCACGATGCGACCGTCATGCACGTGCTGCGGCGGCACGTCGACCCCCTCGACCCTGGCGTTGACGAGGATGTGCGGGGTCATGGCGTTGTCGAGGATCCATTCGTACAAGGCCCGGATCAGATAGGGGCGATTGGAGGTCATCGCACGGTCTCGCTGGACGGGGGGCGGGCGGCGGGACCATCGTCGCGCATTTCCTGCTCGACCGCACTCAGACTCTGGCGAAACGCCGGCCGCGCGAACATGCGCGCCGCGTATTCGAGCACCGGCGCCGCCTCGGGCGGCAGTTCGATGCCGTAGTGCGCGAGGCGCCACAGCAGCGGCGCCAGCGTCGCGTCGATCAGGCTGTAGTCGGTGCCGAGGAAGTACGGGCGCGCCGCGAACACCGCGGCGCCGGCCACGAGCTGCGAACGCAGCGCCTCGCGCGCCAGCTCGCGCTCCTCGCGCACGCTGCGCGACAGCCGCGGCAGTTGCGCGTACAGATCCTGTTCGATGCGGGCGAGCGCCAGCCGCTGGCGGGCACGACCGGCCGGGTCGGTCGCGAGCATGGGCGGATGCGGATAGCGCTCGTCGAGGTATTCGATGATGACGCGGTCGTTGTAGAGCACGACATCGCGATCGACCAGCGTCGGCAGATGGCCGCCGGGACTGGCTTCGAGCAGGTCGGGGGGCGGGCTGGCGGGGTTGACCCAGACGAACTCCGGGTCCAGCCCCTTTTCCAGCAGCACCAGACGCACGCGGTGGCAGTGGCAGCAGTTGCAGAGCGAATACAGCGTCAGGGTCGATCTGCGGCTGGCTGCTCCGGCCATGGCCCTCTCCGGATAGATCGGCGGGATGCGGGACGCGGGGCGGCTGCCATGACCGGCAATCCGCCCCGCGCGCCGTGCGTCAGTGGATGTCCTTCCAGTATTCCTTCTTCAGAAGGTAGAAGACCGCCGTCATCAGGACCAGAAACGCGATGACCCACACGCCGAGCGACTGCCGGTACAGCTTGACCGGTTCGGCGACGTAGGCGAGGAAGTTGACCAGGTCACGCATCGCCGAGTCGAACTCCGGCGGACTCATGCTGCCCTTCTTGACGATCTCGTAGCCGGTGATGACCGTCGACTCGTTGCCGTGGGCATCCTTGTGCGTTTCCATCCTGGCCTTCTGCCAGCCCTGCAGTTCGCTCAGCACGTGCGGCATGCCGACCAGCGGGAAGGCGGCGTTGTTGACGCCCCAGGGCCGCGCCTCGTCGATGTAGAACGTGCGCAGATAGGTGTACAGGTAGTCCACCCCGCGCGCGCGCGCGATCAGGGTCAGGTCGGGCGGCGCCGCACCGAACCACTTCTTCGCGTCCTTCTTGGGCATGGCGTTGCGCATGCCTTCGCCGACCTTGGCACCGGTGAAGATCAGGTTGTCCCTGACCTGCTCGTCGCTCAGGCCGATGTCGCGCGCCAGCCGGTTGTAGCGCTGGTAGTCCGCCGAGTGGCAGCCCATGCAGTAATTGACGAACAGCTTCGCACCGCGCTGCAGCGAGGCCTTGTCGGTCGGATCGATGTTCGCCTTGTCGAGTGCGGCGCCTTCGCTGGAGGCCAGTGCGAAGCCGGGCAGCGCGGCGAGGACGATGGCCAGAATCCACTTTCTCATTTGAACGTCACCCTTTCCGGAACCGGCTTGGTCTTGTCGATCGACGTGTAGATCGGCATCAGCAGGAAGAACGCGAAGTAGATCGCCGAGCAGATCTGCGCGACCAGCGTGCGGCCCGGCGTGGTCGGCAGCGCGCCGAGGTAGCCGAGGATCAGGAAGGCGACGACGAACAGCGCGACGGCGCCCTTGAACAGCGGGCCGCGGTAGCGGATCGACTTGACCGGGCTGCGGTCGAGCCAGGGCAGGAAGAACATCAGCACGATCGAGGCGCCCATCGCGACCACGCCCGGGAAGGCCGAGCCGGCCATCGACGGCACGGCGCGCAGGATCGCGTAGAAGGGCGTGAAGTACCACACCGGCGCGATGTGCGGCGGGGTCTTCAGCGGATCGGCCGGATCGAAGTTCGGGTGCTCCAGGAAGTAGCCGCCCATTTCCGGCAGGAAGAAGATCACGGCGCAGAAGAAGATCAGGAAGAAGCCGACGCCGACCAGATCCTTGACCGAGTAGTACGGGTGGAACGGGATGCCGTCGAGCGGGATGCCGTTCTCGTCCTTGAGCTTCTTGATCTCGACGCCATCGGGGTTGTTCGAGCCGACTTCGTGCAGCGCGATGATGTGCGCGGCGACCAGGCCGACCAGCACCAGCGGCACCGCGATCACGTGCAGCGAGAAGAAGCGGTTCAGCGTCGCGTCGGAGACGACGAAGTCACCGCGGATCCATTCGGAGAGATCCGGGCCGATGAAGGGCACGGCGCCGAACAGGTTGATGATGACCTGCGCACCCCAGTACGACATCTGGCCCCAGGGCAGCAGGTAGCCCATGAAGGCCTCGGCCATCAGCGCGAGGAAGATCAGCACGCCGAAGATCCAGATCAGTTCGCGCGGCTGCTTGTACGAGCCGTAGATCAGGCCGCGGAACATGTGCAGGTAGACGACGATGAAGAACGCCGATGCACCGGTCGAGTGCATGTAGCGGATCAGCCAGCCCCAGTCGACGTCGCGCATGATGTATTCGACGGACGCGAAGGCTTCGGTCGCCGAGGGCTTGTAGCTCATCGTCAGCCAGATGCCGGTCAGGATCTGGTTGACCAGCACCAGCAGCGCCAGCGAGCCGAAGAAGTACCAGAAGTTGAAGTTCTTCGGCGCGTAATACTCGGACAGGTGCTCGCGCCAGAGCTTGGTCGCCGGAAAGCGCGCATCGACCCAGCCGAGCAGGCCGGTCGTACCCGGATGTGGATGATTCGCCATTACGCAGCCTCCGCGCCGACGCCGACCAGAATGCGGGTGTCGCTCAGGTACTTGTACGGGGGAACGACCATGTTCTTCGGCGCCGGCACGCCGCTGTAGACGCGCCCGGCGAGGTCGAAGCGGGAACCGTGGCACGGACAGAAGAAGCCGCCCTTCCATTCGGCACCGAGGTCGGCGGGTGCGAGGTCGGGCCGGAAGGTCGGCGAGCAGCCGAGGTGCGTGCAGATGCCGACCAGCACCAGATATTCGGGCTTGATCGAGCGGAACTCGTTCTTGGCGTAGGCCGGCTGCTGGTCCATCTCGGACTTCGGATCGGACATCTTGCCGTCGAGCGCGGGCAGCGCATCGAGCATGGCCTTGCTGCGATGCACGACCCACACCGGCTTGCCGCGCCATTCGACCGTCATGATCTGGCCTTCGGCGAGCTTGCTGATGTCGGCCTCGACCGGCGCGCCCGCCGCCTTGGCCCGTTCGCTCGGTGTCCAGGACTTCAGGAAGGGCACCGCCACGAACGCTGCGCCGACGCCACCGACGGCGGTGGCAGTGGCGGTCAGGAACCGCCGCCTGCCGAGGTTCACTCCGTCTGCCGTACTCATACGCTCTCTCCTAACAGACTGAAAAAAATTGATTTTGACCGGTTTATCGAGCGTCCCGACCGGTCTGCGGAGGCCACGGCGGCAGCCGCCCGCGAGCTGAACCGCCGGCCGCAACTAAACGCGGGATGTTCGTATAACGTTTCGTAAGAATCAAGACGAAACCCTTATTTCACTTGAGGAAAATCAAGGGTTGCGGGCGTGCACAGCGTGGCTGTTGCCGCCACTTCTGCAAGGCGGGATTCAGGAAAGATCCGGGAAAGATTCAGGAACGATCCGGGGAAGATTCCGCGAAGGTCAGACCGGATTCGGGATATCGACGAAGCGGAACGCGAGGCCGAAATGCGCCGCCAGATGCGCCCCGAGCGCCTGCACGCCACCGCGCTCGGTGGCATGGTGTCCGGCCGCATAGAAGTGGACGCCGGCCTCGCGCGCCGCATGCACGGCCGGCTCCGAGGCCTCGCCGGTGACGTAGGCATCGCAGCCGGCGGCGATCGCCAGGTCGATCGAGCCGGCGGCCGCGCCGGTGCACCAGGCGATGCGCCGCAGCGGCCCGTCGTCGCCGGCGGCGTCGATGTGCAGCGGCACGCGCCCGAGCGCATGCCCGATCTGCTGCGCGAACGCGCGCGCCGACAGCGGCGCGGCCGGCTCGCCGTGCAGGACCAGCCCCGGCGTGCGTCCGCCACCGTCGAGCGCCCCGCTGATGCGCAGGCCGAGCGTGCGGGCGAGCGCGACGTTGTTGCCGTATTCGGCGTGCGCATCGAGCGGCAGGTGGTAGGCGATCAGCGAGAGATCGTGGCGCAGCAGCGTCGCCAGGCGCCGGCGCTTCTGACCGGTGACACGCGCATCCTCGCCGCGCCAGAAGTAGCCGTGATGCACGAGGATCGCATCGGCACCGAGATCGAGCGCCGCTTCGAGCAGCGCCTGACAGGCGGTGACGCCGCCGACCAGCAGCCGCACGTCGGGCCGGCCCTCGACCTGCAGGCCGTTCGGGCAGTAGTCGCTGAAGCTCGCCGCGGCGAGCAGCGTGTCGCAGTAGCCGACCAGCTCGCGCAGGTGCATGGCGTGCCGCCTCAGCCGTGCAGCTTTGCGAGCGCCGCGAGCAGCGCGGCGTTCTGCGCGGGGCTGCCGACCGTGATGCGCAGGAACTGCTCGATGCGCGGCAGCCGGAAGTGGCGGACGATGACGCCGTGCGCGCGCAGGCCGGCGGCGAGGCCGGCGGCATCGTGCGCCGGGTGGCGTGCGAACACGAAGTTTGCAGCCGAGGGCAGCACCTCGAAGCCGTGGTCCGTCAGCGCCTGCGCGAGCTGTTCGCGACTGTCGATGACCGCACGCCGGTGCACGTCGAAGTATTCGTCGTCCTCGAGCGCGGCCACGGCGCCGGCGAGCGCCAGCCGGTCGAGCGGGTAGGAGTTGAAGCTGTTCTTGATGCGCTCCAGCGCCTCGATCAGCGCGGGATCGCCATACGCCCAGCCGACGCGCAGGCCGGCGAGCGCGCGCGACTTCGACAGCGTCTGCACGACCAGCAGGTTCGGGTACTGCGCGACCAGCGCAGCGGCGCTGTCGGCGCCGAAATCGACGTAGGCCTCATCGACCAGCACGACCGAATCGCGGTTGAAGCCGAGCAGGCGCTCGATGTCGGCAAGCGCCAGCGCCCGGCCGGTCGGCGCGTTCGGGTTCGCGAACACGATGCCGCCGTTCGGCCGGCGGTAGTCCTCGACGCGCAGCGAGAAGTCGCCGGCGAGCGGGATGGTCTCGAAGCCGATGTCGTACAGCCCGCACCAGACCGGGTAGAAGCTGTAGGTCACGTCCGGGAACAGCAGAGGTCGTGCGTGACGCAGCAGGCCGTGGAAGGCATGCGCGAGCACCTCGTCGGAACCGTTGCCGACGAACACGTGCGCGGCCGTGAGTCCGTGGCGTGCGGCCAGCGCCTGCTTCAGCCGGCCCGCGTTCGGGTCCGGATACAGGCGCAGGCCCTCGTCGAGGGCGGCGCGGATCGCTGCCAGCACGCGCGGCGAGGGTCCGTCCGGGTGCTCGTTGGTGTTGAGCTTGACCAGGTTCGGTATCTGCGGCTGCTCGCCGGGCACGTACGGCGTCAGCCGGCCGACGACCTCGCTCCAGTAGCGGCTCACGACGCGGCCTCCGGCGGCACGAAGCCGGGGATGCGGTACTCGGCCGAGCGCGCGTGCGCGCTCAGCCCCTCGCCGCGCGCCAGCACCGAGGCCGTGCGCCCGAGCGTGGCGGCCCCGTCCGGCGAGCAGAAGATCAGGCTCGAACGCTTCTGGAAGTCATAGACACCGAGCGGCGACGAGAAGCGCGCGGTGCGCGAGGTCGGCAGCACGTGGTTCGGCCCGGCGCAGTAGTCGCCGAGCGCCTCGGCCGTATGCCGGCCGAGGAAGATCGCGCCGGCGTGGCGGATGCTCGGCAGCAATGCCTGCGGATCGGCGACCGACAGCTCCAGGTGCTCGGGCGCGATGTAGTTGGCGACTTCGGCCGCCTCGGCAAGGTCGGCGACCCGGATCAGCGCCGCGCGGCTGGCCAGCGACACGCGCACGATGTCGGCGCGCGCCAGCGTCGGCAGCAGGCGCTCGATGGCGGCGGCGACGCGATCGAGGAAGGCCGCATCCGGCGAGATCAGGATCGGCTGCGCGTCCTCGTCGTGCTCGGCCTGCGAGAACAGATCCATCGCGATCCAGTCGGCATCGGTGTCGCCGTCGCAGATCACGAGGATCTCGGACGGTCCGGCGATCATGTCGATGCCGACCTGCCCGTACACGGCGCGCTTGGCGGTCGCGACCCAGATGTTGCCGGGGCCGACGATCTTGTCGACGCGCGGCACGCTTGCCGTGCCGTAGGCGAGCGCGGCGACTGCCTGCGCACCGCCGATCGCGAACACGCGATCGACGCCGGCGAGGCGCGCCGCGGCGAGCACCAGATCATTCTGCTCGCCGTCCGGCGTCGGCACGACCATCACCAGCTGCCTGACGCCGGCGACCTTGGCCGGGATCGCGTTCATCAGCACCGAGGACGGATAGGCGGCCTTGCCGCCCGGCACGTACAGGCCGACCGCATCGAGCGCCGTGACCTGCTGGCCGAGCAGCGTGCCGTCGGCCTCGGTGTAGCTCCAGGAATCGAGCTTCTGGCGCTCGGCGTAGGCACGCACGCGCGCCGCCGCGGTTTCGAGCGCCGTGCGCTGCGCCGGCGGCAGGGCGGCCAGGGCGGCATCGAGGCGCTCGGCCGGGATTTCCAGCTCGGCGGCAGCGGCGAAGGCCGTGCGGTCGTAGCGGTTGGTCAGTTCGAGCAGGGCCGCGTCGCCGCGCGCACGCAGGTCGGCGATGATCTGCGCGACCGTGCCGGCGACGTGGGCATCGGAGACGCCCTCCCAGGCCGTCAGCCGGTCGAGACGCGGCCAGAAGTCCGGATCGCTGTAGTTCAGGCGGGCGATGTCCACGGCGGGGGGCTCCTGCACGGCAAGCGCGTGCGCAAGGACGGAGGGGACGGATAGGGCCGGCAGCCCGGCCGGCCTCAGGCGACGGCGCGACCGGTCGCAGCGGCCATGTGTTCGAGGATCGTGCGCACGCGCGCGTGCTTCATCTTCATCGCCGCGCGGTTGACGACCAGCCGCGAGCTGATGTCGGCGATCAGCTCCAGCGGCTCCAGACCGTTGGCGCGCAGCGTCTTGCCGGTATCGACGATGTCGACGATGCGATCGGCAAGGCCGACCAGCGGCGCGAGTTCCATCGAGCCGTACAGCTTGATGATCTCGACCTGCCGGCCCTGCTGCGCATAGAAGCGGCGCGCGACGTTGGCAAACTTGGTCGCGACGCGCATGCGTCCGCGCGGCTCCGGCACGCCCGGCCGGCCGGCGGTCATCAGCCGGCAGCGGGCGATGCCGAGATCGAGCGGCTCGTAGAGCCCCTCGCCGCCGTGCTCCATCAGCACGTCCTTGCCGGCGACGCCGAGGTCGGCCGCGCCGTACTGCACGTAGGTCGGCACGTCGGTGGCGCGGATGATGACGAGCTTCACGTCCGGGCGGTCGGTGTCGAGGATCAGCTTGCGGCTGGTCTCCGGGTCTTCGAGCGGCCGGATGCCGGCCGCGGCGAGCAGCGGCAGCGTCTCCTGGAAGATGCGTCCCTTCGAGAGCGCGATGGTCAGCGTGTCGGACATGGCGGGAGGCTCTGACTCCGGGGGGCTCAGGGCACGCGGCGGATCAGCGCGCCGAGACTGCCGAGCTTCTCCTCGATGCAGTCGTAGCCGCGATCGATGTGATAGACGCGATCGACGACGGTATCGCCCTTGCCGACCAGTGCTGCCAGCACCAGGCTCGCCGAGGCGCGCAGGTCGGTGGCCATGATCGGCGCCGCGGTCAGCTGCGCCACGCCGGTCGAGATCACCGTGTTGCCTTCGAGCTGGAACTGCGCACCCATGCGCGACAGCTCGTTGATGTGCATGAAGCGGTTCTCGAACACCGTCTCGGTGATCGTGCCGACGCCTTCGGCGACCGCGTTCAGCGCGCAGAACTGCGCCTGCATGTCGGTCGGGAAGGCCGGATACGGCGCGGTGCGGATGTGCACGGCCTTCGGCCGCCGGCCCTGCATGTCGAGCTCGATCCAGTCCGGGCCGGTCGTGATCACGGCGCCGGCTTCCTCGAACTTCACGAGCACGGCCTCCAGGGTGTCGGGCCGCGTGTCCTTGACGCGCACGCAGCCGCCGGTGATCGCGGCGGCGGCGAGGTAGGTGCCGGTCTCGATGCGATCGGGCAGCACGCGGTATTGGCCGCCGTGCAGGCGGTCGACGCCGTCGATGACCAGCGTGTCGGTGCCGGCACCGTGCACCTGCGCGCCCATCGCGTTCAGGCAGTTGGCGAGGTCGACGACTTCGGGCTCGCGCGCGGCGTTCTCGAGGATGGTCGTGCCCTGCGCGAGCGCGGCGGCCATCATCAGGTTCTCGGTGCCGGTGACGGTGACGAGGTCGAGCACGATGCGCGCGCCCTTCAGGCGCGGGCAGCGGGCGCGGATGTAGCCTTCCTCGACGCGGATGTCGGCGCCCATCGCCGCGAGACCCTTGATGTGCAGGTTCACCGGCCGCGAGCCGATCGCGCAGCCGCCGGGCAGCGACACCTCGGCCTCGCCGAAGCGCGCGAGCAGCGGTCCGAGCACGAGGATCGACGCGCGCATCTGGCGCACCAGCTCGTAGGGCGCCGTGTGGCTGGTGATGCAGCGCGGATCGACCTCGATGTTGAGCTTCTCGTCGACGACCAGCTGCGCGCCGAGCCGGCCGAGCAGTTCCATGGTCGTGGTCACGTCCTGCAGGTGCGGGACGTTGCCGATCGTGACCGGACCGTCGGCGAGCAGCGTCGCGGCCAGGATCGGCAGCACGGCGTTCTTGGCGCCACAGGCGCGCACTTCACCGCGCAGCGTCTCGCCGCCGGTGATGATCAGCTTGCTCATGCGCGATCCCTGGTCAGGCCTGCGCCTGCTGTGCCGCCCAGGCCTCGGGCGTGAAGGTGCGCAGGCCGAGCGCGTGGATCTCCTCGCGCTGCAGGCGATCGCCGAGCGCGGCGTTGACCAGCCGGTGCTGGGCGATCAGCGACTTGCCGGCGAACTCGGCGCTGATGACGACGGCCTCGAAGTGCACGCCGTCATCGCCGCGCACGAGCACCTCGGCGGACGGCAGGGCTTCCTGGATCAGACGCTGGATGTCGGCGGCCTGCATGGGCGGATACCTGTGGAATCGAAAGGGGGAAAGGCGGCCGGCGCCCCGGGAGGCGTACCGCAAGAGGCGGGATGATATCGGAAAACCGCCGGACTCAGGCGTCCGGAAACAGCGTGTCGAGGTCGGAGACGGCGAGGATCGCGCGCATCTGGGCCGGCAGTCCGCTCAGGCGCAGTTCGCCGCCGCCGGCACGCGCGGCACGCAGCCACTCGACCAGCAGCGCGACGCCGGCACTGTCGGCACGGCGCACGCCGTCGAGACTCAGCGTCACCGTCTCGCCGCCGGCGAGTTCCCCGGCCGCGGCGTCCCACAGCGCAGCGACCGCGTCGATGACCAGATCGCCGCCGAGCGCCAGCCGGCCGGGCCCGAGGCGGGTCAGCGTCGCCGGCTGCACAGCCGCTGCGCCAGTGCTCACGTCACCTGCCGCCGCTGGCGTTGAGCTTCGCAAGCGAGGCAATCAGCCCGTCCATGCCCTGGTCGCGGACCTGATTGGCGAAGGTCGTGCGGTAGTTGGCGACCAGACTGACCCCGTCGACGGTCACGTCGTAAACCAGCCACTGGCCGTTCTTCTGATGGACGCTGTAGTTGATCGGCACGGCCGGGCCGGCGCGGCGCACGAACTCCGAGCGCACCAGCACGTCGCCGTCGGCGTTCGGCGCGGCGCCGGGCAGGAAGCGCACGGTCTCGTCCGAGTATTCGAGCAGCGCATTCGAATAGATGCGCACCAGCAGGTTCTGGAACTCGGCCGTGAAACGCTGGCGCTGCTCGGGACTCGCGCCACGCCAGTTGCGGCCGAGCACCCACTGCGAGATCGCCTCGAAGTCGAAGCGCGGCACGGCGATGCGCTCGACCAGGCCGTAGATCTTCGACGGATCGGCGCGCAGCGCCTCGCGCTGCTGCTTCAGTGCCACCAGCATGCGGCTGGCGGTGTCCTCGACCGCCTGTGCCGCCGGGGTGTCGGCCGCCGTGACCGGCCCGGCGGCGGCGAAGAGGCCGATGCCGAGCAGCAGCGCGCACAGCGGTTGCAGGAGTCGGTGCAGGATGGAATGCATGGCGGGGGGCCTTTCGTCGGATTTCGGGTGCAGGGTCAGACAGCGACCGGCCGGTGCGTTCAGGGCTGCCCGGCCGGCCCCGGCGCCGGAGCCGGCGTCTCCGGACGGCCTTCGGAGGCCTTGCTGAACAGGAACTGGCTGATCAGGTTTTCGAGCACGAGGGCCGACTGCGTCAGCTTGATGGTCGAGCCGTCCTTCAGCACTGCGTCGGCGCCGCCGGCCTCGAGGCCGACGAACTGCTCGCCGAGCAGGCCGCTGGTCAGGATCTTGGCACTGGTGTCGGCGGGCAGGTTGGCGTGGCGGGAGGATATCGACAGCTCGACGACGGCCTGGAAGGTCTGCGGGTCGATGTCGATGGCCGTCACGCGCCCGATGCGCACCCCGGCCATCGACACCGGCGAGCGCACCTTCAGGCCGCCGACGTTCTCGAAGCGCGCGTGGACGCGATACGCGGCATCCGCACCGAGACTGGTCAGGCCACTGACCTGCATCGCCAGGAACACCAGGGCCGCCAGGCCGAGCATGACGAAGGCGCCGACCAGCACCTCGACGGTTCGCGACGGATTCATCTAGCGCACTCCTCCGAACAGCAGCGCGGTCAGCACGAAATCGAGCCCGAGCACGGCCAGCGAGGTGTTGACGACCGAGCGAGTCGTTGCCCGGCCGATGCCTTCCGAGGTCGGCTGGGCGTCGTGACCCTCGAACACCGCGATCCAGTTGGCGACCACGCCGAACACGAAGCTCTTGAGCACCACGCCGTTGACCACGTCGCGCAGCGGCTGGACCTTGGCCTGCATCTGCGCCCACCAGGCACCGTCATCAACACCGAGCAGGCCGACGCCGACCAGATAGCCGCCGAGGATGCCGACCGCCGTGAAGATCGCCGCCAGCAGCGGCACGGCCAGGATGCCGGCGAGAAAGCGCGGCGCCAGCACGCGGCGCACCGGATCGACGGCCATCATCTCCATGCCCGAGAGCTGCTCGGTGGCCTTCATCAGCGCGATCTCGGCGGTCAGCGCCGAACCGGCGCGCCCGGCGTAGAGCAGCGCGGCGACCACCGGCCCGAGTTCGCGCACCAGCGACAGCGCAACCACCGTGCCGAGCGAGCCGGCCGCGCCGAAATCCGCCAGCGTCGTATAGCCCTGCAGCGCCAGCACCATGCCGACGAACAGGCCGGCGACGACGATGATCGGCAGACTCAGCACGCCGACCGAATACAACTGGCGCACCAGCAGCCGCGGCCGCGGCAGCACCGAAGGCAGGCCGGCGAGGATCGCGAGCAGCATCAGGCTGGCACGCCCGGTGCGCGCGAACACCGTCAGCGCCCAGCGCCCGAGCGCGGCGATCAAGACCGTCCTCCGCCATCGAGCAGCTCGCTCGCGTAGTCGCGCGCCGGATAATGAAACGGCACCGGCCCGTCGGGCAGGCCGTGCATGAACTGCCCGACCCAGTCCGAACCGGAAGCCCGCAGCTCGGCCGGCGTGCCGCTTGCGACCACACGCCCGCCCGAGATCAGGTACACGTAGTCGGCGATCGAGCAGACCTCGGCCACATCATGCGAGACGACGACGCTGGTCATGCCGAGCGCGTCGTTGAGCGTGCGGATCAGCTGCACCAGCACGCCCATCGAGATCGGGTCCTGACCCGTGAACGGTTCGTCGTAGAGCATCAGCATCGGGTCGAGTGCGATGGCACGCGCGAGCGCCACACGCCGGGCCATGCCGCCGGAGAGCTCCGCCGGCTTCAGGTCACGCGCGCCGCGCAGGCCGACGGCTTCGAGCTTCATCAGCACCAGCGTGCGCAGCAGCCGCGCCGGCAGCCGCGGATAGTGCTCGCGCAGCGGAAACGCGACGTTCTCGAACACCGACAGATCGGTGAACAGCGCCCCGCTCTGGAACAGCATGCCGATGCGCCGGCGCAGCGCGTACAGCTCGCGCCGCCTAAGCGCCGGCACCTCGTGACCGTCGAGCACGACGCTGCCGGCTGCCGGCCGCAGCTGACCGCCGATCAGGCGCAGCAGCGTGGTCTTGCCGGTGCCGCTCGGCCCCATGACCGCCGTGACCCTGCCGCGCGGGATGTCGAGATCGACGCCATCGAAGATCACCCGCGTACCGCGCAGGAAGCGCAGGCCGCGGATGCGCACGAGACTGTCGGCAGCAGCCGGGGAGTCGGGAACGTCGGGCATCGGGAAAACGGAAGCGGGACTCGGTCGAAGCGGGCGAAACCGGCGAGCGGGACGATGCGGGCGCGGCAGATGGACATGCTGCAATACGGTAGTGTCGACCGTGCCGCCGAGCGTCGTCAAACCGCGACACCCTGACGGCCCGTGTATGATGCCCCGCCCGCACGCTCCCGGCCTGCTCCTGCCTCCTGCCCCTTTCCGTCACCGTCCCCATGAATCCCGACCGGCTTCGCGACCTCGGACGCACCGCGCTGCGCATCGAAGCGCAGGCGATCGAGCACCTGATCGAGCGCGTCGATGCGGCCTTCGTCGCCGCCTGCGAGTGCCTGCTCGCCTGCCGCGGCCGCATCGTCGTGCTCCGCATCGGCAAGTCCGGCCACATCGGCGGCAAGCTGGCAGCGACCTTCGCGAGCACCGGCAGCCCGGCGTTCTTCGTGCATCCGGCCGAAGCGAGCCACGGTGATCTCGGCATGATCACCGCGCAGGACGTGGTGCTGGCGCTGTCGAACTCCGGCACCACCGACGAGCTCCTGATGCTGCTGCCGCTGATCAAGCGCCTCGGCGTGCCGCTGGTGGCGCTGACCGGCAACCCGGAGTCGCCGCTGGCCCGCGCCGCCGACGTACACCTCGACGTGAGCGTCGCGCAGGAGGCCTGTCCGCTGAACCTGGCACCGACCGCGAGCACGACGGCAGCGCTGGCCATGGGCGATGCACTGGCGGTGTCGCTGCTCGAAGCCCGTGGCTTCACGGCCGATGACTTCGCGCGCTCGCATCCGGGCGGGCGGCTCGGCCGGCGCCTGCTGCTGCTGATCGACGAACTCATGCATACCGGCGAGCGCCTGCCGCGTTCGCGGCCGGACGATCCGCTGCCGGTGGCGCTGCTGGAGATGACGCGCAAGGGCCTCGGCATGACCATCGCCACCGACGACGACGACCGCATGCTCGGCGTGTTCACCGACGGCGACCTGCGCCGCGCGCTCGACCGGCGCATCGACCTGCACGCCGCCACGCTCGCCGAGGTCATGACCCGGCCGGGCTTCAGCGTGCGCACCGGCCTGCTCGCCGCCGAAGCCCTGAACCTGATGGAGCGTCACCGCATCAACGCGCTGCCGGTCATCGGCAGCGACGGCCGGCTGGCCGGCGCCCTGAACATGCACGACCTGCTGCGCGCAGGCGTGCTCTGAGGGAGCCATCCGGCGCGTGCGCACGCTGCTCGTCCTCGTCGCGCTGGCCCTGCTCGCCGGGCTGAGCGGCTGGTTCCTGAACGATCTCGAACGCGACCTGCGCGAGGTGCGCGCACGCGACGACCGCCTGCCGCTCACCATCGCCGAAAACTTCGTGGCCACGGTCATGAACGCCCGCGGCGAACGGCTGTACGTGCTCACCGGTCCGCACCTCGAACAGTTTCCGGCCCCGCGCGGCACCTTCGTGACCCGCCCGCTCGCGCACACCTACGAGAATCTGGCGCCGGTCTGGGAAATCCGCGCCGAACAGGGCTGGATCGCTCCCGGCACCGAAACCATCGAACTGCGCGGCGACGTGCATGCCGAGCGTCCGGCCAGCACCGGGTACGTGCCGGTGATCATGACCGGCAGCAACCTGCGGCTGATCCCCGACAAGAACTACGCCGAATCCGCCGAGCCCGTGCGTGTGCAGACCCCGGATGGCGTCATCGACGCCGTCGGCTTCCACGCATGGCTCGACGAGGATCGCATCGAACTGCTTGCCGACGTCCGAGGACACTATGCGCCGCCTGCCCAGAAACCTGATCGCCCCTAGCCGGATCACCCGTGGCCTGAGCATCCATGCCCTGATCGCCACCGGGCTGATCGCCTGCGCCCTGAACGCCCAGGCCCTGCCCGAGGACCGCCAGCAACCGGTCAACCTGGTCGCCGACCGCGCCGAGATGAACCAGCAGACCGGCGTCGCCACCTACGAGGGCAACGTCATCGTCACGCAGGGCACGATGCGCCTGACCGGTGACAAGGTCGTGGTCTACACGCAGGAGGGCGAACTGCAGCGCATGGAGAGCTTCGGCAAGCCGACGACGTTCAAGCAGAAGCCGGCCGCCGACAAGGAGGAAATCCTCGGCGAATCGCTGAAGCTCGAATACGACGCCAGGACCGGCATCGTCATCGCCACCGGCAAGGCCAAGATCACGCAGGTCAAGGACACCTTCACCGGCGATCGCATCGAGTACGACGTCAACAAGGACCTCGTGAAGGCCCGCGGCGGCGAGAGCGCCGGTCGCGTGCAGATCATCCTGCAGCCCAAGCCCGAAGGCGGCACGCCGGTCCCGGGCGCCAGACCTGCCCAGCCCGCGCAGCCGAAGAAGCCCTGAGCCATGGCCCGCCTCGAAGCGCGCGAAATCGCCAAGCGCTACAAGGGCCGGCGCGTCGTCGATGCCGCCAGCGTGCACGTCGACAGCGGCGAGGTCGTCGGCCTGCTCGGGCCGAACGGCGCCGGCAAGACCACGAGCTTCTACATGATCGTCGGCCTGATCGGCTGCGACGAAGGTCATGTGCTGCTCGACAGCCGCGAGATCACGCAGCTGCCGATGCATGCGCGCGCGCGCCTCGGCGTCGGCTACCTGCCGCAGGAAGCCTCGGTGTTCCGCAAGATGACCGTGCTCGACAACGTGCTCGCCATCCTCGAAACCCGCGGCGACCTCGACCGCAGCGCGCGCACCGAACGCGCCGAGACCCTGCTGCACGAACTGAACGTCGGTCACCTGCGCGACAACCTCGGCATCTCGCTGTCGGGCGGCGAGCGCCGGCGCGTCGAGATCGCCCGCGCGCTCGCCGCCGAGCCGCGCTTCATGCTGCTCGACGAGCCCTTCGCCGGCGTCGATCCGCTGTCGGTGCACGACATCCAGCGCATCGTGCGCCACCTCTGCGACCGAGACATCGGCGTGCTGATCACCGATCACAACGTCCGCGAAACCCTGGGCATCTGCGATCGCGCCTACATCCTCGCCGAAGGCCGGGTGATCGCCACCGGCACGCCGGCGGAAATCCTCGCCGACCGGCGCGTGCGCGAGGTCTACCTCGGCGAGCACTTCCGGCTCTGAAGCGGCCTGCGTCACTTGCACGCCGCTGGCATATGGCGTGCTATAACCCGACCATGATCCTCGTGCGCCGTCAGCCCCCGCCGTAGTCCCGATGAGACAGTCGCTGCAGCTCCGCCTCGGTCAGCACCTGACCATGACCCCGCAGCTGCAGCAGGCCATCCGCCTGCTGCAGCTGTCGAGCCTTGACCTGCAGGCCGAAATCCAGACCGTGCTCGACTCCAACCTGATGCTGGAGCGCAGCGACGACACCCCGGACCCGGAAGTGCCGACCGCCGAAGCGGCGCTGAGCGAAACCGTGCCGCCGGCCCAGGACCGCACCGAGACCCCGACCGACACGATCCCGAACGAACTGCCGGTCGATACCGAATGGGGCGATGTCTACGACAGCTACGACGGCTCGACCAGCTATTCGCGCGGCGATGACGACGACAACCGCGACCTGTTCGAGAACCACGGCAACGACCAGCCCTCGCTGCAGGAACACCTGCTCTGGCAGATGCGCCTGACGCCGTTCTCGGCGCTCGACGCCGAGATTGCCGAAGCCCTGATCGACGCCACCGACGCCTCCGGCTACCTGACGCTGACGCTCGACGACATCCTCGAAGGCCTGCGCCGCACGCACCCGGACCTGGAGCGCGACGAGGTCGAGGCCGTGCTGCACCGCGTGCAGCACTTCGACCCGCCCGGCATCTGCGCGCGCAATCCGTCCGAATGCCTGATGCTGCAGCTCGACACGCTGCCGGGCGACACGCCGTGGCGGCGCGAGGCGATCGAGCTCGTGCGCCAGTACCTCGAACTGCTGGCCGGACGCGACTTCAACCTGCTGATGCGGCGCATGAAGCTCACGCGCGAGCAGCTGCAGGAAGTCATCGCGCTGATCCAGACCCTGAACCCGCACCCGGGCACGGCGCTGTCGGCCGAGACGGCCGCCTACGTCGTCCCGGACGTGTTCGTGTTCCGCGGCCGGGACGGCTGGCGCGTCGATCTCAACCCCGACAGCGCGCCGAAGATCCGCATCAACGCCGAATACGCACGCCTCGTGCGCCGGGCCGACTCCAGCGCCGACAACCAGTACCTGAAGAACCACCTGCAGGAGGCGCGCTGGTTCCTCAAGAGCCTGCGCAACCGCCACGACACGCTGCTGAAGGTCGCGCGCTGCATCGTCGATCGCCAGATCTCGTTCTTCGAGAAGGGTCCCGAGCACATGCGCCCGCTGGTGCTGCGCGACATCGCCGAGGCCGTCGAGATGCACGAATCGACGATCTCGCGCGTGACCACGCAGAAATACATGCACACGCCGCGCGGCATCTTCGAGTTCAAGTACTTCTTCTCCAGCCACGTCGCCACGTCCGACGGCGGCGAGGCCTCCTCGATCGCGATCCAGGCCATGATCCGCAAGCTGATCGCCGCCGAGAACACCCAGAAACCGCACAGCGACAGCCGGCTCGCCGAACTGCTGGCGGCCGAAGGTATTCAGGTGGCCCGGCGGACGGTGGCAAAATACCGGGAAGCCATGTCGATCCCCTCCTCCACAGACCGCAAGCGCATCGGCTGACGCAGTGCCGGCGCGACCCACGCGGCAACCGGAGCGGCTGCACGGACGCCTCCACGAACCACGGACCGGCCCGCTCCTCCACCCAAGCCAGGAGTACACCATGCAAATCAACCTGACCGGGCATCACGTCGAGATCTCCCAGCCGCTGCGCGACTACGTGCAGGACAAGATCGGCAAGATCGAGCGCCACTGCGACAGCATCACCAGCGCCTACGTGATTCTCAGTGTCGAAAAGCTGCGCCAGAAGGCCGAGGCGACCCTGCACGTCGCCGGCAACGACATCCACGCCGATGCCATCGAGGAGGACATGTACGCGGCGATCGACGTGCTGGCCGACAAGATCGACCGCCAGATCAAGAAGCACAAGGAAAAGCTGACCGACCACCACCGCAGCGACAAGGCCACCGGTACCCCGAGCTGATCCGCCTTTCCCGTCCCTCGCGCGTCCCGGGCTCCTGCATGAACATCTCCGATCTCCTGACTGCCGGGCGCGTCGCCTGCCGCTCGGACGTGGTCAGCAAGAAGCGCGTGCTCGAGCTGGTCAGCGAGCTGATCGCGGCCGGAGCGAGCGGTGTGGATGCCCGGGCGATCTTCGACAGCCTGATCGGGCGTGAGCGCCTCGGCAGCACCGGCCTCGGCAACGGGGTGGCGCTGCCGCACGGGCGCCTCGCCGGCACCGAACAGGCCCTCGGAGCCTTCGTCCGGCTCGGCAAGGGCGTCGAGTTCGACGCGATCGACGGCCAGCCCGTCGATCTCGTGTTCGCGCTGCTCGTGCCGGAACACTTCACCGACGAACACCTGAAGATCCTCGCGCATCTGGCGGAGATGTTCAGTGACCGGGCGTTCTGCGAGCGCCTGCGCACGACCTCGGCCGACGCCGACCTGCATGCGCTGCTGACCGGCTGGTCGCCGTCCGCAGACGCGGCGCTCTGAGCATGATCGCAGCGCTGCCGGCGGATCAGGCCTTCGCGGCGCTGCGCGCCGCGCTGGCGCTGCAGTGGATCGGCGGACGCAGCGCCGGCGCGCGCCTGATCTGCCGCGAAGGCGAAAGCCTGCCGCCGCGTTCGCTCGGCGGGCTGCTGAACCTCGTCACCGCGCCGCGCGTGCAGGTGCTCGGGCGCGAGGAACTGGCGTTCTTCGCGAGCCTCGATGCCGGTGCGCGTGCCTCGCTGCTCGACCGGCTGCTGGCGACGCCGGTCGGCGCCACCGTCCTCTGCGGCGACTCGCCGCTGATCGAGGAGTTCTCCAGCTACGCCGACCGGCACGAATCCCCGCTCTGGCAGACCTCGTCGACGCCCGGCGAGGTGCTCGATCGCCTGTCCGAATACCAGCACGAGCTCGACGCCAGCTCGACCGTGCTGCACGGCGTGTTCCTGGAGGTCTACGGCCTCGGCGTGATGCTGTCCGGCGAATCGAGCACCGGCAAGAGCGAACTGGCGCTCGAGCTGCTGTCGCGCGGCCACCGGCTGATCGCCGACGACGCGCCGAAGCTCACGCGCGTCGCGCCGCAGGTCATCGAGGGCACCTGTCCGGATGCGCTGCGCAACTTCCTCGAAGTGCGCGGCCTCGGCATCCTGAACGTGCGCCGGATGTTCGGCGACAGCGCGATCAAGCGGAACAAGCGCCTGCGCCTGATCGTGCATCTGGTGCGCCTCGAAGAAACCTCGCTGCCGGCCGAGGTGCGCCTGAGCGGCGCGCGCGCGACGCGCTACATCCTCGATGTGGCGATCCCCGAGATCACGCTGCCGATCGCACCGGGGCGCAACCTCGCGGTGCTGGTCGAGTGCGCGGTGCGCGATCACATCCTGCGCCTCGGCGGCTACAACGCCGAGCGCGACCTCATGGAGCGCCTGCAGGACGAGATGACCGGAGGCGCGGCGTGAGGCTGATCGTGGTCAGCGGCCTGTCCGGCTCGGGCAAGAGCGTTGCGCTCGCAACGCTTGAGGACTGCAACGACTACTGCGTCGACAACCTGCCGCTCGGCCTGCTGCCGGCCTTCGCCGAGGAACTGCTGACGCACCAGCGGCCGAGCCTCGAAACCGCCGCCGTCGGCATCGATGCCCGCAACTTCCGCGACCAGCTCGAACGCTTCCCGGACATCGTCGCGCAGCTGCGCGCCGCGCGTTTCGAAGTCGACATCGTCTTCCTGCAGGCCGATGCCGAAACCCTGCTCAAGCGCTTCAGCGACACGCGCCGCCCGCACCCGCTCAGCGTCGAGCACGGCACGCCGCTGCTGGAGGCGATCGAGGCCGAACGCCGGCTGCTCGCGCCGATCGCCGCGCACGCGACGCTGGTCATCGACACCAGCCACACCAACCTGCACGAGCTGCGCGAGCTGCTGCGCACGCGCCTGCACGGCGGCGAGATCGGCCAGCTGTCGCTGGTGTTCGAGTCCTTCGGCTTCAAGAACGGCCTGCCCGACGATGCCGACTACGTCTTCGACGTGCGCTTCCTGCCGAATCCGCACTGGCAGAGCGCGCTGCGGCCGCTGACCGGCCGCGACGAGGCCGTCGCCCGCTTCCTCGAAGCCCACGAGGTCGTCGAGTCAGCCGTCGCCGACCTGATCCGCTTCCTCGAAACCTGGCTGCCGGCCTTCGAGACCGGCAGCCGCAGCTATCTCACCGTCGCCGTCGGCTGCACCGGTGGCCAGCACCGCTCGGTCTACGTCACCGAACGGCTGGCCCGCCATTTCGGCGCCACCCGCCGCGCCGTCTCGGTGCGCCACAGGGAACTGTCATGAGCGTCGGACTCCTGCTGATCACGCACAACCGCCTCGGCGATGAACTGCTCGCCACCGCCACCACCACCTTCGCACACTGCCCGATGCGCGCCGCCACCGTGCGCGTCGGCGAGCGCTGCGACCCGGAGGCGCTGGTCGCCGAGGCGCGCGGCAAGCGTGCCGAGGTCGACGACGGCAGCGGCGTGCTGGTGCTGACCGACATCTATGGCTCGACCCCGTCGAACGTCGCACACCGCCTGGTCGACGACGGCGGCGTGCGCGTGATCGCCGGCGTCAGCCTGCCGATGGTGATCCGCGTCATGAACTACTGCCGGCTCGACCTGCTCGCCCTCGCGCACAAAGCCGTCAGTGCCGGTCGCGACGGCATCGTGCTGACCCCCGAAGACGACGCCGCCGTCTGACCCTCGCCCGCCCCGACCCGTCCGGAATCCGACCGCCGTGATCCAGCGCGATCTCACCATCGTCAACAAACTCGGCCTGCATGCACGGGCCGCCGCCAAGTTCGTGACCACCGCATCGTCGTATCAGGCGGCGATCCAGGTCACCAAGGGCGGACGCATCGTCAATGGCAAGAGCATCATGGGCGTCATGATGCTCGCCGCCGGCAAGGGCTCGGTGATCACGCTGAGCGCCGACGGTCCCGACGCCGAAGCCGCGCTCGACGGCCTCGCGACCTTGGTCGCCGACCGCTTCGGCGAGGGCGAGTGAGCGTACGGCCATGCCGCTCGCCCTGCACGGGATCGGCGTATCGCGCGGCTGCGCGATCGGGGAGACCTATCACCTGCTGCGTGACCAGCCGGAAGTGCTGGAGTACGCCATCCCGCAGGACATGGTCGATGACGAGGTGCGCCGCTTCGAGGAGGCCATCACCGAAGCCCGGCGCGAGCTGGAGGACATCCGCTCGCGCGTCGCGCCGAACGTGCCGGCCGAGGTCACGTCGTTCATCGACGCCCACCTGCTGATGCTTGAGGACCCGGCGCTCGCCGATGCGCCGGTGCGCCTGATCCGCCAGCACAGCTGCAACGCCGAATGGGCGCTGAAGATGCAGCGCGACCTGCTCGTGCAGGTGTTCGACGACATGGACGACGCCTACCTGCGCGCCCGGCGCGACGATGTCGATCACGTCGTGCGCCGCGTGCAGGGCATCCTGCTCGCCGAGGAACCGGCACCGGACCTGCTCGCGAGCCGGCTTGAAGGCCGCATCATCGTCGCCGATGACCTGACGCCGGCCGACACCATCCTGATGCAGCACCAGGGCGTGGCCGCCTTCGTCACCGAATACGGCGGTCCGCTGTCGCACACGGCGATCCTCGCGCGCAACCTCGGCATCCCGGCCGTGGTCGGTGCGCGCCATGCGCGGCGCCTGCTCGGCGACGAGGAAACCATCATCGTCGACGGCCAGAACGGCGTCGTGCTCGCCGAACTCGACGAGCCGGTACTCGAACACTATCGCGAGCGCCAGCGCCGCGAGCAGCGCGGCCGCCGCGAACTCGTCAAGCTGCGCCGGCTGCCGGCGATCAGCAGGGACCAGGTCACGATCGGCCTGCAGGCCAACATCGAGCTGCCCGAGGACGCCCTGGCCGTGCGCGAGATCGGCGCCGACGGCATCGGCCTGTACCGCACCGAATTCCTGTACATGAACCGGCCGGACACGCCGGACGAGGAGGAACACCTCGCCTCCTACCTGCACGTGATCCGCACGCTCGGCCCCGAGCAGCCGATCACGATCCGCACCGCCGACCTCGGCGCCGACAAGCAGGTCGACGGCGGCCGGCGCGGGCCGGTCGCCACCAACCCGGCGCTCGGCCTGCGCGGCATCCGCCTGTGCCTGAAGGATCACGAGATGTTCCGCGCGCAGCTGCGCGCCATCCTGCGTGCCTCGGCCCACGGCAAGGTGCGGATGATGATCCCGATGCTGTCGAACGCCTACGAGATCACGCAGGTGCTGCACCTGCTCGACGACTGCCGCCAGGAGCTGCGCGCCCGCGGCCAGGCCTTCGACGAGCAGCTGCCGGTCGGCGGCATGGTCGAGGTGCCGGCCGCCGCGGTCTGCGCACGGCTGTACGCGCACCGGCTCGACTTCCTGTCGATCGGCACCAACGACCTGATCCAGTACACGCTGGCGATCGACCGCATCGACGACGAGGTCAACTATCTCTACGACCCGCTGCATCCGGCGGTGCTGGCGCTGATCGCCGGCACCATCACCGCCGGTCAGGCCGCCGGCATCCCGGTGTCGATGTGCGGCGAGATGGCCGGCGATGCCCGCTACACGCGGCTGCTGCTCGGACTCGGCCTCACACAGTTCTCGATGCACCCGAACAACCTGCTGGAGGTCAAGCGCGTGATCCGCGAGGCCGAAGTCGGGGCACTGGCCAGGGAAACCGCCGCGATCCTCGCCGAAACCTCGCCCGAGGTGCTGAGCGCCCGGCTGGCGGCCTTCGTCGCGTGAACGCCGTCCCTGAAAGCGGCCGGCTCGATCGCGGCGACGGCCACCAGCTCGCCTGGGTGCGCACGCCCGGCACGACGCCGGGCGTGATGTTCCTCGGCGGCTTCCAGTCCGACATGACCGGCACCAAGGCGCTGGCGCTCGAAGCACACTGCCGTGCCGCCGGCCGGGCCTTCCTGCGCTTCGACTATTACGGCCACGGCGCCTCCAGCGGCCGCTTCGAGGACGGCACGATCGGCCGCTGGCGCGCCGACGCGCTCGCGGCCTTCGACGCGCTGACCGCAGGCCCGCAGCTGCTGGTCGGCTCGTCGATGGGCGGCTGGCTGGCGACGCTGCTGGCGCTCGATCGTGCGCAACGCGTCGCCGGCCTGCTGACCATCGCCGCCGCCGCGGATTTCGTCATCGACCTGCTGCCGGCGCGCCTCAGTCCCGATCAGCAGCAGTGTCTGGACCGTGACGGCCGCATCGAGCTGCCGTCGATGTACTCCGACACGCCGTATCCGATCTGCGCCCGGCTGATCGAGGAAGGCCGCGACCACCGGCTGCTGCACGCCCCCGTGCCGTATCACGGCCCGGTGCGCCTGCTGCACGGCAGCGCCGATGCCGACGTGCCGTGGCAGACCAGCCTGCGCCTGCTGGAGCGGCTGGAAAGCCACGATGCGCGGCTGGTGCTGGTCAGGGGTGCCGATCACCGCTTCAGCGACGCGGCCGGCATCGCGCTGATGCTGGCGACGCTCGAAGAACTGATCGGGGCGGCGGCGGCCGGGCCGGGCTGAGGCACCGGACTACTGCCGCCGGCATCCGGAAGGCCCGGCCGGCGCGGCGGGGTCAGATCATCGAGCCGTGGTGCAGCCATTCGTCCGGCTGCTGCACGAAGTTGCCCTGCACGAGTTCGATTTCCGCCTGCCACAGCAGGCCGAGCGACTGCGCATCCTCGACGTAGCCGGCGATGATGCGCGGGCCGGTGCTGCGGATGCGGTGCACGAGTTCGCGCATCCAGTTCTGGCGGCCGGGGTTGGTCGCGAGGTTGGCCGTCAGGCTGCGGTCGAGCTTGACGTAGTCGAGCGGCAGGTTCGGCAGCAGCGCCAGCGATTCCTCGGCGGCGGCGAAGTGTTCGAGCGCCGTGCCGTAGCCGGCGGCGCGCACGCGGCGCAGCAGTTGTTCGGTGCGCCGTGGCACGACCAGCAGCGTCGCCTCGGAGATCTCGAACACGCAGCTGCGCGGCTGCACCGAGACCTTGGCCAGCATCGCCTCCAGCCACTCGGCGAAGCCCGGATCGGCGACCGAGGCGCCCGAGAGCTTGATGAAGAAGCAGGTGTCGCCCTGCTCCTTCAGCCGGCCTTCGAGCCCGCGCAGCGCGCGGCTGACCACCCAGCGATCGAGCAGGCGATCGAGGCCGAGGCGGGTCGCGGCGCCGAGGAACTGCTCGGGCAGCAGCGTGCGGCCCTCGGTGTCACGCATGCGCAGCAGGACTTCGTAGCGCTCGCCGTGGTCACCGGCGAGGCTGGTGATCGGCTGGTACATCAGGAACAGCCGGCCTTCCTTGATCGCGCCGCTGATGCGCCCCATCCAGTCGCGCTGCTCCTCGCCGCCGGGGCCGCCGGCCAGCACCGGATGCAGGCGCACACGATCGCCGCCCTCGCGGCGCAGCGCCACACAGACGGCCTTGCCGGCCTCGACCGACTGTTCGAGCATGCCGGATTCGGCGCGCGCGACGCCGACATAGACGCTCGGGCGGTTGCCGTGACCGAGTTCGTCGAGCGTCACGCAGCCGAGCGCATAGGCCACGTCGCGCGCGAAGCTTTCGAGCTTCGGCAGATCGACCCGGCGCGCGAACACCAGAAAGGCACCATCGGCGTTCATGCCGGCGATGTCGCTGCCGAGCAGCTGGTCATCGAGCGCATCGGCGAAGCGCGCACGCCAGCGCGCGCGGCGCAGTTCGCTCATGTCGCCCTGCAGCAGGTTGTCGACGGCCACGTACAGCAGCGCGCCGATGCCGGCGTCGTTGCGCGCGAGCGCCGTCTCGACCAGCTTGCGGAAGGCCTCGACCGTCGCCAGCCCGGAGCTGGCGTCGCGGTGCGTGAAGTCGCGGATCGCCGAACCGTGGCGGCGGCGCTGGCCGGCGGCATGGGCGCGCACTGCCCCGACCAGCAGGCCCGGTGCGGTCGGCTTCGGCAGCACCTCGACGCCGCCGCCGGTCAGCACCGGCAGGCGGTCCTCCTCGGCGGCGAGCAGCAGCACCGGCAGCTGCGCGAGCGCGGGCTCGTCGCGGATCAGGCGCATCAGCGTCGGTGCGTCGGCCTCGGGGATGCCGGCATCGAACACCAGCACGTCGGGCTGTTCCTCGGCGGCGGTTTCCAGCAGCAGGCCGGGGTCGTCGAGCGTGCGCACGTGACAGCCGCTGCCGCGCAGCATGCCGGCGAGCCGCTCCAGGCGCACCGGATCGGCATCGAGCAGCAGCACGCGGTGCGGCTGCGGCTGGCGGTTGCCGATCAGCGCGTGCAGCCGGCGCGCGAGCCGGGCGCCGCCGAGCGGTTCGACCAGGCAGGCATCGGCCCCGGCGGCGAGCGCCTGCAGCCGGCAGCGGCTGTCGGTCTGCGGCGCCACCAGCACCACCGGCAGGTCCTCGTGCAGGCCGGCAAGGCGCAGTTCGGAGACCAGCCGGGCGCCGGCGCGGGGATCATGGGCGTCGCCGAGCAGCAGCACCGCCTGCGGCAGCTGCAGCGACAGCGCCAGATGCAGGGCCTGCAGGTCATCGAAGGTTTCGGCCTTGTAGCCGTGTTCGCCGAGCCGCGTCGTGTAGCCGGCCATGCGTTCGGGCGCGTCGCCGAAGACGTAGACGCGCGGGCGGTGGTCACCGGTCTCGTCGCGGGCCGGGCCGGTGGCACCGGCCTTGCGTGCGACCGGCACCGGCTCGGCTTCGGGGCCGACGATCGCGTCGTGCAGGCGGCGGATTGCATCGGCGAGCCGCACCTGCTCGATCGAATCCGGACGTTCGCCGCTGCGCACGAGTTCGCGCAGCAGCGTGTCGACGGTGCGCACGCGCACGGCCAGGCCGCGTTCATCGAGCGAGAGGCATTCCTCGACCAGGCGTCCGGTGATCTCGCTGACGGCGTTCAGGGCCTCGGCCGTACAGGCCTGGGCCGCCGCCTGCCCCCAGCGCAGCAGCAGTTCGCGGGCCAGCGCGACGAGCTGGATGCGTTCGCGCTCGACGCCGGCGCTGACGGCCGTGCGATCGCGTGCAGCACGCTCGACTCCCATGTCCCACCTCCTGAATAGACGTTTGCAGCGGCTGCAACGGTTGCCGGCAGCCGTCCCTGGACGTTCCGGCCAGTTTGCTACGATCCCTGCACCCCACACCAGACCGGAGTTCCGCCGATGCGTGTCCTGACCCGCCTGTCGCTGCTCTGCCTCGCCGCCGTGCTTGCCCGGGGGGCGCACGCCGAGGAGATCGGCAGCGTCGATACGGCCTTCAAGCTGCTCGGTGCCAACCACAAGATCGTCGTGGAAGCCTTCGACGATCCGAAGATCGACGGCATCGCCTGCCACGTCGCCAAGGCCCAGACCGGCGGCATCAAGGGCAGCCTCGGTCTGGCCGAGGACAGCTCCGATGCCAGCATCGCCTGTCGCCAGGTCGGCCCGGTGGTGTTCAGGGAAAGCTTCCGCGACGGCGAGGAGGTCTTCACCGAGCGCCGTTCGATCCTGTTCAAGAAGCTGCGCGTCGTGCGCTTTCTCGACCGCAAGCGCAGCACGCTGGTGTATCTGGTCTACAGCGACAAGCTGATCGACGGCTCGCCGAAGAATTCCCTGAGCACCGTGCCGGTGATGCCGTGGCCGACCGGCAGCGTCGCCCTGCCGCCGCCGGCGCGCTGAACCGCGACGGCGTCAGCTCGTGACCTGGTGCTGGATCACCTCGTCGGGCTGCTGCACGAAGTTGCCCTGCACCAGTTCGACCTGCGCCTGCCACAGCACGCCGAGCGACTGCGCATCCTCGATGTAGGCGGCGATCACCGCCGCGCCGCCTTCCTTGAGCTTGCGCACCAGTTCGCGGATCTGCGCCTGGCGCGCCGGTTCGGCAGCGAGCTGCTGCGTGATCGCACGATCGAGCTTCACGAAGTTCGGCAGCAGCGCCGAGATGCGCAGCAGCGCGTCGGACTGGCCGTCGAAATGCTCGATCGCCACCGCCTGCCCGATTTCGCGCACCGCCTGCGCCAGCGTCGAGCAGCGCTCGAACTGCGCGAGCACCGTCGCCTGCGAGAACTGGAACACGCAGCTGCGCGGCCGGATCGTCACCTTGCCGAGCATCTGGCGCAGCCACTCCGGGAAGCTCGGATCGGCGACCGAGGCCGTGCCGAGCTTGACGAAGAACACCGTGCCGGGGTGATCCTGCTGGCGCGCATCGAGTCCGCGCAGCGCCCGGCTGACCACCCAGCGATCGAGCAGGCGGTCGAGCCCGAACTTGGCAGCAACCGGCAGGAACTGCCCCGGCAGCAGGGTCTGGCCGGAAGCATCGCGCATGCGCAGCAGGACTTCGTTCCACTCGCTGCGATCGGCGACCAGCAGGTTGGTGATCGGCTGGTAGACCAGGAACAGCCGGTGCTCGCGGATCGCGTCGTTGATGATCGAGTGCCAGCGCCGCTGCTCCTCGAGATCCGGCGCGCTGCTCGACACCAGCAGCGGCTGCAGGCGCACGCCGGCGCCGGCCTCGCGCGCCTGCTGCGCGGCAAGCTGCGCGGCATCGCCGATCAGCCCATGCACCGGCCCGGCGTCGGCGCGGCAGACGCCGATGCTCGGCACCAGCCGCGGCCCCGGACCGAGATCGGACAGCTCGACGCCGCCGATCGCATCGATCAGCGCCCGCGCGTAGCTCTGCAGGTTCGGCAGATCGGGCTGACGCGTGCTGATGATCACGCGCCCGGCGTTGTCCCAGCCGACGATGTCGTTGCCCTGCTGGCGCTCGCTGATCACGCGCGCGACGCGCGTGCGCACCTGTTCGAGGCGCGCCGCGTCGAGGCGTTTCGACCAGTCGAGATAGCCGCCGAGGCTCACGTACAGCAGCGCCGACAGCGCGCCCTCGGCCTCGCGCGGATGCGCGAGCCGCGCTTCGAGCGCTTCGGTGAACTGCGCCATCGTCAGCAGGCCGGTGACGGTGTCGGCGCGATCGGGCCGGCGCGCGCGCGAGAAGTTCTGCCGGTACTGCATCGCCCGTGCACGCACGCGCTCGATGAAGCGCACCGGGTCGGCGGGCTTGACGATGACATCGACGGCACCGGCGACGATCACGCGCGCATGCGCGGTCGGATCGCTCTCGCCGGAGAGCAGCATCACCGGCGTGTTCGCGAACTGCGGTTCCTCGTGGATCAGCCGCGTCAGCTCGCAGCCGTCGGCCTCGGGCATGTAGAGATCGAGCACGAACACATCGGGCTCGAAGCCCTGCGCGGCTTCGAGCACGCCGAGCGGATTCGACAGCGCCTTGACCTCGAAGCCGGCCGCCTGCAGGCGGCTCGACTGCAGCTCCAGGAAGGCGCGGTCGTCATCGACCATGACGACGCGATACGGCGCCGGCTCCTGGTGGCTGATCAGCTCGCCGAGCCGGGTGGCCAGTTCCGGCGCGGCGACCGGCTTGACGAAGTAGCCGACGCCGCCGGCGCGCAGCGCGATCAGCTTGGTGCGGCTGTCGGCGCGCGCCGACAGGAACAGCACCGGGCAGAGCAGCTTGCCGGCGCGGCGCAGCTCGCTGACCTGATCGGCACCGCCGAACACGCCGTGCGGCGCGTCGATGTCGGCGATCAGGGCCGCCGGCTGGCGGCTGGCCATCGCGTGCACCAGCGCATCCCAGTCGACGAAGGATTCGGCCGCATAGCCCTGGGCGGCGAGCTGCAGCGACAGGAACTTCGCCTGCGCCGGCTCGGAATCGACCAGGAACACGCGCGGCGCGCTGGCCGGTGCCGAGGCGGCCACCGTCATCGACGCGCTCTCGGGCGTGCGGCCGGTGCTGGCCGACTGCGACAGCGCCGCCGCCAGTGCCTCGACGCGCTCGCCGAGCGCCTGCGCGCGTGCCGGGTCGGGACGCTTGCCGCTCCAGCCGGCCTCGCGCAGCGCGGTGTCGAGCGCCTGCGCCTGTCCGGCCAGCGCGAAGCCGGCGGCCTGCGCGCAGGTGTCGGCCAGCCCGCGCACGAACATGCGCAGGTCGACCATCTCGGCGGCTTCGAAGTGGCTGCTGCGGGCGCGCTGCCAGTGGCGACGCAGATCGCTGGCCAGCGTCGACAGCAGCGTCCGGTCCTCGTCGCGCAGGACAAGCCCGGGTTCACGGCTGGCTGGCAACGGTTCGAGCGGCATCACTCCCTCCTGACTGGACAGGCCGGCCATCTTACCGATGGCGGCCGGCGCCCGGGCGCCGGCGTCACCGGCCTCCGCTGCGGGCGCTGTAAACAAAATACACGGCAGCCGGCAGCCGGCTGGATGATCTGGCAAGCCAGACTAGCACCGGCACCGGCCGCAATCATGAACGCTGCGCCGCAGCAGCGGCGAGCAGCGGGCGCAGGTCGAGGCCTCCGGCGGGGCTTGCCGGCAGCGGACACCATGCCAGCGTGCCGAGACAGGGCGCCGGCAGCAGGGCGATGAGCGTGGCGAGGTTGTCATCGGCCAGCGCCATGTCCGGATCGATGCGGTTGGCGATCCAGCCGGCGAGCGGCAGGCCGGCAGCGAGGATGGCATCGGCACTGAGCAGCGCGTGGTTCAGGCAGCCGAGCCGCAGACCGACGACCAGCACCACCGGCAAGCCCAGACGCTGCGCGAGCGTGGCGAGCTCGCCCCCGGCACCGAGCGGCACGCGCCAGCCGCCGACGCCCTCGACCACCAGCCAGTCGGCACCGGCCGCAAGACGGCTGGCGCAGTCTTCGATGTGCGCGAAGTCGATGCCGCAGCCGGCCGCGCGCGCCGCCAGATGCGGCGCGACCGGCGGCGCGAAGGCGTAGGGATTGACCAGTGCATAGTCCGGCGCCCCGGCCGAAGCCGCGATCAGCGCCAGCGCGTCGTCGTTGCGCAGGCCCGCGGGCGTGGCCTCGCAGCCGCTTGCGACCGGCTTCATGCCGACTGCGCGCAGGCCGCGCGCCGCCAGTGCCTGCAGCAGCGCCACCGCCGCGCGCGTCTTGCCGATGCCGGTGTCGGTACCGGTGACGAAGCAGCCGGCAGGCAGGACAGCGTTCACGCCGCCGGCCCGGCCGGCGGCCGGCGGCGCAACCCGGACAGCGGGAAGGTCGCGACCCCGCCGGGGCCATCGACCGACAGCTTCTGCGCCGGCGCCCAGGCATGGCCGTAGACGACCTCGTAGCTTGCCGGCAGCACGCCGTCGCGGCGCTCGCGCTCGTAGGCGGCGCTCATCGCCGCGAGCCGGCCGCGACCGGTCAGGCCGCGCGCGCGCGCATCGAGCACGTTGTGCGCGCCGATCGCCTTCAGCTCGCGCATCAGCGCCAGCACGTCCGGATAGGTCAGCGTGAAGCGTTCGACATCGAGCACCGGATCGGCGAGCCGGGCGCGCACCAGCGCATCGCCGACATCGTGCATGTCGGTGAAATCATTGACGTGCGGCCGGTCATCGACCGTCGCCCACGCCGCGCGCAGCTCGCGCAGCGTGTCCGGCCCGAGCGTCGTGAACAGGAACAGCCCGCCCGGGCGCAGCACGCGGCGCACCTCGGCGAACACGGCATCGGGCACGCCGCACCACTGCAGCGTGAAGTTCGACCAGACCAGATCGAGGCTGTCATCGGCAAACGGCAGGCGCGCGGCGTCGGCGCAGACCGCGCGCAGGCGCCGGAACCAGCCGGAGCGGGCGCGCGTGCGGGCGCACATCGCCGGAGCCAGATCCGCGCCGCAGACCAGCGCCTGCGGATAGCGATCGAGCAGCGCACGCGTGTGCAGGCCGGTGCCGCAGCCGAGATCGAGCACGCGCGCCGGCACGAGCTTCACGAGATCGAGCCGCTCCAGCAGGCGCGTGCCGACCTCGCGCTGCAGCACCGCGCAGTCGTCGTAGCGCGCAGCGGCGGCGTCGAAGGCGGCACGCACCAGACGGGCGTCGGGGCGGGTGGCGGGCGGCAGCGGATCGTTCATCAGGGCTCGGGCGCCGGGCAGGCCGGCTGTCAGTCGTGCAGCGCCGTCGCCAGCGCCGCATGGAATTCGTCGGGATGCGACAGGAAGGGCGCGTGCGTCGCGTGCCGGAACACCTGCACGCGCACGTCCGCCGCCAGCACCGCCAGCGCCTCGCCGGCCGCGACCGGCACCAGCGCGTCGCGCTGGCCGAGCAGCAGGCGCACCGGACAGTCGAGCCGCGACCACTCGGCGCGCAGGTCGGCGGCTTCGAGGATCGAAAGCCCGTCCTCGAGCGCGACCGTCGCCGGCAGGCCGTGGCGGAACACGATCTCGCGCAGCACGCGCAGGTGCGCCCGGGCATTCGGCAGGTTCAGGGTTTCGAGCGCGATGAAGCGCTCCAGCGTCGCCTTCGGGTCGTCGGCAAGACCACTGGCGAACTTCGCGAGCGCGGCCGTCGTCATCGCGCACGGCCAGTCCGGGCGCTGCACGAAGCAGGCGTTCGAGCCGGTGAGCAGCAGCCGGTCCACGCGCGCCGGCGCATCGAGCGCGATGCGCTGCGCCACCAGCCCGCCCATCGACCAGCCGAGCCACGCGGCGCGGGCCGGCGCCACCGCCGCCACCGCCGCCGCCAGGCCGGCGAGCGTGCCGGGCCGGCCGCCGGAGCGGCCGTGACCGGGCAGGTCGATGACGGTCACGCGCCAGTCGTCGATGAAGGCCTCGACCGTATCGTCCCAGACGCCGCCGTGCATGCCCCAGCCGTGCAGCAGCACCAGATCCGGCCCCGAACCCCAGCTTTGGCAGTACAGCATCGCCTGCGGCCTCCGCGACTCAGGCCGGCGCCGGCAGCGCCGCGGCCAGCGCGTCGAGCAGGCGATCGAGCTGCGCATCGGTGTGCGCGGCGCTCAGCGTCACGCGCAGCCGCGCCGAGCCGGCCGGCACGGTCGGCGGCCGGATCGCCGTGACCCAGATGCCGCGATCGGCGAGGCGCTGCGCAGCGGCGAGCGCATCTTCGGCGGCCCCGATGACGATCGGCTGGATCGGGGTCGTCGAGGGCAGCAGCCGCGCGCCGAAACCGAGCTGCGCGGCGCCGGCCCGGAAGCGCGCGATCAGCGCCGTCAGCCGTTCGCGCCGCCAGTCCTCGGCCTGCACGATCCTGAGACTGGCGCGCGTCGCCGCCGCCAGCGCCGGCGAGGACGCCGTCGTATAGATGTAGGGCCGCGCCTTCTGGATCAGGTATTCGATCAGTTCGGCGCTGCCGGCGACGAAGGCGCCGCTGGTGCCGAAAGCCTTGCCGAGCGTGCCGATCACGACCGGCACCGCCTCGGCATCCAGCCCGTGCAGCGCCAGACTGCCGCGCCCCTGCGGCCCGAGCGCGCCGAAGCCGTGCGCATCATCGACCACCAGCCAGGCCGCATGCCGGCGGCAGGCATCGGCGAGTGCCGGCAGCGGCGCGACATCGCCATCCATGCTGAACACGCCGTCGGTGACGACGATGCGCTCGCCGCCGGCCACGGCGAGCTTCGCTTCGAGCGCCTCCGCGTCGGCGTGCGCGTAGCGGCTCAGCCGCGCACCGGAGAGCCGCCCGCCGTCGAGCAGCGAGGCGTGGTTCAGCCGGTCTTCGAGCACGCTGTCGCCACGCCCGGCCAGCGCCGCGAGCACGCCGAGGTTGGCGAGATAGCCGGTCGAGAACAGCAGCGCACGCGGCCGGCCGGTGAAGGCGGCGAGTTCCTCCTCCAGCGCCGCATGCTCGGCCGAATGCCCGCAGACCAGATGCGCCGCGCCACTGCCGCAACCCCGGCGCGCCGCGGCCGTGGCCAGCGCCTGCGCAATGCGCGGATCGGCGGCGAGGCCGAGATAATCATTGCTGCAGAAGTTCAGCCACTCGCGCCCGCCGGAGGCGATCACCGGCCCCTGCGCGGAATCGACCGTGCGCGGCGCCCGGTACAGCCCGGCGGCGCGCAGCGCGGCGAGTTCGGCGGCGAGGTCACGCATCGGCCGGCGGCAGGGCTCAGGCCCCGGCGCGCAGCTTCGCCGCGCCGCAGCCGCACGGCGCTTCCTGCACGAAGTCGCCGGCCTCGGGCAGGGTTTCCTGGATTTCGAGCGCGCGCACGCCGAGCTTCGCGAACAGTGCGCGATCGCGGTCGGTGTCCGGGTTGGCGGTGGTCAGCAGCTTCTCGCCGTAGAAGATCGAGTTGGCGCCGGCCGAGAAGCACAGCGCCTGCAGTTCGTCGCTCATGTCGGTGCGACCGGCCGACAGGCGCACGAAGGACTGCGGCATCAGCAGCCGCGCGACCGCGATCGTGCGCACGAAGTCGATGCCGTCGAGCCTGTCGCGGCCGTACAGCGGCGTGCCCTCGACCTGCACGAGCAGGTTGATCGGCACGCTCTCCGGGTGTTCCGGGAGGTTTGCAAGCTGCACCAGCATGCCGGCGCGATCGCGCAGCGATTCGCCCATGCCGAGGATGCCGCCCGAGCAGACCTTGATGCCGGCCGAGCGCACGTGCCCGAGCGTGTCGAGGCGGTCCTGATAGGTGCGCGTCGTGATGATCGAGCCGTAGAACTCCGGCGAGGTGTCGAGGTTGTGGTTGTAGTAGTCGAGGCCGGCGTCCTTCAGGCGCTGCGCCTGATCGGCGCGCAGCATGCCGAGCGTCACGCAGGTTTCGAGCCCGAGCGCCTTGACGCCCTCGACCATCGCCACGACCGCATCGAGATCGCGGTCCTTCGGATTGCGCCAGGCCGCGCCCATGCAGAAGCGGCTGGCACCGCTGGCCTTCGCGGTGCGCGCCGCCGACAGGACTTCCTCGACCGCCAGCAGCTTCTCGCGCTCGACCTCGCCCTCGTGGCGCGCACTCTGCGGGCAGTAGGCGCAGTCCTCGGGGCAGGCGCCGGTCTTGATCGACAGCAGCGTCGAGACCTGCACGGTGTTCGGGTCGAAGTGCTGGCGATGCACGCCCTGCGCGCGGTACAGCAGATCCGCGAACGGCAGCGCGAACAGTTCGAGGGCTTCGGCGACGGTCCAGTCGTGGCGCAGCGGGGCGGCGGTCGGGTTCATGCAGTGCGGGGCTCCGGCAGGATGATGTCGGCCCAGTCCTCGCGGCGGATGCGGCGCAGATCGAGCACGGACCACGGGATCAGCACCAGCGCCGCGGCCACCCACGCGACGATGTACCAGGTCCAGCCGCCACCCGGGATGAAGGTCGCGGCGGCGGTGAAGAAGCCGGTGACGCCGTAGAGCCGGTACGCGGCCTGCTGCGTGTAGTGGCCGACGCGCTTGTCGGGGTGGTGGCGGTTCATCGCGTAGACCAGCATCGAGGCGCCGAACCAGAAGATCAGCAGCGGCACCGGCAGCAGGATCGCGACGATGTTGCCGATGTTGAGCATGCCGGCCGCGCGCCGCGATTCGCTGGCGCGCAGCACCTTTCCGACGGGGGTGTTTTCGGTCTTCATCCGGTTTCGGCCTGGCGGGGCGGCAGCCGGATACCGGTCGGGCGCAGCCGGACCGGTGCGCGGCGCGCGGGGACGGGAATGCGCCGCATGCTAACAGCCGGCGCCCGGCTGTCAACCACGGAGCCGGCCGGATGGTTTACAGGTGGGTCAATCTTGTACAGAACCGGCTGCTGCCAGCGGTCTGTCTGCTCTGCGGAGCGCCGGGCGAGGCGCCGGGGCGCGATCTCTGCGCCGGCTGCCGGCGCGATCTGCCGCTCAACGCCCACGCCTGTCCGCGCTGCGCCGAACCGCTGCCGGCGTCCGCACCGGCCGGCACGGTCTGCGGCCGCTGCCGCCGGCTGCCGCCGCCGTTCGCGGCCGCCTTCGCCCCGTACCGCTACGACTGGCCGCTGGACCGGCTGATCGTCGAGCTGAAGTTCCGCCGGCGGCTGGCGGTGGCGCGCGTGCTCGGCACGCTGTTCGCCGAGGCGCTGGCCGTGCGCCTCGCCGCCGGTGCGCCGCGTCCGCAGGCGCTGGTGCCGGTGCCGCTGCACCCGAAGCGGCTGGCGGCGCGCGGCTACAACCAGGCGGCCGAACTGGCGCGGCCGGTGGCGCGCATGCTCGGCCTGCCGCTCCTCGATGCCGGCCGGCGCGTGCGCGACACCGCCGCGCAGAGCGCGCTGGCGTTTCGCGAACGCCGGCGCAACGTCGCCGGCGCCTTCGTGCTGGCGCAGGGCGTGCCGCACGCGCACATCGCGCTGATCGACGACGTGCTGACCACCGGCCACACCGCCGGCGAATGCGCACGGGCGCTGCAGGCCGGCGGCGTGGAGCGGGTCGAGGTCTGGACGCTGGCGCGCACGCCGGCACCGGGGAAGCCCGGGCGCACGGCGTGAACGGAGGGCGCCCGGCTCAGACCGCCCGTGCCGGCTGCGGCGCGGCCGGGCTGCGGGTTTCCTCGAATATCTCGGCGAGGAAGTCGAGCACGACGCGGATGCGCGCGACGTAGCGCAGGTCCTTGTGCACGACCAGCCAGGCCTCGCGCGGCTCGGGCGCGTCGTTCGGCAGCACGCGCACCAGCCCCGGCCAGATCTCGCCGACCACGCTCGGCAGCAGCGCCACGCCCATGCCGGCCGCCGCGCCGCCGGCGCGCGCGAAGGCGCTGTTCGAGCGCAGCGACCAGCGCGCGCCGCGCGCGTAGCCGGCCTGCCACTCGGCTTCGGGCAGATGCACGTATTCGTCGTCGTAGCCGATCTGCGGGTGCTGGGCCAGATCGGCCGGTGCCACCAGCGCCGGCGCGGCGTTCAGGTACTTCGGCGAGGCGTACAGCGCGAACGGCACCTGACCGACGCGGCGTGCGACCAGATCGGCCGCGGTCGGACGGAACAGGCGCACGGCGATGTCGGCCTCGTTGCGCAGCAGGTCGGCGGTGTGCGCCGTGAGCTGCAGCACGATCTGGATCGCCGGATAGCGGCCGTTCAGCCGCCCGAGGCGCGGCGCGACGAACAGGCTGCCGATGCTCTCGGGCGCCGAGATGCGCACGGTGCCGGCGAGGCTCGCATCCTCGCCGGTCACGGCGCGACCGGCGGCGAGCGCGGCTTCTTCCATCGTCTGCACCGAATGCAGCATGCGCGCGCCGGCCTCGGTCAGGCTCATGCCGCGCGCGTGGCGATGGAACAGCCGCACGCCGAGCACTTCCTCCAGCGCCGCGATGCGCCGCCCGACGGTCGGCTGGTTGGTGCGCAGCTCGCGTGCGGCACCCGACAGGCTGCCGGTCTGCGCGGTGGCGAGGAAATAGCGGTAATCGTCCCAGTCGGGCGTATGCATGGGGCTCTCCCGGAATATTCCGGCCCCCCGGGGCCGGTGCGGCGTTCTTCTGGTGCTGGAGACCGGTGATCCGGACCGCTCATGCGCGCCACTGTAGTCAGCGCCGGCGCGGCGGGCGACCGCGGCCGACGCGACGATTTCTTGACGCAAGCGACTAGGCAAGGCGTGGTTGCGCGTCAAGTGACGAAAAAGCAAACTCCGCTCCTTACCGCCCACCATGCACGTGCGGCATCCCTCCGATCCGATGGACTCACGGATTCGATGGATGGCCAGGCTTTGCGTGCCTGCATCCCTGGAGGCGGAACAGCCGGTGCGGGAGGCACAGCCATGCGTGGACCTCGGGATTTGGTGTCGCCAGAACAGGAAGGTCTCCGATCCCGGGAATCGGCCATCGGGC
>JAFEGB010000332.1 GCA_018240295.1 Pseudomonadota bacterium
TCTGTAACTCATCATCGGCAACCATGATGCGGATGAAGCCGAAAGGTGCGGGATTCAGGGTGCAGAAGTGCAGGGAAGCGCCTGACGCAGCCGGAGTGTCTGTCTTTCGTGTTTCGTTTCCGAATCGGGCCGGCAGGACTGTGCGAGTCACGGCCTGAGCCGCAGTCGATGTACAGATCGTGTCGGTGCCGCTACGGCGTGGCGCTGCGGACCGAGACGCTGCTGCCACGCCTGAGAAACGGGCTTGCGAAGCCGGCCCGCCGGTCCGGGCATCATCAGGAAGCCTGGCCTCACCGCGCCGTGTCCATGCTGCTCTCCTGCGGGCAGCAGGCTTCAGGGTAAGCGCAACCATCGCCGCCGATCCGCCGCGCCGTACCGGCGCAGCGGATCGACATCCGGACTCAGCGCAGCACCAGCACCGCCACCGCCGCGATCGCGACGATGACGGCGACCGCTGCAACGATGATCAGCGTCTTGTTGCCGCCACCGCTCGGGGCGGCAGTGGCCGGGATCGGGCTGGCGGACGGCGTGGCGCTCGGGGCCGGGCGGGCCTTGGGCAGGGCGCCGGGGATTTCGTAGCGCAGGCGGGCGGTGTGGATGGCGATCTCGTCGCCGTTCTCGAGTTCGGCGTCGCGGATCATGTTGCCGTTGATGCGCGTGCCGTTCGAGGAGCCGAGGTCGTGGATCACGACCTTGCCGTCGAGGCCGTCGATGCGCGCGTGCTGGCGCGAGACCTCGCCGAGCGGGATCACGACATCGCAGCGGTCATCACGGCCGATCAGCAGCTTGTCGTAGACCTGCCAGACCTTGCCGTGAATCTCGCCGCTGACGCCGCGCAGCACGCCGGTCAGCGGTACGCGGGCCTGCGGGGCAGGGGTTTCGGCGGGGACACCGACACGGCGGATGACGGTGGCATCGGTATCGGGCGGCGGCGGGACGTTACGCATCGGGTTCCTCCAGAGTTCGGCACGGCCGGGCTGCAAGCGGTTGGCTACGGCAAAGGTAGCGACGGAACCGGGCGAGCGGCGGGGACGCACACGCGTATCGCAGTTTACCTTGTCCGGACAGCACGCTAGCCTTCCGGACTTTTTCCCGCGCGCCACCCGCGCGCCGCCAGGTACCGACCCGATGAACCAGCCTGTCCCCGCCCCCCACGCCCCGCTGCGCCTGAAGAAGAACGAGGAACGGCGCCTGCGGGCCGGCCACCTGTGGGTGTACAGCAACGAGGTCGATACCGCCGTCACGCCGCTGACCGGCTTCCGGGCCGGCGAGCCGGTCGAGATCCAGGCCAGCAACGGCAAGCCGGTCGGCACCGGCTACGTCAATCCGCAGTCGCTGATCTGCGCGCGGCTGGTCAGCCGCGATCCGGCGCATCCGCTGTCGGGCTCGCTGCTCGTGCACCGGCTGAAGGTGGCGCTGGGCTTGCGCGAGCGGCTGTATCCGGCGCCGTTCTACCGGCTCGTGCACGGCGAGGGCGACGCGCTGCCGGGGCTGATCGTCGATCGCTACGACGCGGTCTGCGTCGTGCAGATCACGACCGCCGGCATGGAGGCGCTGAAGGACGAGGTCATCGCCGCGCTCGACAAGGTGCTGAAGCCCGCCGGCATCCTGCTGCGCAACGACACCGGCAGCCGCAAGCTCGAAGGGCTGGACAGCTACGTCGAGGCCATCGGTCAGGTGCCGGAGGTGGTCGAGATTCTCGAAAACGGCGTGCGCCATCTGGCGCCGCTCGCCAGCGGCCAGAAGACCGGCTGGTTCTACGACCAGCAGGCCAACCGCGCGCGGCTCGCCAGGTACGTGCGCGGCGCGCGCGTGCTCGACGTGTTCAGCTACGTCGGCGGCTGGGGCATCCAGGCGGCGGTGGCGGGGGCCGACAGCGTCATGTGCGTCGACAGCTCCGAAGCGGCGCTCGATCACGCGCACGCGGCGGCCGAACTCAACGGCATCGCCGAGCGCTTCGCGACGCTCGAAGGCGCTGCCTTCGAGGCGCTGAAGAACCTGAAGCAGGAGCGCGAGCGCTTCGACGTGATCGTCTGCGACCCGCCGGCCTTCATCAAGCGCAAGAAGGACTTCAAGGAAGGCGCGCTCGCGTACCGGCGCATCAACGAACTGGCGATGAGCCTGCTCGATCGCGACGGCATCCTGGTCTCGTGCTCGTGCTCGCATCACATGGAGCGCGCGACGCTCGCCGACACGCTGCTCGCGAGCGCCCGCCACCTCGACCGCTCGCTCGCCTTCCTCGAATCCGGTCAGCCGGGTCCGGATCACCCGGTGCATCCGGCGATCCCGGAGACCGAATACCTGAAGGCCTTCTACAGCCGCGTGCTGCCGGCCTGAGGCTCGACCCGCAATGCGCCAGTACCTCGACCTGCTGCGCCACGTGCGCGAGCACGGCACCGACAAGCAGGACCGCACCGGCACCGGCACGCGCTCGGTCTTCGGCCATCAGATGCGCTTCGACCTCGCCGCCGGCTTTCCGCTGGTGACGACGAAAAAGGTGCATCTGAAGTCGATCATCGTCGAACTGCTGTGGTTCCTGCGCGGTGACACCAACGTCGGCTTCCTGCACGAGCACGGCGTGACGATCTGGGACGAATGGGCCGATGCCAATGGCGATCTCGGGCCGGTGTACGGCGCGCAGTGGCGCAGCTGGCCGACGGCCGATGGCCGCCACATCGACCAGATCACGCAGCTGCTCGATCAAATCCGCAGCAACCCGGATTCGCGGCGGCTGCTGGTCTGCGCGTGGAATGTCGGCGAGATCGGGCGCATGCACCTGCCGCCGTGCCACTGCCTGTTCCAGTTCTACGTCGCCGGCGGGCGGCTGTCGTGCCAGCTCTACCAGCGCTCGGCGGACCTGTTCCTCGGCGTGCCGTTCAACATCGCGAGCTACGCGCTGCTGACGCAGATGCTCGCGCAGGTCTGCGGCCTCGAAGCCGGCGAGTTCATCTGGACCGGCGGCGACTGCCATATCTACTCGAACCACTTCGAACAGGTCGACACCCAGCTCGCGCGCGAGCCGCTGCCGCTCGCGCGCATGGTGCTGAACCCGGAGGTCCGCGACCTGTTCGCGTTCCGCTACGAGGATTTCCGGCTCGAAGGCTACGAGAGCCATCCGGCGATCAAGGCACCGGTGGCGGTGTAGCTGCGTTTCACTCGGCCGCGAAGCGCAGCCGCACGATCAGCCCGGGCCGGTTGTCGTCGAGTTCGAGCTGCGCGCCGTGCAGCTGCGCGACCGCGCGCACCAGCGCGAGGCCCAGACCGTTGCCGGGCACGTCGCGCGAGGCTTCGAGGCGCTCGAAGCGCTCCAGCACGCGCTGGCGCTCCTTCGGCGGAATGCCGGGGCCGGTATCGGCGACCTCCAGCGTCGGCTGGCCGAAGCGCATGTGCACCGACAGCGCGACGCTGCCGCCACGCGGCGTGAACTTCAGCGCGTTGTCGAGCAGGTTGCCGATCGCCTGCGCGAGCAGGTGGCGATCGCCGATCACCGGCGGACAGTCGTCGTCACCGGCCTCGCAGCGCAGCGTCAGCTCGCGTTCCTCGGCGAGCGCATCGTAGAACTCGGCCAGTTCGCAGGCCAGCGGCCCGAGTTCGAGCGGCGCCCAGTGATCGGACTGCACGCCGGCCTCGGCGCGCGAGATGCTGAGCAGCGCGTTGAAGGTGCCGATCAGGCGCTCGGCCTCGTCCGAGGTCTGCACGAGCACGGTGCGGTACTCCGAGGGCGTGCGCTCTTCGAGCAGCATGACCTCGACGCGGTTGCGCATGCGCGTCAGCGGCGTGCGCAGGTCGTGCGCGACGTTGTCCGAGAAGCGGCGCATGCCCGACATCAGCGCTTCCAGCCGGTCGAGGATGCGGTTCAGGCGCAGCGCCACCGCATCGATCTCGTCGTGGTGGTTGCTGATCTCCAGGCGCCGGGTCAGGTCGCCGGCCATGATCTCGTCGGCGGTGCGCGCGATCGTCTCGACGCGGCGGCTGTTGCGCTTGCCGAGCACCAGCCCGAGCAGCACGGCGATCAGCAGGCCGAGCGGCAGCACGTAGCGCGCGAGTTCCTGGATGTAGCGGTGCAGGCCGCGGATGCCGTCCGGCCCTTGGGCGATCGCCAGCAGCGAACCATCGGCGAGCGAGCCGGTGATCAGCAGGTATTCGTTGCCGGCCACCGACTGCACGCTGTTGCGTTCGAGCCCGGCGGGCAGCTCGACCGGCAGCGAGCCGAGCACCAGCCGGCCTTCGCCATCGAGCAGCGCCAGGGTCCGGCCGGTGACGCTGCGCCCGTCATGCACGTGTTTCAGCGCCGAGCGCAGGCCATCGGCCCCGAGATCGCGGTAGATGGCGCGATAGACATCGAGCTCGGCATTGAGCTCGTCGCGCACCGCGCCATCGACGTAGCGCAGGATCGACCATGACACGCCGCCGAGCAGCACGGCGACGCAACTGCCGTAGAGCAGCGCGAACAGCAGCGACAGCCGGAAGGCCGTCGTGCGCGCGAAGCTACGGATTCTCGGCAAGTTTGTAGCCGATGCCGCGCAGCGTGTGGATCAGCGGCGGCAGGCCGGCGCGATCGATCTTGGCGCGCAACCGGCTGATGTGCACGTCGATGACGTTGGTCTGCGGATCGAAGCTGTAGGCCCACACGTGTTCGAGCAGCATCGCGCGCGTGACCACCTGTCCGGCGTGGCGCGCGAGATATTCGAGCAGCCGGAACTCGCGCGGCTGCAGGCGCACCGGCGCACCGGCGCGCACGGCCGTGTGGGCGAGCAGGTCGAGTTCGAGGTCGGCGACGCGCAGGCGCACCGGCGGGGCGGTGCCGTGCCGCCGGGTCAGCGCTTCGAGCCGCGCGAGCAGCTCGGCGAAGGCGTAGGGCTTGGTCAGGTAGTCGTCCCCGCCGGCACGCAGGCCGACGACGCGGTCGTCGAGCTCGGCCAGTGCCGACAGCACCAGGATCGGCACCGTCGAGCCGGATTCGCGCAGCCGGCTGACCAGACTCAGTCCGTCGAGCCCGGGCAGCATGCGGTCGACGATCAGCGCGTCGTGCCGACCTTCGAGCGCCCGCACCAGACCATCGTCGCCGCGCACGGCGTGCTCGACGCGATAACCGCTCTCGTTGAGTCCTTTGACCAGATACGCCGCAGCTACGGTGTCGTCTTCGATGACGAGGATGTTCATAGGGGCTCGAAGCTCGCTGGAAACGGCAGGCAGGAAAGGTAACGGCCCGGCATGTAAATTTAGTTGAAAAATTGCGTTTTGGTAATGCTTTATGTGCAGCCGGCCAACGACGACGACGATCGTCGCAGCCGATTCCCGATCCCCTGCCAGACGCCGGCCCGCCTGCCGGCCGGGAGCCCGATGAGCGCCCCGCCTCCGCACCGCAACACCGTCCGCTCGCTCGATCCCTACCGCCACCGCGGCGGGCCGCTGGCGCTGCCGCTGGCGCCGCTGAAGGCCAGCCTGCATCTGTTCGGACTGATGCTGACGATGTTCAGCGTCACGATGCTGCCGCCGATGGCGATCGGCGTGCTCTACGGCGACGGCGCGGTCGAGCCGTTCGCACACACGCTGCTGATCACGCTCGCGAGCGGCCTGCTGATCTGGCTGCCGGTGCGTCGCCAGAAGCTCGACCTGCGCAACCGCGACGGCTTTCTGGTCGTCGTCGCGTTCTGGGTGACGCTGTCGCTGCTGTCGGCGATCCCGTTCATGCTCTCCGAGCAGCCGCACATGCCGCTGGTCGATGCGGTGTTCGAGGCCGTCTCGGGGCTGACCACGACCGGCGCCACCGTGCTCGCCGGCATCGACAGCCTGCCGCACGCGATCGTGTATTACCGCGCGCAGCTCAACTTCTTCGGCGGCATGGGCATCGTCGTGCTGGCGGTGGCGCTGCTGCCGATGCTCGGGGTCGGCGGCATGCAGATCTACCGCGCCGAGACGCCCGGCCCGATGAAGGACGAAAAGCTCACGCCGCGCATCACCGAGACCGCCAAGAACCTCTGGTACATCTACGTCGGCCTGAACGTGCTCTGCACCGCCGCGTTCTGGCTGGCCGGCATGGACCTCTTCGATTCGGTCTGCCACAGCTTCGCGACCATCGCGCTCGGCGGCTTCTCGACGCACGACGCCTCGATCGGCTTCTATCAGAGCGACGCCATCGAGTTCGTCGCCGGCTTCTTCTCGCTGGTCGCGGCCGTCAACTTCGCGCTGTTCTTCTTCGCGTGGCGCCAGAAGAGCCTGCGCGCGATCCTCGTCGACGAGGAGTTCCGCTTCTTCGTCAAGGTCATGGCCGTGCTGATCGGCGCGGCGATCGCCGGGCTGTACTTCAGCGGCACCTTCCCGCTGTGGGAATCGATCGTGCACGGCTTCTTCCAGACCGCCTCGATCGTCACCGACAACGGCCTGGTCGCCGCCGGCTATCCGGACTGGCCGATGGCGGTGACGCTGCTGCTGCTGCTCGGCAGCTTCTTCGGCGGCTGCGTCGGCTCGACCTGCGGCGGTATCAAGGCGATCCGCTTCCTGCTGCTGTACCGCCAGAGCGTGCGCGAGATGAAGCTGCTGATCCGCCCGACCGCGCAGATCCCGGTGCGCCTCGGCACGCGCACGGTGCCGGATCGCGTCATGCAGGCGGTGCTGGCGTTCTACTTCCTGTACATCTTCGCGTACTGCGCGTGTTCGATCGGCGTCGCCGCAACCGGCGCCGACCTCGTCACCGCCTTCGGCTCGGTCGCCGGCTGCATCAACAACATGGGCGTCGGCCTCGGCGAGACGGCCTCGAACTTCTCGCCGCTCAGCGACACCGCGACCTGGATCGTCACCGCCTCGATGCTGATCGGCCGGCTGGAGGTGTTTCCGCTGCTGCTGCTGTTCGTGCCGTCGTTCTGGCGCTGAGCGGGCGTTGCCGGAGCCTGTGCCAGGGCCGGAGGCGGAACGCTGCGGGCGGTTTCAGCCGTCGCCGCGGCGCGAAGCCCCGGCAGCCTCACCCGAAGCCGCGCAGCGCCAGTCCGATCTGCAGCAGCCCGAACAGCACGACCAGCCCGCCGGCGGCGGCGCGCACGGCCCGCCTGCGCACGAAGCCGCCGAGGGCCGCGGCGGCGGCGCCCATCGCGAACAGCGCCGGCAGCGTGCCGAGGCCGAAGGCGAGCAGCAGCCGGGCGCCTTCGGCGGCGCTGCCGGCGGCGATCGCCCAGACCACGACGCTGTAGACCAGCCCGCACGGCAGCCAGCCCCAGACCAGCCCGCAGCCGAGCGCCTGCGCCGGCGTGCGCACCGGCAGCAGCCGGCGGCCGAGCGGCTCGATGCGCCGCCACAGCCCGCCGCCGGCGCGTTCGATGCGCGTGATGCCGGCCCAGACGCCGGCCAGATACAGACCGAGCACGACCATGAAGCCGCCGGCGATGAGCTGCAGGCCGAGCTGGGCGTGGCGCACCGAGACGAGATGCGCCGCGTAGGCGCCGACGCCGCCGGCGAGGGCGCCGATCAGCGTGTAGCTCGCCAGCCGCCCGGCGTTGTAGGCCACGAGATACGGCAGCAGCCGCGTTGCGCGCGCGCGGGTTTCGGCCGGCAGGCCGAGCGTCAGCACGCCGACGATGCCGCCGCACATGCCGACGCAGTGCACGCCACCGAGCAGGCCGACCACGGCCGCAGCCGCGTACTGCGCGAGGTTCGCATCCATGGTGATCAGGGCTCCCCGGCCGGCAGCGGCCGGCCGACCGCGGCCAGCAGCGCGGCGCGGTGCTGTTCGACGGCGATGCGGCCGACCTCGATGGCTTCCGCGGCACGGTCGAACTCGACCAGCGCCAGATGCGCGAGCCGCGGCGCGAGCAGCATGTCCGGCGGATCGCCGGCCATGCGCGAGCGGGTGATGCGGTCCTGCATGATGTTCATCGCGCTGAACAAGACCTCGAACAGGCCGGGCTGGGCGTCCTCGAGCGGCACCGGCAGCGTGGAGTCCGGGGCCGGCGGCGGCTCGCGCTCGCGGCCGAACAGCGCCGACAGCCGTGCGGCGACCGGCTCGATCAGCACTTCGGCCGGGCTGCGCCGACGGCGCACCAGATGGCGGCCGACGATGTCGCCGTTGAGGTTGACGGCGATCACGCGCTCGGCCCCGAGCGCACGCGCGAGCGACACCGGCACCGGATCGACCAGCCCGCCGTCGACCAGCCAGGCGCCGTCCTCGCCGCGCACCGGCGGGAACACGCCGGGCAGCGCCATCGACGCGCGCACGGCATCGAGCAGGCTGCCGGACTGGAACCAGACCTCGCGCCCGCGCGCCAGATCGGTCGCCACGCAGCCGAAGCGTACCGGCAGGGTCTCGATGTCGTGCTCGCCGATGTGCTCGATGCAGGCCGTGCGCAGGCGTTCGCCGGCGATCAGCGCCCCGGGGCCGAGATCGACGAAGTTCAGCATCTGCCACCAGTCGAGCCGTCGCACCCAGGCTTCGAGCGCATCGAGCCGGCCCGAGGCCCAGGCGGCGGCCACGAGCGCACCGACCGAGCAGCCGGTGACGATCTGCGGTTCGATGCCGAGTGCGGCCAGCGCACGCAGCACGCCGATGTGCGCCCAGCCGCGCGCCGAACCGCTGCCGAGCGCGAGCCCGACGATCGGCTCGCCGGGGGCGCGGCGCACGAGCTTCGCCGGGCCGGCGGTGACGGCCGGCAGGTTCACCGCTTCGTTCAGGGGTCCGTCCAAGGCTTCGTTCACGGATGACGGGCGCCGCTCGGTGCGCTCACTTTTCCAGCAGCCGCGGCATCAGCTCGACGAGGTTGCACGGCCGGTGCCGGTAGTCGAGCTGATCCTTGAGGATGCGGTCCCAGGCCGTGCGGCAGGCACCGCTGGAGCCGGGCAGCACGAACAGGTAGGTGCCGTTGGCGACCCCGGCGAGCGCGCGCGACTGGATGGTCGAGGTGCGGATCTCCTCCCAGGACAGCATGCGGAACAGCTCGCCGAAGCCGGAGATTTCCTTGTCGAGCAGCACCTGCACGGCCTCGGGCGTGCCGTCGCGGCCGGTGACGCCGGTGCCGCCGGTGCTGATGACGACCTGCACGGCCGGATCGGCGATCCAGCGCGAGACGATGGCGCGGATCGCATAGAGGTCATCGCGGCACATCGCCTTTTCGGCGAGCCGGTGACCGGCGGCTTCGAGGCGCTCGACCAGCGTGCGGCCGGAGACATCCTCGGCTTCGCCGCGCGTGTCGGAAACGGTCAGCACGGCGATCGACAGGGGCTGGAACTGGCGCGCTTCGCTCATCGGCGAGGTCCTCGGCGGGGGCAGGGGCAGTCGCGGCTAGATACCCGATCGGACCGCCGGCGGCCAGTGCGCCGGTGATGATCCGGCGCATGCCGGCCTGAATCCGCCGCTCTTGAAAGCCTCCGGCCCGACCTTATCTAACGGATCACGGCGGTCGCGATGACCGCTTCCCCCCGACACAACGCAGCGATTTTCCGAGGTGCAACATGAGCATCAGCAGCAACCGCTACGACCCGTGGACCCGTCTGGGCCTGCTGACCAAGGAGCTGGAGCGCGTGTTCGATCCGCGTCTGGCCAACAACGAGGATGCCTCCAACGTCGCGACCTGCGACTGGGTGCCGGCCGTCGACATCAAGGAGGAAGCCGAGCGCTTCCTGATCCATGCCGACATCCCCGGTGTCGATCCGAAGGACATCGACATCACGATGGAAAACGGCGTGCTGACGCTCAGGGGCCAGCGCAGCTCCGAGCGGCGCGAGGCGGCCGATGGCTGGAAGCGCGTCGAGCGCACGCACGGCAGCTTCTACCGCCGCTTCGGCCTGCCGGACACCGCCGATGCCTCGCGCATCAGCGCCCGCGGCCAGAACGGCGTGCTGGAGATCGTGATTCCGAAGCAGGAACGCGCGGCACCGCGCAAGATCACGGTCAGCGCCGAATGACGCCCTGAGCGCATCGCGCAGCCCGCGCCCCCCGCCTGCACGGCGGGGGCGTGCCCCCGAGTCTCCACGCCGGGCCGGGTCGCTTCAGCGGCCCGGCCCGCAGTGCGGTAAACGGTATGGAATTCAAGGACTACTACCAGATCCTCGGCGTGTCGCGCACGGCGGCCGAGGACGAGATCAAGAAGGCCTACCGGCGGCTCGCGCGCAAGTACCACCCGGACGTCAGCAAGGAACCCGATGCCGAGGCGCGCTTCAAGGAGGTCGCCGAAGCCTGGGAAGTCCTGCGCGATCCCGAAAAGCGCGCGGACTACGACCGGCTCGGGCCGAACTTCCGCAACGGCCAGGACTTCCGCCCGCCGCCGGGCTGGCGTCCGCACGCCGGTGCCGGTGGTGCGCACCGGGGCGGCGGGCCGAGCGCGGCCGACGGCTTCTCGCAGGCCGACTTCAGCGAGTTCTTCGAGAGCATCTTCGGCGGTGGCGGTGGCGGCGCGCAGGGCTTCGGTGCCCGCGCCCACGGCGCGCGCGGCGGCCAGCAGCGCCGGCCGGCGGCGCGCGACGGCGAGGACCGCACGCTGGCGCTGGAGATCACGCTGGAGGAAGCCTTCGCCGGCGGCTCGCGCCAGGTCGAGATCAGCGGCGCTAGCGGCCGGCGCACGCTGAACGTGCGCATCCCGGCCGGCATCGAGGCCGGCAGGAAGATCCGTCTGGCCGGCCAGGGCGAGGCCGGGGCGCACGGCGGCGCCGATGGCGACATCTATCTGGAGATCGCCTACGCGCCGCACCCGCGCTACCGCGCCGAGGGCCGCGACCTGACGCTGGAGCTGCCGGTCGCGCCGTGGGAGGCCGCGCTCGGGGCGCGCGTCGAGGTGCCGACGCTGGCCGGGCCGGTGACGCTGGCGATCCCGGCCGGTGCGCAGAGCGGCCAGAAGCTGCGCCTGCGCGGCCGCGGCCTGCCCGGCGAGCCGGCCGGTGACCAGTACGTGCGCCTGAAGATCGTCAATCCGCCGGCCGACAGCGAGGCGGCACGCGCGCTGTTCCGCCGGCTGCAGGATGAACTGCCGTTCGACCCGCGCGCCGGTCTCTGAGTCCGGCGTGCAGCCTTCCAGCCTTTGACGACCGACTGCCGATGACCCGGAGCTGCCCGATGACTGCCCGCCGCCCCCGCCGTGTCCTGCTCGCGATGATCGCACTCGCCGCCGGCCTCGCCGCTGCGCCCGTGCCGGCGGCGCTGCCCTGGGGCGCCGGCAGCAGCGAGCTGCCGACGCTCGCGCCGATGCTGGAGAAGGCCACGCCGGCCGTCGTCAACGTCAACACCGAGAGCCACGTGCGCACGCCGCGCAATCCGCTGCTCGATGACCCGGTGTTCCGTCGCTTCTTCAACCTGCCGAAACAGCCGCACGAGCGCGAACGCAAGGCGCAGTCGCTCGGCTCCGGCGTCATCGTCGATGCCGAGCGCGGCTACGTGCTGACCAACCATCACGTCATCGAAGGCGCCGACCTGATCAGCATCACGCTGCGCGACGGCCGCCAGCTGCAGGCGAAGCTGATCGGCTCGGACCCGGACACCGATGTCGCCGTCGTGCAGGTGCCGGCGAAGAACCTCAGCGCCCTGCCGCTCGCCGATTCCGACGGCCTGCGCGTCGGCGATTTCGTCGTCGCGATCGGCAATCCCTTCGGACTCGGCCAGACCGTGACCTCGGGCATCGTCTCGGCGCTCGGGCGCTCGGGGCTCGGCATCGAGGGCTACGAGGACTTCATCCAGACCGACGCCTCGATCAACCCCGGCAACTCCGGCGGCGCGCTCGTGAACCTGCGCGGCGAGCTGATCGGCATCAACACCGCGATCCTCGCGCCTTCGGGCGGCAACGTCGGCATCGGCTTCGCGATCCCGATCAACATGGCACGCCAGGTCATGGACCAGATCGTGCGCCACGGCGCGATCCGCCGCGGCCTGCTCGGCGTCGCCACGCAGGACCTGACGCCGCAGCTCGCCGAGGCCTTCGGCATCCGCACCGATCAGGGCGCGGTGATCTCGCAGATCGGCGCGAAGAGCGCCGCCGAGAAGGCCGGCCTGCGCGTCGGCGACGTGATCACCGCCGTCAACGACCGGCCGGTGCGCGATTCGGCGGCGCTGCGCAACAGCATCGGCCTGCTGCGCGTCGGCGACGAGGTGCGCCTCGGCCTGCTGCGCGAGGGCAAGCCGCTCAGCCTCACCGCCAGGCTCGGCGAAGGCCGCGGCGGGCGCGTCGCCGACAGCAGTGGCGGAGGCGGCAAGGCGCTGAATCCGCGCCTCGAAGGCGCGAGCTTCGGCAACCTCCCCGATGGCCATCCGCTGTCCGGCGAGGTCGACGGCGTGCTGGTCAACGCCGTCGAGGCCGGTTCGCCGGCCGCGCGCGGCGGCCTGCGCCGCGGCGACGTGATCCTCGGCGTCAACCGCGAGCCGGTCGCCGGCATCGAGGACTTCGCGCAGGCGGTCACCGGCAACCGCGCGCTGCTGCTGCAGGTGCTGCGCGGGCGCAGCTCGCTGTTCCTGATGCTGCAATAGCTGCGCAAAGCCCGGCCACCTGCGCTTGCCCGGGCCGGCCGTGTGACGTTCTGCAACAAGTGTCGCCGCCGGCCCGCGGTATCTTCCTGCCCTCAGCACCGTAGCGACTGAATGTCGCACCCGTTACGCCCTGGACGGCTTTCCCCAATCCGAGGAGGCGCCGTCCATGGCCCTGCCATCCATGACGTTCCCCGAACGTCCGCTCCAGGTCAGCCCGCCCGGCAGCGGCCGCATCGCCAACCTCGGCACGCTGCTGTGGACCGCGCTGCTGCTGCTCACCAGCGCGTATTTCCTGCTGCCGCCGATCGCTGACCTGCGCGACGACTTCACGATCGCCGACACCGCCCGCCCGGTGCAGGGCGGCAGGGTCGAGGGCCGCTGCCGGACCTCGCTCGGCGTGCTGGTGCGCTGCACGGCGACGCTGACGGCACCCGGACGCGGCGGGCCGCAACTGCAGCGCGAGGTCGACTACTTCTTCGTCGATTTCCACCTCGGCGACTACACGGCGACCGTGGTCGCCGATCCGGTGCGCCCGGCGCTGCTCAGCACCGATCTGGCGCTCGAACGGCTGTGGAACCGCGTCTACACGCTCGCGACCGCCATCCCGCTCGGCCTCGGCCTGCTGTTCGGCGCGCTGCGCCTGGCCGGACAGCGCATCGGCGAGCGGCGCAGCGCCGTCGATGCGCTGTCCGGCCACGTGCTGCACCCGGTGCTGCTGCGTCTGGACAGCTATCTGCCCGGGCGCTGGACCGTGACGCCGCTGCCGCCGACCCGCGATCGCCGCTCGCGCACCTGGACGGTGCCGCGGGCAGCGCGTCCGATCGTCATGGACCCGGAGCGGCGGCTGGTACTCGGTGTCGCCGCCGGCAGCG
>JAFEGB010000333.1 GCA_018240295.1 Pseudomonadota bacterium
ATCCCCGGCTCTTCCCCCAGAGGGAAAAGAGTGAAATGCGATCGCTGGATCAGTGCCTTGCAAGGTTTGGCAACGCTCTCTCACTCCCCTGCCCCGCCGGCAAACATCACCTCGGCCACCGGCACGAGCCAGCGCGTGGCGCGGATGCGCTAGATGAAGCCGGCGTCCTCGTCCTCGCGCCGGCGCACGACCAGCGCGAGCAGCGTCACGCGCCGCACCCGATCGAGCCGCGCCCGCCAGCGGGCGGCGGCGGCTTTCGACAGCCGGGCGAGGCGGCGGCCGCCGGCATCGAGCAGGTACAGATGCTCGCCATCGGCGGCGAGCGTCAGCGCATCGCCGGGCTGCACGGCGGCAAGTGCCCGGTGGATGGCGGCGCTGTCCGGCTGCAGGCCGGCGTAACCGAGATAAATGTCTTCGAGCGTCAGCACCTCGTAGCGCTGCGCGAGCACCGCCGCCGGCAGTTCGATGCCGGGCGGCTGCGGGCGCTCGAAGCGGCAGTCGCCTTCGATCCGCTTCAGCATCGGCGCCGGACAATCCCGGCGCGCGCAGAGCAGCAGCACTTCGCGCGCCCGCGTCATCGCCACGTAGTACAGCCGCCGCTCGGCCTCGGAATCGGCGTCTGCATCGCCGCGCACGCGCCAGTCGCCGAGCACCGCGACCACGCGGAATTCCAGCCCCTTGGCGCCGTGGGCGGTGCCGAGGTACGCGCCGCTGCCGACGGCCTGACCGCTGCGCGCCTCGTTGAGCCACTGCAGCACGGCCTCCAGCAGCTGCGAGGCCGGCGGGCCGATCGCGCTGTGGCGCGGGGCCGGGTCGGCGCTGCCGCTGCCGTCGTCGTCGGCCTCGTCGGCCGCGGTCTGTTCGGCGGCGTATTCGTCGGCGAGCGCGCCGAGCAGCGTGCGCAGGCCCGGCGTCCACGGCAGCGCCGCCGGCAGGCGGGCGGCCAGCGCGCGCGGGTCGATGGCGGCGTAGCCGGCCTCGCGCAGCTCGTCGAGGCGCTCGACGATGCCGGCGACCTGCCACGGCGCGGGCAGCGTGCGTGCGGCGCTGCTCCAGGCCATCGGGATGCCGCGCGCATCGAGGGCGGCGCGCACCGGCATCAGTTCCTCGTGCGTGCGGGCGAGCACGGCGAAGTCCTGCCAGTCGAGCGCGGGACACAGGCCGCGCAGGCGCTCGAACTCCGCGACCAGCGCCGTTGCCTGCGCTGCGGCATCGGCGACGTGCAGCACCTGCACCCGCCCCTGCGCCAGCGGATCGCGCGCCTGCCAGTCGCCGCCGGCCGCGGCATCGCGGCGGGCGCGGTCGGGGCGGATCGGCTGGTCGGCCTTCATGCGCTCGCGGTTGTGGGCGATCAGCGTGTTGGCGGCGTCGATGATGTGGCGGGTCGAGCGGTAGTTCTCGGTCAGGAAGTGCGTCTCGCCGCCGTAGTCCTCGCTGAAACGGCGGATGAAGGCGGTGCTGGTGAAGCGGAAGTCGTAGATGTTCTGGTCGTCGTCGCCGACGGCGAGCAGCGTCAGCTTGCGGTCGGGGTCTTCGAGCGTGCGCCCGGCGATGGCGGCGACCAGTTCGTACTGGGCGGCGTCGATGTCCTGGTATTCGTCGACGAGGATGTGGCGGTAGCCGGCGAGCAGGCGTTCGCGCAGCTCGTCGCCGGGCACGCCGATCTGCTCGCGCTCGCCGCGCAGCAGCGCCGTGGCCTCGGCGAGCAGCGCCTCGAAGTCGATGCCATCGCCGTCGCCGCTGCCGGTCCGGGCGCGCCGGCGGCCGTCGAGCGCGTGGCCGGACAGCGCCAGCGCCAGGCCGTGGAAGGTCTGCACGGTGACGCCGCGCGCCTCGGCCCCGACCAGCGCCGTCAGCCGCCGGCGCAGCTCCAGCGCGGCGTTGCGGTTGTAGCAGAGCACCAGCACGGCCTGCGGCGGCACGCGGCGCACGCGCAGCAGCCAGGCGACCCGGTGCACGACCACGCGCGACTTGCCGGCGCCGGGGCCGGCGAGCACGAGCAGATTGGTCTCGTCGCCGGCGGCGACGATCTCCTGCTGCGCCGGGTTGCCGAGCGCCTCGACGATGGCGCGGAAGGACTCGGGCGAGGTCTGGATCTTCAGCTCCTGCTCGCGGCCGGCGAAGTAGCGGCGCAGGAAGGCCTTCTGGCCGAGCGTGAAGTAGGCACCGACCAGCTCCAGCGCCTGCGTGATGCGCGCGAGGGCCAGCCGCGCGTACTCGGCCATCACGTGCACCTGCAGCGTGCGCGCGTGGTAGTGGGCATCGAGCAGCGCGTAGTCGCCGACCGTGTAGCGCCGGCCCCGGGCTTCGGGCGGCACGCGCAGCGTCATCGCGCTGCGGAACACCGCCAGCCCCTGCTGCAGCGTGATCACCTGCTGCTCGTGCAGGTACAGCAGCGCGCGCTCGATCGCGGCCAGCGGATCGCTGATGCGGTTCGCCAGCAGCGCATCGGCTTTCAGCGCCGTGCGCAGGTCTTCGAGCGCGAAGTCGACCAGCAGCAGGTCCTGCTGCGGCGCATCGGCCGGCACGCGCGCGAGCAGCGTCTGCAGCAGGCGCTGCGCCAGCGCACGGCGCAGCTCCGAGGTCTCGCCGATCGCGCTCCAGGTGCGGCGCAGGCGCACGCGCAGCCATTCGCGCCCGAGCGCGCGCAGCGTCAGGCTGGGCTTGCGCGCCGCGAGTCCGATGCCATCGAGCGACAGGCTTTTCAGCAGCTTGCGCAGCAGCTCGGGATCGCTCGGCAGGCCCTCGTCGAGCAGGCGCTGGTTCAGCGGCCGCAATTCCAGCGGCCATTCCTCGCCGCCGGCATCGGGCGCGGTTTCCGACAGCAGGCGGATCAGCGCCGATTCGATCGCGCTGACCTGCTCGAAGCGGCTCATCGCGCCGCGCTCGCGGCCGGCGCCCTTCGGTCGCAGCCAGGCGGTGAGCTGCAGGCCGAGCTGCAACAGGCCGGCGCGGTGCATGTCATCGAGCAGGCGCAGCACCGGCACCGGCTTCTCGTCCGGCCCGGGGCGCAGCGCCGGCAGTAGCGCGAGCGTATCGACGCTCAGGCCGTCGTCGGCATCGGTCTGCAGCAGCACGGCGAGCACCGCTTCCCAGCGCCGGCGCGCGCGCGGCGCGAGCTCGAGCGCATCGAGCTTCGCGCGCGCCTCGGCCATCGAGCCGACCGAGGGCCGGCCCTGGAACACGCCGGTGCGGTTCTCGTTGCGCTCGACCAGTTGCGCCTTCTCCAGCCACGCGAGCGCGGTGCGCACGCGGGTATCGGCATCTTCGGTCTCGAAGCCGGTGAGCAGGCTGTCGCTGCGCAGCAGCTCGCCGGCGGTGACGACGACCGGCTCGTCGGCATCGCGCTTCTGCTGCAGGCGGCGCAGCGCGCGCAGGATGCCGGCGATGTCCTGGCGGCTCAGGCGGCTGCGCGCACCCCAGCGGAACTGCCGTTCGATGTCCTCGGGCGCGTACAGCAGCACGCAGTCGGCCGGCTCGCGATCGCGCCCGGCGCGGCCGGCCTCCTGCAGGTAGTGCTCCAGCGACGAGGGCGCATCGGCGTGGATGACGAGGCGCACGTCGGGCTTGTCGATGCCCATGCCGAAGGCATTGGTCGCGCAGATCACGCGCAGCTCGCCGGCGAGGAAGCGCTCCTGCACCGAACGCTTGTCCGGTGCCTTCATGCCGCCGTGAAAGGCTTCGGCCGCCCAGCCCTCGCTGTCGAGGAAGCGGGCGAACTCGACGGTGCTGTCCTGCTTCGCGCAGTAGACGATCGCCGCGCCCGGCGCGTGTTCGAGGCGCTCGCGCAGCAGCTGCAGCACCTGCGCCGGCTTGCTGGCACTCGTGACCGCGCGCACCTCGAAGCGCAGGTTGTCGCGCTCGACGCCGCCGGCGTACAGCGTCAGCTCCAGCCCGAGTTCCTCCCGGAAGTGGCGGCGGATCTCGTCGATCACGTCCGGCTTGGCGGTGGCGGTGACGGCGCTGACCGGCGCGAGCGGCAGTTTGTGCCGCTCGCCGAACTCGCGGATGAAGCGCGCGCAGTACAGGTAATCGGGCCGGAAGTCGTGGCCCCACTGCGACAGGCAGTGCGCCTCGTCGAACACCCAGGCGCCGATCTCGCGGCTTTCGAGGAGGCTGCGGAAGCTCGCGTTGCGAAACTGCTCGGGCGCGACGTAGAGCACGGCGATGTCGCCGAGCTGCACGCGCTCGATCAGCGCACCGCGCTCGGGCGGCGTCAGGTCGCCGTACAGCGCGCCGCAGAGCTCGAAGCCGACGCGCCGGTTCAGGCCATCGACCTGATCCTTCATCAGCGCGCGCAGCGGCGAGATCACCACCGTCAGCGCGCCGCGGTTGCGGTAACGCGCGAGCGCCGGCACCTGATAGCACAGCGACTTGCCGCCGCCGGTCGGCAGGATGCCGAGCAGCGAGCCGTGCCCGAGCCCGGCAGCGACGATCGCGCGCTGCAGGCTGCCGCCCTCGGCCGTGGCCGGCTCGGCGCGGAAGTCCGGGAAGCCGAACCAGCGTTCGAGCTGCCCGCGCGGGTCGTGCGCGTCGCGACACCAGGCGCAGGCCGGGTCGCTGCAGGGCTCGTCGCGCAGGCGGCGCACGGCCTCCGGCAGCGCCGGAAACCGGTGCCGCAGCCAGGCCGGCAGCACCGAATTGCCGCCGGCGACCATCAGCCAGGTGACGAGATAACCGAGCAGCGGCCGCAGCCCCGGCTGCATCAGCAGCGGCTGCAGCGCCGCCGAGCGCCGGCTTCGGCAGGTGCGGGCGTCGATCAGGCGCTCGATCAGCGCGCCGGGATCGGCCGGCGGCCGGCCGCCGAGGCGCTCCCAGAGCCACAGGAAAGCCGTCGGCGACAGGCCGTCGCGCCCGGCCGCCGCATCGGTCCACGCATAGCGCAGCAGATCGGCCCAGTCCGGCCCGCCCTGCGCGCGCGCCGCAAAGGCCGCGACCTGTTCGAGGAACACCCGGCCGGCCAGCCGGGCATCGGCAACCGGGTCGTTGACGCTGTCGCGCACCAGCTTGTAGTCCTTGACCAGCGCGTGATACGGGTTTTCCGGGAATGCGAGCGGCGACAGATACAGCGTGTCGAGCACCGGCAGGCGCAGCAGCCCGGCCTGCGGCGCCTGCGCGCGCAGCAGCGGCCAGTCGTGATCGAGCAGGTTGTGCCCGAGCACGAGCCGCGCACCGTGCGCGAACCCGGCCAGCTCCGCCAGCACGGCACCGACCTGCAGCCGGCCTTCGCGCAAAAAGCACTGGCCGCGGAATTCGGCGCCGATCGCGAGGATGCGCCCGTCCGGCGTGGATTCGAGATCGAAGAGCAGCGCGTCATCGAGCAGCGCGGCTGCCGCCTGTCCGGCGGCGGTGGCGGCGGCGGTGGCGGCAATCGGGTCCGGAGGCGGCGGGGCGCTGTCCATGTGCACGCGGGCTCGGGTAGCGGCCTGAAAACCGGGCATCATGCGCAGTCGCGGGCGGCAGGTCACGCCCGCGCCCGAAATACCCTGCTGCAAGCCCCATGAATCCGCCGAAGATCTACGACCGTCCCGAAGCCGTCTGGGCGCACATGCCGGACCGCCAGCCCTTCCTGTACATGGCCGACGGCCTGCTGTCGCTGCACTTCGAGGCCGCCAGCGTGCAGAGCCGCATGGACCCGGCCGCACCGGCGCGCCTCACGCTCGGCTACACGCGCACGATGATGGGGGCGGCGCTGCTGCTGCTCGGCCCGGTCCCCGGGCGCATCGCGATGATCGGGCTCGGCGGCGGCTCGCTGGTCAAGTACTGCCGCCAGCACCTGCCCGAAGCCGTCATCGAGGTCGCCGAGATCAGCGCCGAGGTCATCGCGCTGCGCGAGCGCTTCTGCGTCCCGGCCGATTCCGACCACCTGCGCGTGCTGTGCACCGACGGCGCGGCCTTCGTCGCGACGGCCGGCGCCGGCGAGTGGGATCTGCTGCTCGTCGACGGCTTCGGCCCCGGCGGCCAGCCGCCGCAGCTCGGCTCGCAGCGCTTCTATGACGACTGCCGCGCGGCACTCGGCGCCGACGGCCTGCTGGTCGCGAACCTGGCCGGCAGCGACCCCAGGCTCGATCTGTACCTGTCGCGGCTGGAAACCGCCTTCGGCCGCGTGCTGAACCTGCCGGCCGCCGACTCCGACAACCGCATCGCCATCGCCGGGCGCGGGGTGGCCACCGCCGACGGCCGGCTGTGCGCCCGGCTGAAGCGGCTCGCGCCGCAGCACGACCTCGACCTCGGCCGGACCTGCGCAGCGCTGCTCGATGCACGCCGCGCCTGATACCGATCACACGTAAACGCATGATTTTCCCCCCTCTCCCCAACCCCTCTCCCGCGAGGGGCGAGGGGCTGAAAAGCGAAGCGTTCCGATGCGATCGGTATGAGCATCTGGCCGCCCGGCCGGCGCTTCGGCTATCCTTCGCGCCCTCTGCGGAGAGGTGGCCGAGCGGTTTAAGGCTCTCGTCTTGAAAACGAGCGTCGGCTAATCCCCGACCGTGGGTTCGAATCCCACCCTCTCCGCCATCCGCCCCGCCTCCGAAAGCCCGCCCCGTGCGGGCTTTCGGACTTTGCAGCCCCGGTAGCCGCAGCCCCGGCAGGCTTCAGCCCTGCGCGGTCTGCTCGGCAGACTCGTCGTTGCCGGCCGGGGACGGGTGACCCGCCACCCGAAAGCCATCCCGCCCGGCCCGCTTGGCCGCATACATCGCCGCATCGGCGGCCGCGAACAAGGCCTCGGAGTTCTCGCCGTGCTGCGGGTACAGCGCGATGCCGATGCTCGCCGACACGCGCGCCTGGGTGCCGGCGTGCGGCACCGGCCGGGCGATTGCGGCGATGACCTTGCGCGCGAGCCACAGCGCGTCCTCCTCGGCCGTGTCGCCGAGGATCAGCACCAGGAATTCATCGCCGCCGAGGCGTGCGGCCAGGTCGGTGCGCCGGGTCTCGGCACTCAGCCGGGTGGCGACCGTGCGCAGCACCATGTCGCCGGCGATGTGGCCGAGCGTGTCGTTGACCTGCTTGAAGCCGTCGAGGTCGATGATCAGCAAGGCCAGCGGCCCGCCGCCGGTCGCGATCACGTGCGCCAGCGTGTCGAGCGCGCGCCGGCGGTTGGCGAGGCCGGTCAGCGGGTCGTGCGCGGCCTCGTGGGCAATCTCCAGATGCGCGGCGTGCAGCGTGTCGAGCATGCGGTTGATCGCGCGCCCGAGCCGGCCGAGTTCGTCCTGCCCGGCATCGTGGATGCGGTACTGGCGGGTGTCGCGGCTCTGCTCGACTGCATCGACGATCGCGTCGATCGCGGCGATGCGCCTGAGCACCCAGTTCTCCAGCAGCAGCAGCACCAGCAGCAGGCAGCCGCCGCCGAGCACGAGCAGCGCGGCGCTCAGGTATTTCTCGGCCGCCGCCGCCTGGGCACCGAGATCCGGCAGCCGGTCGCTGCGCAGCACCGCCACGGTGTTGCCGAAGGGATCGTGCAGGCGCAGGCGCCCGACCAGGGCGCCGTCCTCGCCACGCGCCAGCGCGATGTCGGCGTCCGCCTGCGGCCAGTCGAGGGCCGGCTCCTCGAAGCGCAGCGGCAGGTGCGTGACCTGGCTGAGGCTGGCGAGCAGCGTTGCGTCGAGCCGCCGGCCGAGCACCAGCGCGCCGTGGGCCGGCCCCTGACGCTGGCTGGTCAGCACCGGCCGCACGGCGATCAGGTAGGCATGCGCGCCGAGACGCACGCTGGCGCGCAGGACCTCGCTTTCGCCGCGGGCCAGCGCCGGCAGCTCGGGCAGCTGCGCCAGGGCCTGCACCGCTTCGGGCGGCAGCCGCCGCAGCTGCGGCGGAATGCGCAGGCCGTCGTGTTCGCCTGCCTCGTCCTGCGACGGTGCAGGTCCGCCCTCGCTGCCCGGCGGGCGGGTGCGCAACGGCCGCTGCACGGCGAACACCGGCCGGGCGCTGTCCGCATACAGCGCGAACAGGTCGACGCGGATCGCATCGAGGCCGCCGTCGGTGAGGTTCACGTCGAGGTATTCCTGCGCCGGCGCCAGCGCGAAGCGCCAGGTCTCGTCCCAGGCCGACCAGTCGATGGTCACGTCATCGAGCGCGCGCAGTTCGTAGTCGATGAGCTGGCGCACGCTTTCGAGGTGGGTGCGCGCCTGCGCCGTTTCGGCCTCCCGGTAGCCGCGCTGCAGTTCCTCGCGACCGAGACCGTACAGGGCAGCCAGCAGGCTGCCGAGCACGACGGTGGTCGCGAGCAGGATGCGGTTGCGCAGACTCATTGCGCGTCAGGGCCTTGATGCAGGGTCGGGTTGTCCATGGGCGTCGCAGTATGCCGGCTTGCACCCCGGCCTGCACGGCTGGCCGGTCCGGTTCCCGGGACCGGTTCCGGAGGCATTCGCGCAGTCTTTAATAACTAAATATTATTATAATAATATTTTATATTATTTATTTGAATATCACTCCGGCCGTATCTTGGCTCCGCGGCTCCGGCCGAAAGCACGAAATCCGCCCGTCCGGTTCCGGCAAGGGAGAACTGAGCATGTCGATGTCGATCCTGTTGACGCTGTACCTGTTGCCCAGCGTGCTCGTGGTGCTCTGGGCCGAGCGGCGCGCCCGTCTGCGCGAGAGCGCTGCCGCAGCCGTGCGGACGACCCGCGAGGCCGGCACGCCGGCCGTGCACCGGCTGCCGCGTCAGGCTGCGATTCCGGCACCGGCACCGGCACCGGCACCGGCCATGACCACCGAAACGCTGGGCCGGCTCGTCGATGGCCTGAACGCCTATTTCTCCGGAGGTGACGGGGCCGGGGACGAGGCGCGCCTCGCGATCGAAAGCGATGGCAGTATCCGCGCCCGCTACCGCGGGCTGCAGCTGCACAGCCGCTACGCCGCGCTCCATGCCCGCAGCGGCGTGGTCAGCGGCCGGCAGGCCGGCGTGCAGGTCTTCACGGCACGCGGCGAGGCGGTGTCGAGCTGGATGCCGTATGCACGCACGCTCGACAAGGATCAGGTCGTGCGCCTGGACCGGCTGATCCGCACGCTGCACGTGCTGAACGCCACGCATACGCCGTGGAACGGCCGCACGCTGCCGCTGTGGCTGCCGGTACATCCGCTGCACCTGCGTTCGCTGCCGGGGGCTTTCGGAGCGGCTTTTGCCGACATCCTGCAGCGCTGCGGGCGCACGCCGGCGGACATCGTGCTCGAATTCACCGATGCCGACCGGCTGCCGGCGGAACGGCTGACGGCCGCGATCGAAGGCTTCCGCAGCCGCGGCTTCGGCATCGCCTGCCTGCTGCGCGGCGACGATCCGGACTGGCTGAAGCGCATCCTGGCGCTGGCCCCGGATGCGCTCCGGCTCGGCCCGGCGCATCTGGAAGCGGCCACGGGTTCACATCACGAACGCCGGCGGCTCGCCGCCCGCATCACGCAGGCCCGGCAGGCCGGCGTGAAGGTCTGGCTGTCCGGTGCCTCGACCAGCGACCGGATCGATCTGGCCATGGCGCTCGGGGCCGACGGCTGGCTCGACGAGGCCGTGTCCGCCGACCTGGCCCTGCCGGACACCGGCACGGCCGGCCTGCCGCTGGCCGCCCGCTGAGCGTCCGGCGCCTCAGCGCCCCGGATTGATCTGCGCGTCGACCACGGCCACCGCCGTCATGTTGACGACGCGGCGCACGGTCGCCGCCGGCGTCAGCACGTGGCCGGGCAGCGCGAGGCCCATCAGCATCGGGCCGATCGCCACCGAGTCGGTGACCATGCGCAGCAGGTTGTAGGCGATGTTGCCGGCATCGAGCGAAGGCATGATCAGCAGGTTGGCGGTGCCCGAGAGCCTGGAGTGCGGGAACAGCCGCCGGCGCAGCACCTCGGAGAGCGCCGTGTCGCCCTGCATCTCGCCTTCCACTTCGAGTTCCGGCGCCTGCTCGCGCAGCAGCGTCAGCGCCTTGGCCATGCGCCGCGACGAGCGCGTGTCGTCGCTGCCGAAGTTCGAATGCGACAGCAGCGCGAGCTTCGGCACCAGACCGAAGCGGCGCACCTGATCGGCGGCCATGAGCGCCATCGATGCGATCGCGCTGGCGCTCGGCTTCGGCGTCACGTGCGTGTCGCAGAGGAACAGCGGTCCGCGCGGGCCGAGCAGCAGGCTGATCGCCGCCGGTGCGGCGACGCCCTCCGGCAGGCCGAACACGTCGACCAGGTATTCGAGCTGGCGGCGGTAGCGCGCCTGCAGGCCGGTGATCATCGTGTCGGCGTGCCCGAGCTTGACGAGCAGCGCGCCGAGCACGGCCGGGCGCGTGCGCACGCGGTGCTGGGCGTTGGCCTCGGTGATGCCCTGACGCTCCAGCAGCCGGTGGTATTCCTTCCAGCACGGGTCGAAATAGATGTGGTCGCGCTGGTCGATCAGCTCGAAGTCCTCACCGATGTACAGGTGCAGGCCGAGCTGCTCGATGCGCTCGCGGATGCGCTCGCTGCGCCCGATCAGGATCGGCCGCCCGAGCCCCTCGTCGACGACCATCTGCACGGCGCGCAGCACGCGGTCGTCCTCGCCGTCGCAGTAGACGACGCGCTTCGGATCGGCCTTCGCGCGCTCGAACACCGGCTTCATGATCAGGCCGCTGCGATAGACGTGGCGCGAGAGCTCCTCGCGGTAGGCGTCGAAGTCCTCGATCGGCCGCGTCGCGATGCCCGACTCCATCGCCGCCCGCGCGACCGCGACCGGCAGCTCCAGGATCAGGCGCGGATCGAAGGGCTTCGGGATCAGGTAGTTCGGCCCGAAGCTCAGCGTGTGCTCGCCGTAGGCGGCCATCGCGATCTCGTCGGGGTCCTCCATCGCCAGATCGGCGAGCGCGTGCACGCAGGCGATGGTCATCGCCTCGTTGATCGTGCTCGCCCCGCAGTCGAGCGCGCCGCGGAACATGTACGGGAAGCACAGCACGTTGTTCACGTGGTTCGGGTGATCCGGCAGGCTGGTGCAGACGATCGCGTCGCTGCGCACCAGATGCGCGTGCTCGGGGCGGATCTCGGGCTCGGGGCTCGCGAGCGCGAGGATCAGCGGGTTCGGCGCCATGCCGCGCAGGTCGGACGGATGCAGCACCTCCGGCGCCGACAGGCCGAGGAACACGTCGGCGTCCTTCAGCAGCCCCGCGAGCGTGCGCTCGGCGGTGTCGCGCACCCACTTCGCCTTGTACGGGTCGAGCCGCTCGGCGCGGCCGCTGTGCAGCACGCCCTCGGAATCGATGACGCTGATGCGCGCCGCCGGCAGGCCGAGCCGCACCAGCAGGTCGAGGCAGGCGACCGCCGAGGCGCCGACGCCGGCGCAGACGAGGCGGATCTCGGAGATGTGCTTGCCGACCACGCGCAGGCCGTTGAGCAGCGCCGCGGCGACGACGATGGCCGTGCCGTGCTGGTCGTCATCGAACACCGGGATCTTCATGCGCTCGCGCAGGCGCTGCTCGACCTCGAAGCACTCCGGCGCCTTGATGTCTTCGAGCAGGATGCCGCCGAAGGTCGGCTCCATGCGCGCGATGACCTCGACCAGCATCGACGGGTCGTTCTCGTCGAGTTCGATGTCGAACACGTCGATGCCGGCGAACTTCTTGAACAGCACGCCCTTGCCTTCCATGACCGGCTTCGCGGCCAGCGGCCCGAGCGGCCCGAGGCTCAGCACCGACGAGCCGTTGGTGACGACGGCGACCAGGTTGCCGCGCGCGGTGAGGTTGGCGACCTCGGCCGGATCGCGGGCGATCGCCTCGCAGGCGGCGGTGACGCCGGGCGCGTAGGCGAGCGCCAGGTCGCGCTGCGTGGCGAGCGGCTTGGTCGGCACGACCTCGATCTTGCCGGGCGTCGGCGCCCGGTGGTACTGCAGCGCAAGCTGCTTCAGGACTTCGTCGCTCATGGCGGCGGGACCTCTGCGAATACGGCGACTGCGATGAATGCGGCGAATACGGCGAAAAATCCGTCGAAACTCGTCGAAATCCGTCGGGATGCGCCCGGAACAGGACAGGAACGTCAGCGGCTCAGCACGGGTCCTGCGCGGTCGGCGGCGGCAGCACGCGCGGCCGGCGGCCCTGATCGAGCGCGACGAAGGTGAAGTTGGCCTCGGTCACGCGCACGCGGTCGTCGCCGTCGCGCGAGCGGCGCCAGGCCTCGACGTGGATGGTCATCGACGTGCGCCCGACGCGCACGACGCGCGCGTGCAGGCTGACCTCGTCGCCGACGTAGACCGGGCTCAGGAAGGCGATGTGATCGACCGACACCGTCACGCAGCGGCCGCGGGCGCGGCGCGCGGCGACGTTGCCGGCGGCGAGATCCATCTGCGCCATCAGCCAGCCACCGAAGATGTCGCCGGCCGGATTGGCATCGGCCGGCATCGCGATCGTGCGGATCGCGGGTTCACCTTCGGGTTGCAGGGAAGGAAGCGGATCGGACATGGACGACGGAACCGGCAGCGGCGGCGGGGCCGCACAGCGTAGCGCGAGCCTCGGCAATGCTCATCCGCGATGTGCTGCACCCTGCGCGATGGATTTCACGCCAGCGGGCCGTGCCCGAGCGCGGCGGCCAGATACAGCAGCCCCACAAGCGAGATCGCGACCGAGGCGCCCCGGCGCAGGGCGCGCGGATCGCTGCCGGCGCGCCGGTGGCGCAGCGTCGCGAGCAGCGCCCACAGCGGCAGCACGACCGCGAGATGCCCGCCCTCGACGCCGACGCTGAACGCGAGGATGGCCGTGACGGCCGCACCGCCGCCGAGATCGGCGAAGGCCTCCAGCAGCCCGCCGGCAAAGCCGAGACCGTGGAACAGCCCGAAGCCGAACGCACACAGCAGCCGCCGGCGCGGCGTGCGTGCATCGGTGCTGCCGAACACGTTCAGCAGCGCGACCGCGACGATGCTGGCGGCAATCATCGGCTCGACGAGGCCGGACGGCAGCCGGATCACATCGAGCGCCGACAGCGCGAGCGTCAGCGTGTGCGCGAGCGTGAACGCACCGACCAGCCAGACCAGCTCGCCGAGGCGCCGCGCACCGAGCGTCAGCGCCGCGACGAACAGCAGGTGGTCGTAGCCGGCGAGGATGTGCCGCAGGCCGTGGGCGATCCACTGCGCCACCGGCACGGCCGGGGCCGGCGGTGCCGCGGCCGGAGCGGACGGCGCCGGGCTTAACGACAGGCTCAGCGTCTGCGCCGAAGCCAGCAGCCCGCCTTCGCCGGCTCCGGCCCCGGACACGCGCAGCACGTAGCTCGCCTCCCACGGATTGCCCGGCGCGTACTCGATCTCGCGCAGCACGTCCTGCCAGAGCCTCAGGCGCGCCGGCCGGCTGCCGGCCGGCAGCGGGAACACCAGCCGCCACGCCGCCCGCCCCGGCCGCGCCGCCAGGGCTTCGGCCGGACCGGCCTGCAGGGCCACGTCATCGGCCGCGAGCCTCAGGTGCGCACGCAGATAGTCACCGTGCAGGCGGATGCGCTCGGGCAGCGTGGCCGTGGCCGCCGGGCCGTAGGCGGCCTGCACCAGCACCTGCTCCATCGACGCATGCACGTCGAGCACGATGCGGCCGGGTTCGAGCTGCAGTTCCATCGCGCCCTGCGCAACCGGATGCGCTGCAGCCGGCCACGGCAGCAGCCACATCAGCAGCAGCCATCGGCCGAAGCGTTCAGCGATGCGCATGGAAAGCCTCGTAGCGCGGATTGACCGCCGCGGCCCGCGCGAGCAGCGCCCGGCCCTGCTGTGCGTCGCCGGTCGCGAGCCGGATCAGCGCCGCGTGCACGAGCAGCGGCGCATCGGCAGCCCCGGCGGCCAGCACCGGCTCGCTCGCGGCCTTCGCCTCGTCATAGCGCCCGGCGCGGTACAGCGCCCACGCGTACTGGTCGGCGGCGAGGAAGTTCGGCCGAAGCTGCAGGTCGCGCGCCGCGAACGGCAGCGCCGCCTCGCCGTCCTCATCGACATCGGCGTAGTAGCCGGCGAGATGGTGCAGGTACTGGACCTCGCCGCGTTCGACCGAGGCGAGATAGCCGGCGAGCGCCTGCGCATGCCAGGGCGCGGCGCGTTCGGGCTGGCCGCTGCGCCGGTACAGGTCCCCGAGCGCCTGCGCGATCTCCGGGCGCGGTGCGCGCGCAAGCAGCGCCTGATAGGCGGCGATCGCCTCGTCGAAGCGGCCTTCGGCACCGAGCCATTCAGCCTGCAGGTCGGCCGTGCGCCAGTCGCCGGGCAGCGCGCGTTCGGCGCGCGCGTAGTGCGCGGCGGCGTCCTCGTGCCGGCCGCGCATCAGCGCCAGCAGCCCGCGCTCGCGGGCGAGGAAGGCATACTCGGGCAGTTCGAACGCGCTCAGCCCGTCCTGGGCTTCCGCGTACAGCGCGTCGGCCTGCGCGTCGTGGCCGGTCCGGGCCGCGAGCCAGGCGACGCGGGCGAGCACGTCCCAGTCGCGGCTGCGGGCGAGCAGCGCCTCCCAGGCCGCCTGCGCCGTCGCGAGTTCACCGCGCTCCCGGGCGAGATCGGCCGCGAGCAGCCGCGCCTCCTTCGACTGCACGAGCGGCCCGATCCTGCCCAGCGCCGCCTGCACGCAGGGCAGATCGTGCAGGCGCAGGCAGAGCTGCGCGTGCAGCAGCGCCAGATCCGGGCGCGGCCCGAAGCGCTGTCCGGCCTGCGCGATCTGCGCCAGCACCTGCCCCGGCGCGGCCGGGTCCGGCGACCAGCCGGCGCGCTCGGCCGCCAGTGCCAGCGCGCGCAGCCGGGCCGGCGCATCGTCGGGCGCGGCATCGGCGGCGGCTTCGGCGCGCGCGAGCGCGGCGTCGAGGCGCGCGAGTTCCTGCGCGAGCGATCCGGGCTCGCGCGCCGCTGCCGCCATCACGACGAGCGCACACAGACCGGCGGCGACACGGGCAATGCGGCCCGGAGTGTTCACGGCGGTGGTGCATGCAGGACGGCTCGAACCGATCACGGTGAATCCCCCGTCGTTCAGTTCTTCTTCCGTTGCAGGAAAGGGGGCGGGCAGCCCGGGTGTGCAGCCTTGCGGGAAAACGCTATTTCAGCTCAGCAAACCCTTGATATCCTTGATCATCAGGAACAAGTGATACGGATCACTCGGGCTGGGCTCGAATTCCCAGGATTCGTACCAGCGTCGTGCCGCATCATCCTTGGCATGGATCAGCAGGCAACGGATGCCGGCGATGTCGGCGGCCTGTGCGGTTCGCAGCAGGGCGTCCCTGAGCAGGGCCTGACCCAGGCCCTTGCGCTGATGCTGGGTGTCCACTGCGAGCCGGGCCAGGATCATGACCGGCACCGGATGACGTGCCAGCCCTTTCATCACCCTCGACGGCGCGGCCTCCGGATCGACGCTGCCGACCACCAGGCTGTAGAAGCCGACCACCACGTCATCGCGGCAGCAAACGTAGGTCTGCGCGCTGCCGGCCTTCTGGTTGACGAGCGCGTAGCGCTGCAGGAACTGGTTCAGCGCCGCCTGGCCGCAGTCGAAGGCATCGACCTGATCCGTTGCGGCCAGCTTGCGAACGGCTGCGTAGCCATGGCTCAACCGAGCAGCCCGGGTTCACGCAGCAGCTTCTTCAGGCGCGGCTTGCTTTGCACGGGACGATCCAGCGCTTCCTGGAATGCCTGCCACTGCGCGTCGTCGAGTACGAACTGGCGACGATCCGCGAGCGTCTGCGCGGCCGCAGTGACGCCCGCGTCGAGCAGGAATTCGCTGACGCTCTTGTGGCAGGCGCGCGCGGCTTCCTGCAGCAGTTGCTTGACTGGCGTGCTTGCCCGAACGTCGATGCGTTCGGTCTTGGAAAGATTCAGGGTGCTCATGGCGCCGCTCCGGATTCTGGATGCAATCATTGTAGTTGTCCGGACATTGTCCTGACGAACTGTATTTGTTGTCCCTGCTTTCTCCACCTGCCCACGGTATCCAGGCTGCGCCGAGGGCGGGGACTCATGGGGTCTCCGCCCTCGTCGGGGGGGTGATTTCCCCTGTGCGGGTGTCCATGGAAACCGGACCACGACACCCGGAGGGAAAGGGGCTTGAAAACGTGGTCTGCAACGTTTTCCCGGCCCCGCCCTCGTCACGGGGGAAAGTGCCGGGCCGCAAAAGCCGCTCCGGACCGACGCACGAGCGCCCTCACCACGGATCGGCGAGATACGGGAATTGCTTCAGGAAGGGCTTGTCGTTGTGCAGCGGATTCGGCGGCGTCTTCGGCTCGATCGGCGCGCCGTCCCACAGCGCCTGCTGGCTCAGCGTCTCGACGTTGCACGGCTTGCCGCCGCAGCCGGTCTTCATGTCGAGGAACAGCGACAGGAAGCGCGTCGCGACCTGGTCCTCCAGCCGCCGGCCGTACGGCCAGCTGCCGTTGGTATCCATGTCGATGCCGCTGACGTTCGGGATGAAGATCTCGAACGTGCGCTTCAGCGGGATCGGCAGGCCGCGCGGGTTCCAGCTCGCGTCGGGCATGTTGACCTCCTGGAAGAAGCAGGTCTTCGCGCGCGGGAAGGCCTCGATCGCCAGCCGGTCGTAGCGGTGGATCGACACCGGCGAGTGGTCGTGGTCGAAGCAGGTCCTGAGGCCCAGCGCGTCGATCGACGGTCCGAAGCCCCAGCCCAGATGCGCGAAGCGGATCACGAAGCGCCGCGCCAGCGACAGGTTGTCGGCGCCGAGCTGGCGGGAGTCCTCGCGCTCGCTGAGCGCGGCATCCTCGAAGGGCACGCCGTCGGTATCGACGCGCTTGTAGCGCTCCAGCTCGCGCTCGAACTCGCTGCGCTCGCCCTGCGGCAGACGCTTTTCGAGCCACGGCCCGAAGCCCTTCTGCTCGTCCGGGATGGTCTCGACCTTGTTCGCGGCCTTCAGCACCCAGCTCTCGCCCCAGGCGCTGACGACGCGGTTCTTGTCCGGTGCCTCGGTCACGTAGCCGAGCGGCAGTTCGAGGATGATGGCGTTGACGTTGCGCCCGGCCTGCGCGTCCCTGCCGCTGTAGACGAAGCGGTAGTTGCCGTTGGCGTCCTTGCGGTAGGGCACGCCCTGCAGCTCGCGCGGGCCGCTGTCGGGCAGCGGCAGCTTCTCGTCCTCCCCGAGCCGTGGATGCGCCGGATCGAAGTTGAACAGCGTGTTGCCTTCGAGTTCGAGCAGCGTCTTCGGGATCGCGAACTCGCGCAGGTCCGGATCGGCACCGAGCGGGATCAGGTAGAACTGCGGCCCGTAGTTGATCGAGCGGAAGAAACCCGGCAGGTCGTTGAAGAAGGCATCGTCGCGACCGCCGACAAACACCTGCAGCGCCTGGCCGTCCGGCGCCTGCACGCTCACCGGCGTGTTGGTCGGGATGATCTTCGTGAAGCTGCCGGACGGGAAGCCGATGAAATCGACCTTGGCCTGCTGGCGGGCATCGACGCGCACGCGCACCTCGGCGGTGCGGCTGTCGAGGTAGCGATCCTTCAGCGCGCCGGCGTAGGCGAGCACGGTGTCGAGGCTCCAGTCCTCCTTCGACGGCCGCACCAGCCGCGCCTCGGGGTGGATGCGGATGCGGTACAGCAGGTCGGGATCGAGCACGCCGGTCTTCGGCACCGACGCGAAGGTCAGCGCCATCACGACCTTCTCGCCCTGGCTGCGGTCGTCGGCCGGAAAGCCGAAGAAGTCGTACAGGTCGGCCGGGCTGACCGGAATGTCCGAGAAGATGGAATTGATCGCGTTCGGATCGTTGTGATCGGCCGCGAAGGCCGCCGATCCGGCCAGGGCGAGCGTGACGACGGCGGCCAGACGGCTGGCGCGGATGGGAACACCCATGTCCTGTCCCTCCTGAGGGTCCGGTGAGGCGCCGCGGGCGGTTCGCATCGCCGTCCGTCGGCGTGCCTGCGGTATAGCAGAGCCGCACCCCGCGCAAGGCAACGGCGACTTGCCGCGTCCGCTCAAGGGCTTGCACGGGCGGCATGGCCCTTCGCTGCATACGGCATCCGTCGTATATGCTTGCCCGGTCGAACCTGCTGCCAAGGAGCTGCGCTTGCCTCCACGCCCCCCGCCCGGTTTCCACGAACGCCGGCGTGGCGACCGCCGCGTGCTGCAGTTCAGCGAATCCCCGGGCTGGATCGGCAGTGCCGGCCTGCGGCCGGCCTCGTGGGCCGAGATGCGCGTGCAGTTCCTGACGCGCTTTCTGTTCGTGAGCATCGCGCTGTTCTACTTCAGCGGCCGGCCGGGCGAGCAGCCGTTCTGGTATCCGGTCTGGGCCGTGTGGCTGCACGTCGGCAGCTACTGGCTGCTGAACGCCGTGAACATGTGGCACGCCTGGCTCGGGCGCTATGGCGAATCGCGCATCCGGCTGGCGATGGTGCTCGACGTGGCCAGCATCTCGCTGTTCCTGGTCAACGATCCGTACAGCGTGCCGCCGTCGCTGCTCGCCTATCTGATGGTCATCCTCGGCAACGGCATGCGTTACGGGCTGCGCATGTACGGCGAATCGCTGGCCTGGAGCTTCGGCTGCGCGCTGCTCGCGCTCGTCGTGCGCTATCAGGACTCGCTGACCGACCTGCGCGCCGGGCTGATCTTCCTGCCGCTGTTCAGCGCGATCATCGTCATGTACGCGTACTTCCTGCTGCTGCGCCTCGAACAGGCGCGCGTGCAGCTCGAACGCGTCAGCCGCTACGACGGCCTGACCGGCCTGCTGAACCGCCGCGGCCTCGCCGAATCGGTCGAACTGCTGCAGCGGCTGATGGATCGCGACACCGACCGCATCACCGTCGTGTTCGCCGACATGGACCGCTTCAAGTCGGTCAACGACACGCTCGGCCACACCGCCGGCGACGCGGTGCTGCAGGAGATCGGCCGCATCCTGCGCGAGGGCGTGCGCCGCTCCGACCTGATCGCCCGCTACGGCGGCGACGAGTTCGTGTTCGTGCTGCCGCACACCGGCCGCGAACAGGCGCTGCAGGTCACCGGCCGGGTCGAGCGGCGCATCCACGAGCTTTCCCGGCGCACCGGCATCGACTTCGGCATCACCTTCGGCATGGGCGAGACCGGTGCCGGGCATCGCGCCGATGTGCTCGAACTGATCGACGCGGTCGATCGCGAGATGTACGAGGCCAAGCGCGCACGTCGCCAGCAGCGCGAGACCACGCTGCGGGCCGATGCGGCTCCGGCCTGGGACACTCCCGCCGCGGGCGGCGGCTGAGGCGCCACTGGCCGGCTGCGCGGCAGCGGCCTAGCATCGCGCCATCCCGCTTCGGCCGACTCCGCAGGTGTACCCGACCATGTCCCGCCCGCTGCCCGCCCGTGACGAAGTCTGGAGCGCCGAGGACTATCTCGGCTGGCCGAGCGACACGCCGCGCTGCGAGCTGATCGACGGGCGCGTGTATGCGATGTCGCCGGCACCGACGCTGGATCATCAGCAGATCGCCCTGACTTTCGCCTCCGAACTGCGCATATCGCTGCGCTCGCGGCGCGGGCAGGATGGCAGCGGAGGAAACTGCAGCTGTCAGGTCTTCATCGCCCCGACCGACGTGCGTCTCGACTCCCACACCGTCGTGCAGCCCGACGTGCTGGTCGTCTGTGACCCGGCGAAGCTCGCCAATGGCCGCCATGTCGATGGCGCACCCGATCTGGTCGTCGAGGTGCTGTCGCCGTCGAACGCGCTGAAGGACCGGCGGCTGAAGCGGCGCGTCTACGAGCGTGCCGGCGTGCCCGAACTGCTGCTGATCGACCCGGAACAGCGCTACGTCGAAATCCACCGCCTCGGCAGCGACGGCCGTTACGCCGCCCCGGAGCTGATCGCGCCGCAGGAGCCGCTGCCGCTCGCGCTGCTGCCGGACTGGCAGCCGACACCGGGCGAGCTGTTCGGCTGGCCGCCGGCCGACCTGTCGCTCGACGAAGACATGCCGGCGGCGCCGTAGCCGCTCAGCCGCCCGCCAGCGCTCCGAGCACGAAGGCGCAGTCCTCGATGCGGCTCATGCCGCGCTCGCGATAGCGCGGCTCGCTGGCGAGCAGATCGACGCGCTCGACGCAGCGCACCGGCCAGTGCGGCTCGTACAGCGCGCGCACCTCGGACTCCGGCACGCTGAACGGCGGGCCGTCGCGCTCGGCCTGCTCGTAGTCGAGCGTGATCAGCAGCGTCGGCAGCGGCGGGCAGAGCGCCTGCAGATGCGCGACATAGCGCCGGCGCATCGGCGGCGGCAGGGCGATCAGCGCCGCGCGGTCGTAGATCGCCGCAACACCGGCCAGATGCGCGGCCTGCAGCGCGAAGAAGTCCCCGCACAGCAGCTCGATGCCCGCGCCCCGGAAGCGCTCGAACGGGCCGTCGTGGCTTCGCTCGAATGGCAGGCCGTTGTCGGTGAAGAACTCGGTGCACGCGGTTTCCGACAGCTCGACGCCGAGCACCGGATGCCCCTGAGCGGCCAGCCACTGCAGATCGAGGCTCTTGCCGGCGAGCGGCACGAACACGCCCGCGCCGGCCGCCAGACCGAGCCGCGGCCAGTGGCGCTGCAGCAGCGGATTGATTTCGGACTGATGGAAGCCGAGATCACGGCGTTCCCATTTGTCGTGCCAGAAGGACGGTTCCACGAGTCATCTCCCGAGGCAGGATGGCGGCTGCCGATGATAAGCGGCGGCGGCGTACACTCGGCCCTCCCGCCTGCCCGATGCGTGATCGCCATGACCGAGCCCGCCGCCCCGCCGTGCGCGCACAGCCACGCCTTCCACAGCAGCGCGCCGCAGGCCGAGCAGCGCGCCTGGCACGTCGTCTGGCTGACGGCGGTGATGATGCTCGTCGAGATCCTCGCCGGCTGGTGGTCGGGCTCGATGGCGCTGCTCGCCGATGGCTGGCACATGGCCTCGCACGTCGTCGCGATCGGGCTGGCCGCCCTCGCCTACCGCCACGCGCGCCGCCACGCCGGCGATCACCGCTACGCCTTCGGCACCTGGAAGGTCGAGGTGCTCGGCGGCTTCGCGAGCGCGGTGCTGCTGGCCGCGGTCGCGGTGCTGATGGCCTTCGAATCGCTGCTGCGGCTCGCAAACCCCGTCGACATCGCCTTCGGCGAGGCGATGGGCGTCGCGGCCATCGGCCTGCTCGTCAACCTCGCGAGCGCCTGGCTGCTGCACGACGACGGCCATGAGCACGGGACGCACGCGCACGAGGCCGCCCATGCGCACGGGCACGGGCACGGGCACGGGCACGACGCTGCCGGCTGCCCCGAGGCCGGGCAGCCCCATGCGCACGGCCATGATCTCAACCACCGCGCCGCCTACCTGCACGTGCTCGCCGATGCGCTGACCTCGGTCGCGGCGATCCTGGCGCTGGCCGGCGGCGAGTGGTTCGGCTGGAACTGGCTGGATCCGATGACCGGGCTGGCCGGCAGCCTGATCATCGGCGTCTGGGCACGCGGACTGCTGATCGAGACCGGCCGCGTGCTGCTTGATCGCGAGATGGACGACCCGCTGGTCGGGCGCGTGCGCGCAGCCCTCGAGGATGACAGCGGCACCCGCGTCGAGGACCTGCACCTCTGGCGCATCGGCCGCCGCCAGTACGCCTGCATCGTCGCCGTCAGCGATGCGCTGCGCCTGGCCCCGGCGACCTACAAGGCCCGGCTCGCCGGCTTCCCGCAGATCGTGCACGTGACCGTCGAGGTCAACGAGCGCGGCCTGTCCTGACCGGGCCGCCGCCAGGCAGGCCGGACAAGCCGCCCCCAAAAAAAACGGGGGCGACCCGAAGGTCGCCCCCGAGCCCTGTCGACCGAGGGTTCACTACGAAAGGAAACCGGACCGGATCAGAACTGCTCCGGGTCGAGCGCCATCATCGATGCCGCACCTGCCTTGGCGACGGTCAGCAGCGCGCCGGCGCGCGGCAGCAGCTGTTCGGCGTAGAAGCGCGCGGTCACGAGCTTGGCGCCGTAGAACTTCGGATCCCCGCCGGCCGCGAGCTGCGCACTCGCCGCCAGCGCGGCCCGCGCCATCTGCCAGCCGCCGCAGACGCAGCCGGCCATCATCAGCAGGTTGAAGGCGGCCCCGAGCACGTCGGCCTGGCAGGCCTCGTAATTTGCGACCACCCAGTCCGCAGCCTCTTCGAGCGCATCGACGGCCGGAGCGAGCCGGGTACGGATCACGGCCAGGTCCTCGCCATCAGCGGCATCGAGACCGGCGAGCGTCGCGCGCATGTCGGCGAGCAGCGCCTGCATCGCCGCGCCGCGATCCAGCGCCAGCTTGCGCCCGACGAAGTCGTTGGCCTGGATCGCGGTCGTGCCCTCGTAGATCGTCGTGATGCGCGCATCGCGGAAGTACTGCGCCGCACCGGTCTCCTCGACGTAGCCCATGCCGCCGTGCACCTGGATGCCGATCGAGGTCACGTCCTGACCGGTCTCGGTAGACCAGCCCTTGACGATCGGGATCATCAGGTCGACGCGCGCCTGCGCGGCCTTGCGCACGGCCTCGTCGGGATGGCGGCGGGCGATGTCGACCTGCGCGGCGGTGGTGTAGGCGACCGCGCGCATGGCCTCGGCCTGCGCCCTCATCGTCATCAGCATCCGGCGCACGTCCGGGTGGTTGATGATCGGCGACCTGGCATCGCCCTGATCGACGACGGTGCGGCCCTGGATGCGGTCATTCGCGTACCAGCGCGCCTGCTGGTAGGCCCGATCGGCCTGCGCGAGCCCCTGCAGGCCGACCTTCAGGCGCGCCTCGTTCATCATCGTGAACATGTGCGCGAGGCCCTTGTTGGCGGTGCCGACCAGATAGCCGATCGCTTCCTCGAAGGCGAGCACGCAGGTCGGGCTGCCGTGGATGCCGAGCTTGTGCTCGATCGACACGCACTGCACGGTGTTGCGCTCGCCCGGCGTGCCGTCGGCGTTCAGCAGGAACTTCGGCACCAGGAACAGCGAGATGCCGCGCACGCCGGCCGGGGCGTCGGGCAGGCGCGCGAGCACGAGATGCACGACGTTGTCGGTCATGTCGTGATCGCCCCAGGTGATGAAGATCTTCTGGCCGCTGATGCGGTAGTGATCCCCTTCGGGCACGGCCTTGCTGCGCACCGCGGCCAGATCCGAGCCGGCCTGCGGTTCGGTCAGGTTCATCGTGCCGGTCCAGGTGCCGGCGACCATGTTCGCGAGGTACGCGGCCTTCAGCTCGTCGGTCGCGTAGTGCTGGATGGCCTCGATTGCGCCGAGCGTCAGCATCGGGCACAGCGCGAAGGCCATGTTCGCGGCGTTCCACATCTCGTGCGTGGCGGTGCCGAGCAGTTCCGGCAGGCCCTGGCCATCGTATTCGGTCGGGCAGGCCAGACCGTTCCAGCCACCTTCGATGAACTGCTGGTAGGCCTCGGCGAAACCGGGGGCGGCGACGACGCCGGCCTCGGTCCAGCGCGCGCCGTTGCGGTCGGCCTGCTGGTTCAGCGGATCGAGGACGTTGCCGGCGAGCTTGCCCGCCTCCTCCAGCACCGCCTCGACGAGGTCGGGACCGACGTCCTCGCAGCCCGGCAGGGCGGCGATGGCGTCGAGGTCGACGAGTTCACCGATGACGAAGCGCATGTCGCGGACGGGGGCGGTATAGCTGCTCATGACTCCTCACTCCTGTCTTGTCGAATGCCGGCAGGGGCCGCGCCGCAACGGACGGGCGGTGCGGCTCCTGCCGGGGTACTGCCGGGTGATCCGGGATATGCCGGTGATCAGAGGCTCTGCGTCAGTTCCGGAACGAGCTGGAACAGGTCGCCGACCAGGCCGTAGTCGGCCACCTGGAAAATCGGCGCCTCCTCGTCCTTGTTGATCGCGACGATGACCTTGCTGTCCTTCATGCCGGCGAGGTGCTGGATCGCGCCGGAGATGCCGACGGCGATGTACAGCTGCGGCGCGACGATCTTGCCGGTCTGGCCGACCTGATAGTCGTTCGGCACGAAGCCGGCATCGACGGCGGCGCGCGAGGCACCGACCGCGGCGCCGAGCTTGTCGGCCAGGGCTTCGAGGATCGCGAAGTTCTCGCCCGAACCGAGACCGCGGCCGCCGGAGACGACGACGCGGGCGCTGGTGAGCTCGGGACGCTCGGACTTCATGATCTCCTGGCCGACGAAGCGCGCGACCCCGCTGTCCGCGGCGCCGCTGATGCGCTCGATCGGCGCGCTGCCGCCGCTCGCTGCCGCAGCCGCGAAGGCCGTGCCGCGCACGGTGACGACCTTGACCGGGTCGGCCGACTGCACGGTGGCGAGCACGTTGCCGGCGTAGATCGGGCGCACGAAGGTATCGGGCGAGACGATCTCGATGATGTCGGAGACCGGCGCCACGTCGAGCAGCGCGGCGATGCGCGGTGCGACGTTCTTGCCGGCGGCGGTGGCCGGCGCCAGCACGTGGCTGTAGCCGCCGGCGAGGCCGGTGACCAGCGGCGCGAGGTTCTCGGCCAGCGCATGCGCGAGCGCGGCGTCGTCGGCGAGCAGCACCTTGCTGACACCGGCGACTTGGGCAGCGGCCTCGGCGACCGCGCCGCAGCCCTGGCCGGCGACCAGCACGTGCACCTCGCCGAGCCCGGCGGCGGCGGTGACGGTGTTCAGCGTCGCGGCCTTCAGCACCGCGTTATCGTGTTCGGCAATGACGAGGACGGCCATGATCAGAGCACCTGCGCGACGTTCTTGAGCTTGTCGACCAGTTCGGCAACCGAGGCCACCTTGACGCCACCGGCGCGCTTGGGCGGCTCGGCGACCTTCAGCGTCTTCAGCCGCGGCGTCACGTCGACGCCGAACGCCTCGGGCTTCAGCACTTCGAGCGGCTTCTTCTTGGCCTTCATGATGTTCGGCAGCTTGACGTAGCGCGGCTCGTTCAGGCGCAGGTCGCTGGTGATGACGGCCGGCAGCTTCAGCTCGACGGTCTCGGCACCGCCATCGACCTCGCGGGTGACGGTGACGAGGCCGTCGCCAGGCTCGACCTTCGACGCGAACGTGCCCTGGCCGCAGCCGAGCAGCGCGGCGAGCATCTGGCCGGTCTGGTTGCAGTCATCGTCGATCGCCTGCTTGCCGAGGATCACGAGGCCGGGCTGTTCCTTGTCGACCACGGCCTTCAGCAGCTTCGCGACCGCGAGCGGCTGCAGTTCGGCATCGGTCTCGACCAGGATCGCGCGATCGGCGCCCATGGCCAGGGCGGTGCGCAGCGTGTCCTGACAGGCGGAAACGCCGAGCGAGACGACGACGACCTCGCTGGCCTTGCCGGCCTCCTGCAGGCGCACGGCTTCCTCGACGGCGATCTCGTCGAAGGGATTCATCGACATCTTGACGTTGGCAGTCTCGACGCCGGTGCCGTCCGCTTTCGGACGCACCTTGACGTTGTAATCGACCACCCGTTTGACGGCGACCAGGACTTTCATCGATGCGGTACCTCGGTGGGATATATGCGGCTTCCCGTCCGGCCCGGCCGCGATCGGCGACGCTGGATACCGGTATTATCGGAATGAGCACTAAGGGAAAACCCTAGTACGACTTTACCGATTACCCAGTGCCGTCGCAAGATGCCGGGATCGTCCGGGGCGAGCCGGCACAGTCTATGCGCCGGGCCCGGGTTTTCTTACCCTGTCCTGCCCTCTCCCTCCCCACCCCCGAGGCTGCTTGACCATGTCCGATCTGCACGGCTACTACATCGAAGACCTGAGCGTCGGCCAGAGCGCGTCCTACGCGAAGACCGTCACCGAAGCCGACGTGATCCTGTTCGCCGGCATCACCGGCGACGACAACCCGGTGCACATCAACCAGGAATTTGCCGAAACGACGATGTTCAAGGGTCGCATCGTGCACGGCATCTTCTGCGGCGGGCTGATCTCGACGGTCGCCGGCACGCGGCTGCCCGGACCGGGCGCGATCTACATCGAGCAGTCGCTGAAGTTCAAGGCGCCGGTGCGCATCGGCGACACGGTCACCGCGACCGTCACCGTCACCGAGATCAACGCCGCCAAGCGCCGCGTGCACGCCGACACCGTCTGCACGGTGCACGGCAAGGTGGTCGTCGAGGGCAAGGCGACCTTCATGGTCGACAACCGCCCGGCGGGCTGAGCCCGCGCTGCCGTCACACGCCGGCTTGATGCAGATCAACGCGCCTGCGCGAGCCCGGGCGTTCAATACGCCTCAAGGTCGCATTGAGGAATGGCGGTGTGTGACCTTGAGCTTCACGGCGGAGCCGTTCTCGCGGGCGGCTCCGGGCGACAAGCTCGTTTGATCTCCTGAGGCAGGTTTATCTTGAGCGGGGACTTCGGTCCCCGCTTTTTTTATGCCCGGACAGCACGACGCCCCCGTCGCAGACGGGGGCGTCGTGAACGCGGAGGCAGGACTTGCGGCTTCAGGCGCTGATGCGGCGCTCCCGCACCGTCAGCTGGCGCCGGGCCTGAGCCTGACCGTGGCCGTGGCCCTGCGTCTGGCGCAGCGCGTTGCGCTCGGCCATCTCGCGCACCGCCGGGCGGTCGACGAAATCGGCGAGCGTGATGCCGGTCAGGAAGGTCGCGATGCGCTCGCTCAGGTCGTTCCAGAGATCGTGCGTCAGGCACTGGCGGCCGTTGTCGCAGTCGCCGCGCCCCTGGCAGCGGGTCACATCCACGCGCTCGTCGACGGCGGCGATGATGTCGGCAACGCTGATCGCATCGGCACGCCGCGCCAGCCGGTAACCACCACCGGGTCCGCGCACGCCCTCGACCAGTCCCGAGCGACGCAGACGCGCGAACAGCTGCTCCAGATAGGACAGCGAGATACCCTGGCACTGCGAGATGTCCGCCAGCGTCACCGGTCCGTGTGAATCATGGATCGCCAGATCCATCATCGCCGTCACCGCGTAGCGCCCTTTCGTCGAAAGCTTCATGAGTACCTCCGCAGCCGTCTTGCGCACCGCCGGCCCGGGTGACCTTCGGCGCAGTCTGGTTTCGATGCTACGATACCCAAGCGATTCGATCAACTATTGTGCGACGCACCGCTGGCGGATGCGAAACCGTGCCCCTGGCGCGTGCAGTAACACAGCCATTTGTACAGGAAACGGTTGGCCCGGCAGCGCGCGTACAGCTCGCTCGCCTCCTCGGCGGCCCCGAGCCGGTACGGCGGTGCGTGGCGCAGCCGCGCGACCATGACCTCGGCGAGCCGCGCATCGTGATAGATGCGCACGTGCAGGTCCGGCTCCAGCAGCACCTGGCCGTCGCCGTGCTCGAAGCGGTAGGTCAGGGACAGCTCGCTGGTGTAGCGGAAGCGCTCGCTGACGTGCAGGTGCAGGTCGAGCGCCCCGGCTGCCTGCGAGACCTGTCTCGCATCTGCCGGCAGCATGGCCGGCAGCAGCCGGCGCAGCAGCATGTAGTTGCGCTCGTAGAGGTCCATCAGGCCCGAGAAGCTGCCGGGACGCGGATCGAGGCCGGCGTGGGCCCGGACCGGAAAGATCAGATTCACCAACGCGTGGTCCCGCCGTGCTTTTGTGAGGACTGGATACAGCCGCGCCGGCATCCCCGAGATGGATGCCGAAATCCGTTCCGTCCCTGTGGGGGCGACATTATAATCGCGCGCCTCGCGCGGCCCGGGCTTTCGTGCCGGGTCACCAGGACAGCGCCGTACGCATCGGCACGGCGGTCCCGGTACCTGCGCAGCCGGCTTTCCCAGGCTTCTAAATGCGTTCCGAAGAGGAAACTACATTGGCAGAGTACGTCGTTTGGTTTGAAGCCCTCGGCATGGGCGACGTGGACCGCGTCGGCGGCAAGAACGCGTCGCTCGGCGAGATGATCAGCCATCTGTCTGCTGCCGGCGTCCAGGTACCGGGCGGGTTCGCGACCACGGCCGAGGCCTTCCGCGAGTTCCTGACCGTCAACGGCATCATCGACCGCATCAACGCCGAACTGGCGAAGCTCGACATCGAGGATGTGAACGCGCTGGCCGAGACCGGTGCGCGCGTGCGCCAGTGGGTCATCGATGCGCCGTTCCAGCCGGCGCTGCTCGACGCGATCGAAACCGCGTACCGCGACATGACATCGCGCTACGGTGCCGAGCTGTCGGTCGCGGTGCGCTCCTCGGCGACCGCCGAGGATCTGCCCGATGCCTCGTTCGCGGGCCAGCAGGAAACCTTCCTGAACGTGCGCGGCCTCGATCAGGTCATGGCTGCGATCAAGCACGTGTTCGCCTCCTTATATAACGACCGCGCCATCGCCTACCGCGTGCACCACGGCTTCGAGCACGGCGAGGTCGCGCTGTCGGCCGGCATCCAGAAGATGTGCCGCTCCGACCTCGGTGCCGCCGGCGTCATGTTCACGCTCGACACCGAATCCGGCTTCGACGACGCGGTGTTCATCACCGCCTCCTACGGCCTCGGCGAGACCGTCGTGCAGGGCGCCGTGAACCCCGACGAGTTCTACGTGCACAAGCCGACGCTCGCCGCCGGCCGCCCGGCCGTGCTGCGCCGCAACCTCGGCGGCAAGGCCATCAAGATGGTCTACAACAGCGCCGAGCAGACGGTCGGACGCAGCGTCAAGACCGTCGATGTCGAACTCGCCGAGCGCCGCCGCTTCGCGCTTGCCGATGCCGAGGTCGAGGCACTCGCCCGTCAGGCGCTGATCATCGAGCGCCACTACGGCCGGCCGATGGACATCGAATGGGGCAAGGACGGCACCGACGGCCAGCTCTACATCCTGCAGGCCCGCCCGGAGACCGTGAAGAGCCGCGCCGACTCGCAGGTCATGCAGCGCTACCAGCTGTCGCGCCGCGGCGAGGTCATCGCCACCGGCCGCTCGATCGGCCAGCGCATCGGCTCGGGCGTCGTGCGCGTGATCAGCGACATCAAGGAGATGGCCAAGGTCCAGGCCGGCGACGTGCTCGTGACCGACATGACCGACCCGGACTGGGAACCGATCATGAAGCGCGCCTCCGCCATCGTCACCAACCGCGGCGGCCGCACCTGCCACGCGGCGATCATCGCCCGCGAGCTCGGCATCCCGGCGGTGGTCGGCTGCGGCGATGCCACCGAGCGCGTGCGCGACGGCGAACCGGTGACGGTCTCCTGCGCCGAGGGCGACACCGGCTACATCTACCGCGGCCTGATCGACTTCGACATCCGCGAGGTCAGCCTCGACGCGATGCCGCAGCTCGCGTTCAAGATCATGATGAACGTCGGCAACCCCGACCGCGCCTTCGACTTCTCGCGGCTGCCGAACGCCGGCGTCGGTCTGGCGCGGCTGGAGTTCATCATCAACCGCATGATCGGCGTGCACCCGAAGGCGCTGCTGAACTACGACGCGCTGCCCTCCGACATCAAGGTCCGCGTCGACTCGCAGATCGCCGGCTACGCCTCGCCGGTCGACTTCTACGTCGACAAGCTCGCCGAAGGCATCGCGACGCTGGCCGCGGCCTTCGCGCCGAAGCCGGTCATCGTGCGCATGTCGGACTTCAAGTCCAACGAGTACGCGAACCTGATCGGCGGCCCGCTGTACGAGCCGCACGAGGAAAACCCGATGATCGGCTACCGCGGCGCCTCGCGGTACGTCTCGGAGAGCTTCCGTGACTGCTTCGAGCTCGAATGCCGGGCGATGAAGAAGGTGCGCAACGACATGGGCCTGGACAACGTCCAGGTCATGATCCCGTTCGTGCGCACGCTGGAGGAAGCGCGTCAGGTGGTCGAGATCCTCGCCGCCAACGGCCTGGAACGCGGCCGGGACGGCCTGAAGCTGATCATGATGTGCGAGCTGCCGTCGAACGCGCTGCTCGCCGATGAGTTCCTCGAATACTTCGACGGCTTCTCGATCGGCTCGAACGACCTGACCCAGCTGTCGCTCGGACTCGATCGCGACTCCGGCCTGATCGCGCACCTGTTCGACGAGCGCAATCCGGCGGTCAAGAAGCTGCTGTCGATGGCGATCCAGGCCTGCCGGCGCAACGGCAAGTACATCGGCATCTGCGGCCAGGGCCCGTCGGATCACCCGGATCTGGCCAAGTGGCTGATGGAGGAAGGCATCGAGAGCGTGTCGCTGAACCCGGACACCGTTGTCGAGACCTGGATGTTCCTGGCCGGCGAAGCCGCCTGATCTGCGGATTCACTGCTGAATCCGCCTGAACAGCCTGAACGGACGGGGTGCGGTCGCCAGCGCGGCCGCACCCCGTTTTTCATGGCGCGATTGCGCGACGATAGCGAGACAATCAACACGGTATCCGTTTCTTCTTACGCGTAAGAATTGCCAAGCCGGATTCGAGCCGCGACACTGCCCAACCCCCCTACGGGCGGCAGCGCACCGCCCCCTGCAACGAGGCCCGGAGAAGCAATGGCAATCCACGAATTCTTCCTGATGCTGGCGGTGCTGCTGCTGACCGCCCGCCTCTTCGGCGAGCTGGCCAGCCGCCTCGGCGCCCCATCCGTGATCGGCGAACTGCTCGCCGGCCTGGTGCTCGGCCCCTCGGTGCTCGGCTGGGTGCAGCCGACCGAGACGCTGATGACGCTCGCCGAGGTCGGCATCATCCTGCTGCTGTTCGAGGTCGGCCTCGACACCAACCTGTTCCGGCTCGCCGAAGCCGGCCGCAAGCCCTTCGTCGTCGCCGCCGTCGGTGCCTTCCTGCCGCTCGTGCTCGGATTTGCCGCGGGCTGGCTGCTGTTCGACACCTCGATCCTGGCCGCGCTGTTCATCGGCGGCACGCTGACCGCCACCAGCATCGGCATCACCGTGCGCGTGCTCGACGACCTGATGCGCCGGCGCAGCGACGAGGCGCAGATCGTCATCGGCGCAGCGGTCATCGACGACATCCTCGGCGTCATCATCCTCGCCTTCCTGTACGACTTCTCGTCGCCGAAGGGCGTGTCGCTGGCGAGCACCGCCAGCATCGCGCTGTTCATCGTCGTGTTCATGGTGCTCGCGCCGATCGCCGGCAAGATCATCGCCTGGGCGATCGATCACACCGACCGCAAGCTCGAATCCGAGGGCCTGCTGATCACGCTGGTCATCAGCCTGATCATGCTGTTCTCGTGGCTCGCCCACGCGGTCGGCGCTCCGGCGATCATGGGCGGCTTCGCGGCCGGCATCGCGCTGAGCCAGCACTTCCGGATGTCGATCACGCAGCGCCTGCGCCTGCCGTTCCGGCGCACGCTGGAGCGCGCGTTCGCGTCGCGTCCGGAGCTCACGCACCGGCTCGAAAAGCAGTTCCGGCCGCTGCTGCACACCTACACGCCGATCTTCTTCGTGATGGTTGGCGTGTCGCTGGACCTGTCGGCCGTCGACTGGTCCTCGGCGCGCGTCTGGCTGATGGCCGGCGTGCTGGTCGTGCTGGCAGTCGCCGGCAAGGTGGCGAGCGGCTGGTTCATCGCCGAACCGACGCTGCGCCGTGCCGCGATCGGCCTGAGCATGGTGCCGCGCGGCGAGGTCGGGCTGATCTTCGCGAAGCTCGGACTCGGGGCGGCGATCCTGAGTCAGGAGCTGTACGCGGTGCTGCTGATCGTCGTCGCGCTGTCGACGCTGCTGCCACCGTTCGCGCTGAAGGCCTTCTACCAGCGTTACGGCGACCGGCCCGAACTGGTGATGCGCGACGACGACTGATTTCCTGACCGCCCCCCGATCGCCCCGCCCGCCCGGCACGACCGTCAGCCGTGCCGGGCGGATGCGGGTTCAGAGATAGCGCAGGTACAGATAGACCGTGCTGATCGCGATGCTCATCAGCATCAGCGGAAACGCCATCAGCAGGAAGGTCTTGAAGCGGATCGGCTGGCCGGCACGCTCGGCGAAGCCGGCGACCACCAGATTGGCGCTGGCTCCGACCAGCGTGCCATTGCCGCCGAGACAGGCCCCGAGCGACAGCGCCCACCACAGCGGCAGCAGGTTGTCGGCCCCGAAGGTCGGCGCCATGTTCTGGATCACCGGGATCATCGTCGCGACGAACGGAATGTTGTCGACCACTGCCGACAGCACGGCCGACACCCACAGGATCGCCATCGCCGTGGCCTTGTAGTCCCCCTGCGTGGCCGCAACGATCCAGTCGGCCATCAGCTTCAGCGCGCCGGCCTTCTCGATGCCGGTGACGACGACGAACAGGCCGACGAAGAAGAAGATCGTCACCCACTCGATCTCGCGCAGCGCGTGCGCGACCTCCTCGGTCTGGTGCTCGGCATCGTGGCGCACGACCTGCAGCGTCAGCAGCAGCGCAGCCCCGAAACCGGCGATCGTCGCCGGCTCCAGATGCAGCGGATGCGCGATCATGAAGCCGAAGATCACCGCCCCGATCACCGCCAGCGCCTGCTTCAGCAGCCGCGGATCCGTGATCGCCGATTTCTCGTCGAAGGCCATGACCTGGGCGCGCGCCTCCGGCGTCGCCCGCAGCGTGCGGCCCCAGACCAGCCAGATCGGCAGCAGCGTCGCCGCGAACACGACGAGCACCACCGGCGTCAGGTGCAGCAGGAAGGTGTTGAAGCTCAGGTTGGCGGCCGAGCCGATCATGATGTTCGGCGGGTCACCGATCAGCGTCGCGGTGCCGCCGATGTTCGACGCGAAGATCACCGTGAACAGATACGGATACGGCGGCACACCGAGCGCCTCGGTGATCAGCAGGATCACCGGCGTCACCAGCAGCACGGTCGTGACGTTGTCGAGGAAGGCCGAGAACACCGCCGTGACCACCGCCATCATCACCAGCAGTCCCCAGGGATCGGCCTTCACGCGCTTGGCGGCGACGATCGCGACGTACTGGAACACGCCGGTCTTCTGCGTGATCGCGACGATGACCATCATCGCCGTCAGCAGGCCGATGGTGTTGAAATCGATGCCGTGCACGGCTTCGAGCTGCGTCAGCACGCCGGAGAGGATCATCAGCCCGGCCCCGAGCGCGGCGATCACGGCGCGGTTGAGCTTTTCGGAAATGACGATCGCGTAGGTGGCGACGAAGATCGCGAGCGACACCAGCAGCGGCGGCAGCCCGAAGATCACGTGGGAGACGGAAGCCGGTTCACCGTGCATCGTTCTGCACTCCCCGGCCGAGCAGATGGGTCAGCAGCAGCCGCACGCTGAGCACGCCGACGATGTGGCGATCGGCGTCGACGACCGGCAGCGGATTGCGCGCCTCGGCCAGCCGGCGCGCCGCCTCGACCAGCGGGCAGTCGGTTTCGAGCGGCACCACGTGCGGATCGGCGACGTCCCCGGCGGTCCTTGCCGAGAGCTGGCCGAGGTGCGTCGACAGCAGCGAGGCGGCATCGCCGAGAAAGCTCACGTCGGGCTGGCCGATGCCATGACCGAGCCGCAAGCCGGCCGGCAGGATCTCGTGCAGCAGGTCGGTCAGCGTCAGCATGCCGAGGTAATGCCCGTGCGCATCGACCACCGGCAGGTGGTTGATGGCCAGATCGAGCATCAGGTTCAGGGCCGCAAGCGCCGAATCGCTGGCCGGGATCGGTTCGATCACATGCAGCAGGGGCAGTGACTGGATGGTCATGGGGCTGGCTCCGCAAAAACGCAGCAGCTGGGATCAAGGGGATGGCACGGCCGGAGTGCCTGGGCATCCTCCGGCCGGCATCCGGCATGATCCGCCAGCGCAATCCTTTACGAAATGACACAACACACGATGTCGCCTTACACCGGCCGTTTCGCCCCCTCGCCCAGCGGGCCGCTGCACTTCGGCTCGCTGGTCACGGCGCTCGCGAGCTGGCTCGACGCCCGCGCCGCCGGCGGACGCTGGCTGCTGCGCATCGAGGATGTCGACGGCCCGCGCACGGTGGCCGGGGCCGAAGCGCTGATCCTCGCCGATCTCGAGCGCCACGGCCTGCACTGGGACGGCGAGGTGCTGCGCCAGAGCCGGCGCACGGCCGTGTACGAGGCCGCGCTGGCGCAACTGCAGGCGGCCGGCCGGCTGTATGCCCGCACCTGCAGCCGCGCCCGCCTCGCAGCCTCCGGCGCAGCCAGCGGCCCTGCCGGACTCGTCTATCCGGGGTTCTGCCGCAACGCCGGACACGCGCAGGCGCCGGGACGGGCCCTGCGCCTGCGCATCGACGACGCGATGACGGTCGGTTTCACCGACCGGCTGCAAGGCCCGCAGGCGCAGTGCCTCGGCCGCGAGGTCGGCGACCACGTGCTGCGCCGTGCCGACGGCCTGATCGCCTACGCGCTGGCGGTCGTCGTCGACGACGGCGAGCAGGGCGTCACGCACGTCGTGCGCGGGGCCGACCTGCTGACATCCACTCCCCGGCAGATCTTCCTGCAGCAGCAGCTGGGCCTGCCGCAGCCGGCGTATCTGCATCTGCCGCTGGTCACCGATGCCCGGGGTGACAAGCTCTCCAAACTCACCCGTGCACCGCCCCTGCCGGGGGGCGACCCGCGCCCGGCGCTGCACGAGGCGCTGGCCTTTCTCGGCCAGCCGCAGCCCCCGGCGGGCCTGTCAGCCACGGAACTCCTGGAGCGGGCAGTACGGGCCTGGGATTGCAATTCCCTGCCCGCCAGCCCCGGCCGCACGTGGGCAGGCACGCTGACGCTGGCCACCGGCCCCTAATTGCGCATTGCAGCATTACCAACAGGCAATGTTCCAGCCCGGCCCCTGTCAACTGCAATGGCCGCCTGCAGAATTATCGCAACTGCTAATTTTTCATGGTTTGAAATTATAATATCGCATCGCAAATAATATAGGTATAAACCCTTATAAAAAAAGGAACAATACTTAGGATCAACCTCTCCTGCCCTGCAGGCGGATTCCAGGAACTTCGCCTTTTTCATCAGAGCCTTGTCGCAGACAAAAGCCCTGACGGGCCGGCACCCGACACAGCCGTTGACTTTGCCGGGAGCGGTAGGGAAAAATGCAGATCGCGCCACGCGCAATCGAACAATAAAACAATAAGCCGTGCTTTCCGGGCGCTCGCCCGGGACCATTACCAAGGGGATGAGGCGCTTGATACGGTACTTGCGAATCGCACGCTCGCATTCACCGCACGCCGTCCGGATTATGTTCTGTTCCCGCCGATTTTGCTGCACTGCGGTCAGCCGCATTTCCAACCATCAGCCCGATCCGGCGAATGCCGCTGTGGCGCCCCGTCCCGCGCGGAGGGGTCGCGCGGTCGACCATGGCCGGTCGCCGCGCTTTCCGGTGTCAGCCTGACACCTGCAGTGAACGAGTGCGCGGCCTGCCCGTGCAGGCTGCCGCAGCTTGAAACCGGCATCGCCCGCCCCCGCGGACGGTGTCAGTGAATCTTGGGGGCGCTCCCGTGCGCGGGAGCCGGCTGTTGATCAGAGGAGTAGCTTGTATGTCCGAAGAAAAGGTCTATCCCGTCCCCGCCGAAGTGGCGGCCAAAGCCTGGATCAACGACGCCCAGTACCAGGAAATGTACGCGCGCTCGATCAGCGACCCCGATGGTTTCTGGGGCGAGAAGGCCGGTGAACTCCTGACCTGGTTCAAGCCCTGGAGCAAGGTCAGCGACTGCGATTTCAAGGCCGGCCGCATCAAGTGGCTCGAAGGCGGCAAGCTCAACGTCAGCTACAACTGCCTCGACCGTCACCTCGAAACCCGCGGTGACCAGGTCGCGATCATCTGGGAAGGCGACAGCCCGAACGAAGACCGCAAGATCACCTACAAGCAGCTGCACGAGGAAGTCTCGCGCTTCGCGAACGCGCTGAAGGGCCTCGGCGTCCAGAAGGGCGACCGCGTCTGCATCTACCTGCCGATGATCCCCGAGGCGGCCGTCGCGATGCTCGCCTGCACGCGCATCGGTGCCGTGCACTCGATCGTGTTCGGCGGCTTCTCGCCCGACGCGCTGAAGGACCGCATCGTCGACGCCAGCTGCGCCGTCGTGATCACCTCCGACGAATCGATGCGCGGCGGCCGTGCCGTGCCGCTGAAGGCCAACGCCGACAAGGCGGCGGCGGCGGCCGAGTGCGTCAAGAACGTCGTCGTCGTCAAGCGTACCGGCGGCAAGATCGCCTGGACCGAAGGCCGTGACGTCTGGTACCACGAGCTCGTCGAGGCCGCCCCGGCCGACTGCCCGGCCGAGGAGATGGACGCGGAAGACCCGCTGTTCATCCTGTACACCTCGGGTTCGACCGGCAAGCCGAAGGGCGTGCAGCACACGACCGGCGGCTACCTGCTGTATGCCTCGATCACGCACAAGTACATCTTCGACTACCACGACGGCGACATCTACTGGTGCACGGCCGACGTGGGCTGGGTCACCGGCCACAGCTACATCGTCTACGGTCCGCTCGCCAACGGCGCGACCACGCTGATGTTCGAAGGCGTGCCGACCTATCCGACCTCGACCCGCTTCTGGGACGTGGTCGACAAGCACCAGGTCAACATCTTCTACACCGCCCCGACCGCGATCCGCTCGCTGATGCGCGACGGCGAGGAGCAGGTCAAGGCCACCAGCCGCGCCTCGCTGCGCCTGCTCGGTTCGGTCGGCGAGCCGATCAACCCCGAGGCCTGGGAGTGGTACTACCGCGTGGTCGGCGACAACCGCTGCCCGATCGTCGACACCTGGTGGCAGACCGAGACCGGCGGCATCCTGATCACCCCGCTGCCGGGCGCGACGGCGCTGAAGCCGGGCTCGGCGACACGGCCGTTCTTCGGCGTGCAGCCGGCGCTGGTCGATGCCGAGGGCAAGGAACTCGAAGGCGCGACCGAGGGCAACCTGGTCATCAAGGCCTCCTGGCCCGGCCAGATGCGCACGATCTTCGGCGACCACAACCGTTACGTGGAGTCCTACCTGTCGGTCTACCCCGGCACGTACTTCACCGGTGACGGCGCCCGCCGCGACGAGGACGGCTACTACTGGATCACCGGCCGCGTCGACGACGTCATCAACGTCTCCGGCCACCGCATGGGCACGGCCGAGGTCGAATCGGCGCTGGTGCTGCACGCGGCGGTCGCCGAGGCGGCGGTGGTCGGTTATCCGCACGACCTCAAGGGTCAGGGCATCTACGCCTACGTGACGCTGATGGCCGGTGTCGAGCCGACCGACGCGCTGCGCAAGGAACTCGTTGCGCACGTGCGCAAGGAGATCGGCCCGATCGCGACGCCGGACGTCATCCAGTGGGCCCCGGGCCTGCCGAAGACCCGCTCCGGCAAGATCATGCGCCGCATCCTGCGCAAGATCGCCGCGAACGAGTGCGAGGGTCTGGGCGACACCTCGACGCTGGCCGATCCGACCGTCGTCGACGACCTGATCGACAACCGCGCGGTCAAGTAAGCCGCACCGGCTGATCCCGCAGGCCCGGTTCCGCTCGTCGCGGGGCCGGGCCTGCGGCTTTTCCGGCCTCCTGCAGGCTTGCAAGCCGGTCACGGCGGGCCATGCTTGGCCGGTCCGTAGCCAAGCGGAGAACACTGCGATGAGCGACATGGATCCGATCGTCGGCAACTGGTACCGCGACCTCGAAAGCCACGCCTGCTTCGAGGTCGTCGCCTTCGACGAGGATGCACGCACCGTCGAGGTCCAGTTTCAGGAAGGCGAGGTCGAGGAGATCGAACTCGACGCCTGGTATGAACTGGTGCTCGAAGGCATCGAGGCCCCCGATGACTGGGCCGGCGCCTTCGACGATGTCGACGGCGAGGACCTCGGTTACAGCGACCTGCCGACCGGCGACGGCCGCGACCGCGATGATCCGTTCCGCGCCCTCGACTGAGCCTGGAACCCGCCCGTTGCTTGCACACGGGCACGTGACGGCCCGCCTGCGGCTTGCGTAATCTTCGCGCGCGCCGCCGCCCCGGCGCCCGTGGAGACTCCCCGATGCCGTACCCGCCGTTACCGACGCCCCGCACCGTCGTCCTGCTGCTGCTGCTGCTGAGCGGCTGCGCCGCGGCCCCGGAAGGCCCGCAGAACACCGTCCAGGTGCCCCCCGAACGCCTGGCCTCGGCCGGTGCGCGGGCGAGCCTGCAGATCCAGCGTCGCGGCGAACTGCTGCGCGAACTCGACACCACGCGCTACGTGCGCTGCGTGGCCGATGCCCTGATCCAGGCGATCCCGGCAGCACCGGCCGACTGGGAGGTCGTGGTGATGCGCGACGAGACGCCGGATGCCTGGGCACTCGCCGGCCGCCGGCTCGGCGTCACCAAGGCGCTGCTGCGCGTCACCGGCAATCAGGACCGGCTCGCCGCCGTGCTCGCCCACGGCATCGCCCATGAATTGCTCGGACATACCGGTGCGCACATCACGCCCTCGGTCGCCGCCAGCCTCGAAGGCGATGCCGCGCTGTCGAACGAGGCCATCGCGGCCATCGGCGGGGCGTCCCAGGTCGGGGCGGGTTTTGCGTATTCCGCCAGCGAGGAAGCCGCCGCCGACGGTCGGGCGCTGGCCCTGATGGGCGCAGCCGGTTTCGATCCGGCCGCCGCGTCACTGGCCTGGGCGCAGCTGCAGGCCTATCGCGTGCGTGAAGGCACCTCCGGTGAACGCCCGCCGCCGATGCTGCTGGTACATCCGATCGATCGGGGCCGCATCCAGGCGATGCACACGCCTGCGGCCGCGGTCACAACGGCCTTCGATGCCGCGCGCCTGAGCGGCCGGCGACCCGACTGCGGCACACTGGAAGAGTCCGAACGCTGAAACTGCGTCCGCCACGGCGCCGGACGCCCCGCTTGTCCGGGCCGTGTCAGCGGCCCGGTGCCGGCTCGGACAGCTTTGCCAGCGCCTTGCGCTCGGCCTCGCCGGGCTCGGTGCGGGCCTGCAGCCAGCTGCGCAGCGCATCGATGGCGGGCTGGGCCTCGGCAGCACCGAGCTTGCGTGCCCGCAGATACCAGTCCGCGGCGAGTCCGACATCGGCGTTGTCGCCGCTGCGGCCCGGATCGTAGCTGGCCGCGAGCAGCAGCGCGGCATCGGCGCTGTTCTGCCCGGCCGCGGCTTCCAGATACAGACGCGCCGCGCCCAGGTCACCAAGTTCCAGCGCGCGGCGTCCGCGATCGAGCAGTTCGCCGGGACCGGGCTGCGGCGGTTTCGCGGCCGGGGGCGCCGCGGTCCGGGCCTCGGCCCCTGCCGCCGGCAGCACCGTGACCTCGACCGCGGCCTCGGCGACCGGCCGGGGCACGCGCAGGCGCTGCAGCGGCTGCGTGCGGATCAGCAGGGTGTAATGGCCCGGTGCGCCGCTGCGCAGCTTCAGCCCCGGCAGGGCGACGGCATCCAGCACCCAGCGCCCCATCTCGTCGCGGGCACCGGCGCTCAGGCTGGCATCCATCGGCAGTCCGCCGATGATGACGCGCTGCCCGCGCGCAGCGATGCCGGGCAGCAGTTCCAGCCCGAACACCGCCTCCTCGCCGACGGCGAACTTCAGCGAGCGCGGAGCCGCCAGCGTCGGCATCGGCTGCGCGCCCGACAGCAGCGCCTCGTCGTCGGTGATGGACGGATCGCGGACACCTTGGGCGGCCGGGGCCTGCGCCGCCGCGGCCGGGGCAGTGCCCGGACGCAGTGCCGCCGGGGGTTTCAGCAACTCGACCTCGCCGGCCGTGGGCTCGGGCTCGGCACCCGGCGGACGGATGTTGAAACGCGTCTGCAGGCCCGCGACCCAGTGCTCGAAGCCGTAGATGAGCCGGTGGCGCAGCTCCGGCACCTGCCATCCATACCAGAGCGCTGTCGCCAGCACGACGATGACGAGCATCAGGCCCACCCGCCTGCCGCCACCCGGCCTGACCGGCTTGCTCATACTCATGATCACTGGCACCTTTTCCGGAGCGCGGCATGCCCGTTGCCGCGTACCACCGATGGACCTACAACCGACAGGACGGCCGTTCCAGCGCAACGCTCGACGAGCCGTCCGACACCACAGGCTCGACACCCGTGCGCAACGTAGTCGAATTCTTCAATCCACGGCCGATCATCGGCGTGTTCGTCGATGGACTGGCAGGCTGTGACTGGCAATGCCCGGGCACCGAGGATGCCGAATCAGCCGAACTGCAGGACGTGAACCTGCTGCCGTCCGGCCATCTGGTGCTGACGCTGCTGCTGCGCGGCGCCGACGAGCCGACCGAATGGATCGGCCTGAACGGCGTGCTCGATGCGACCGACGGCTCGATGGCGCTGGAACTGGGCGGCACGCGCTATCTGGCGTTTCCGCCCCGGGAACGCGAACGCGTCAGCGCGCTGTTCCTGAAACTCGCGAACCGCCAGTACTGACGCGCACCGGGCCGCCCCGCTCTTTCAGTCATGCACCTTCAGTCATGCACCTTGCGGATCGCCTCGGCGAAGGCGGTCTGCTGTTCGGGGCTGGCTTCGCGCTGGTGCAGGGTTTTCCACTGCTCGTAAGGCATGCCGTAGACGATCTCGCGGGCGCCTTCGTAGTCGAGAGCGAGTCCGCGTGCCTGCGCCGCGGCCAGATACCACTTCGACAGGCAGTTGCGGCAGAAGCCGGCGAGGTTCATCAGGTCGATGTTCTGCACGTCGCTGCGCTCGCGCAGGTGTTCGACCAGCCGGCGGAAGGCGGCGGCTTCGAGTTCGGTACGGGTGGCGGTGTCGATTTCGGACATGGTGGCTTCGTCTGGCGTTCGGGATTCGGGGGGGACAGGCGGGTTCACTGGCCCTGGCCGTGCAGCATGACTTCGACGTCGTTGCCGGAATCGTCGAGCGTCTGGATGCGGCAGAGCAGATCGCCCTCGAACAGCAGCGGCTGGCGGCGCACGCTGCAGACCAGCCCGGCCACCGGCGTGTGCACGTCCTTCAGCAGATCGCCGGTAAAGCCGTCGTACAGGTGACCGAGCAGCTCGCCGGCCTGCACCCAGCGCCCGGGATCAATGCGTCCGACGAAGAAGCCGGCCTGCTCCGAGAGCACCGCATAGGACTGGCGCAGGCCGAAGTAGTGCAGGTCCTCCTCGTCATCGGCGAGCGTCAGACCCTCGACGATGCCGGTGCGGTCCAGAAACGCCACCAGCGAACGGAACAGCGTCTCGCAGTGGCGCGACTGCAGGTCACCGGCCCGCCCGGCCTGCAGCACGAAGTTCTCGCCACCGTGCGCGCGCCAGGCGTGGACCAGCGTCGCCATGAACATCTTGTTCAGCGGCCGCTCGATGACCGCCGGCAGGCCGAACAGGCAGGCGGTCGCACGTTCGTCGTCGTTCGGCGCGTACAGGCGCACCTGCGGCAGCTCCTCGATGTCGAGGTTGGAGCTGTGGATGTCGATGCGGTAATAGGCGCCGCGCGTCAGGCGCAGCAGCGCGGCGGCGATGCGCTGCGTGGTCTCGCCGCCTTCGAGGCCGGGAAACACGCGGTTCAGGTCGATCTTGTCGAACGGCCAGACGCGCGACAGCAGGTTCACGCCGAGCACGTTGACCGCCGGCACCAGCAGCACGCGCTCGCGCAGCCGCAGGTCCGGACGCTTGCCCTGCTCGACATCGCGCAGGAAGGCCGCGAGCCGCGCGAGCACGAACACACCGTTCAGCTCGTTGCCGTGCAGCCCCGCCACCAGTGCCAGCCGCGGCGTGCGCTCGACCGGCCCGACGTCGTGGTACGGGATGTCGAAGTCATCCCGCAGCGGCGCCGTCATGCGCAGCAGCGTCGGCGTGTTCATGCGCTTTCTCCGTTTTCGGGTTCCGCATCGGCAACCACGCGCGCCATCAGCGAGCCTTCGTAGACCAGCGGGTACTCGCGCAGCGTGAACAGCACGCCATCGCAGGGCGAGCGGACCTCGGCCAGCCGCCGGCCTTCCATCGGCGAGACGATGTGGCCGAGCAGCCCGCCGGCGCGCACGGCCTTCCAGTGCTCGACCTCGGGCACGAACAGGCCGGAGGTCGCAGCGTTCAGGTAGTGGACGTTGTCCTCGTGTGCGAGCCGGGGCTCGTGCGTGACCGGCGCCAGTTCGAGGTCGGCGGCGAGCACGCCGAGCCCCTGCCAGACGTTCAGCAGGCCGGTGATCAGCTGCTCGGTGTAGACCGGCGTCAGGCGCATGCCTACGCCCATCTCGACCACCAGCGCCGGCACGCCGGCCTCGTTGAGGCTATGGGCAATGGTGGCTTCGAGCACGGTCACGGCGCCGTGCAGCCAGATCACGTCGAGATTCATGCGCCGCGCGTACGGCAGCAGGGATTCGGCGAACACATGGTTGATGCGCACCTGCGGAATCTCGCGCAGGTAGATGTTGCTGGCATGCACGTCGACGACCAGCGCGCAGCCGGCGAGTGCCGTCATCGTCGCTGCGGCGATGCGCTGCGGCAGCACGCCCCGCGCGTGCCCGGGGAAGGACCGGTTCAGGTCGACGCCGTACGGCGGCACCGTGCGCGCCAGCGTGTCGAGACCGAGCGGATTCAGCGCCGGATAAAGTTCGATGGTGCCGAGCAGCGCCCCGGGCCGGCGCTCGGCGAGCGCATCGAGCCAGGCGGCGAGCCGGTGACACAGATACAGCCCTTCCAGTTCGTCACCATGGATGCCGGCGACGACGGCGACCCGCGGCCCGTCACCGCCCCGGAACACGCTGCGCTGCAGCCTCATCCGCTCCCGGTACGGCATTTCCAGGGAGAGGAGGGTTTCCACTCGCTTGTCCATGTACCGCTCTGCGTTGGTTCTGCTGATGCCTGCGCCGCAGCCACGGCGAGACGCGTGTCGCGGCGTGGACGGGGGTCCGCCAAAACCGCGCGAGTTTGGCACAGCCTGCCGGAGCTTCAAACCGCCGCGGCACCCGGCGGCGCGTCCGGTGATTTTGCGTGATGCGAAAACGGCACGGGTCTTGATTGTTGCGACGCAACATCCACGCTGTTATGCTGCATCGCAACAGAAACTTCCTTCACCTTATTCCTTCACTTCCGCCGGGATGCCCGCCATGTACGACCTCGACCCGTTCAACGAAGCCCTTGCCCGTTCCGCCACCTGGATCGCGCCGGTGGTGCAGGCCAACAAGCTGTTCGTCGCCAGCCTCGAAAAGCTCGCCGCCTTCCAGTTCGGGCTGCTGCGCTCCTATGCCGGCTTCGGCCTCGGCCGCCTGCAGGCCGCCAGCGACGTGACCGATGTCGAGAGCCTGAAGGCCTTCTCGGCCGCCCAGCTCGAAGCCGCCGGCGCGCTGCGCCAGAAGGCGCTCGACGACGCCCAGGCCTACGCCGACCTGCTCGCCGGCTTCAAGGCCGAGTTCGAACAGCTGGTCGCCGCCAACAGCACCGACTTCGCGCCGAAGCCGATCGTCAAGGTCGCTCGCCGCGCCGCTTCGGCCGCCTGATCGCACGTCCCGCCCTCCCCCGGCGCAGCAGCATCCGGCCCGGCTCGTGCAGCCGGGCTTTTTTCATGTCCTCCGGGGTTCCCCCGGCCGGAGCGCACGCCGCGGTTCCGGCCCCGCTCAGGCGCGATCGACCGGAAAGGCCAGCACCGCATCCAGCCCGCCGGCATTGGCCGCGAGCATCAGCAGCCGGTCGAAGCCGAGCGCGACGCCGGCGCAGGCCGGCAGACCGCTGGCCAGCGCCGCCAGCAGCGCTTCGTCGACCGGCATCACCGGCAGGGCGGCCCGCACACGGGCGCGATTGTCGGCCTCGAAACGGGCGCGCTGCTCGCCGGCATCGCCGAGTTCGTGGAAGCCGTTGGCCAGTTCGACGCCGTCCAGATACAGCTCGAAACGGCTGCCGACGGCCGGCGTCTCGTCACGGCGGATGCACGCAAGCGCGGCCTGCGCCGGCGGATAGTCGTACAGGAAGCTCAGCCGCCCGCAGCCGAGCCGCGGCTCGATCACGTGACTGAGCAGCAGGTCCAGCCACGGTTCGACCTGCGCTTCCGGCATGCCGGGCGGCGGTACCAGCGCGTGCCGGGTGCAGGCCACCCGCAGCGCCGGCACGTCCGCAGCGAACGGATCAACGCCGGCGTGCTGCAGGAAAGCGTCCTGATAGCGGATGCGTTCGGGCTCGGCGAGCGCACGCCTGCCGGCGAGCAGCTCGCTGACGAGGTCGATGACCTCGTCCATCAGCGCGTGATGATCAAAGCCGGGCCGGTACCATTCGAGCAGCGAGAATTCGGGGTTGTGCCGGCGGCCGGCCTCGCCATCGCGAAACACCTTGGCGAGCTGCCAGATCGGGCCGCTGCCGGCGGCGAGCAGCCGCTTCATCGCGTACTCCGGCGAAGTCTGCAGCCACAGCCGCCCGGGCTCCGGGCCGTGCCAGTCGACGGCGAAGCTCGCCAGCGCCGGATCGGTCACCGCCGCCCGCGACAGCGCCGGGGTGTCGACTTCGAGCACGCCTCGCGCCTCGAAAAAGGCGCGCATCCGCGCGAGCAGTCCGGCGCGCAGGCGCAGGGCTTCGGGCGCACACGACGGCCGCCAGTCAGCCGGGCCGGACAACGGCGTCACGATGCCCGGACGGAAATTCCGGGGCGGCACGGCGCCGGCAAGGACGGTTCATTCCTTGACGCGCGAAACGTATTCGCCGGTGCGCGTGTCGACCTTGATCACCTCGTCGGTCTGCACGAACAGCGGCACGCGCACGACCGCGCCGGTTTCGAGCGTCGCCGGCTTGCCGCCGCCGCCGGAGGTGTCGCCCTTCAGGCCCGGGTCGGTCTCGGTGATGCGGGCGATGATGAAGTTCGGCGGCAGCACCGACAGCGGCACGCCGTTCCACAGCGTCAGCTGGCAGAGGTCGTTTTCCTTCAGCCACCGGGCGTTGTCACCGACGGCCGTGGCATCGGCGGCGAGCTGCTCGAAGCTGGTCGGGTTCATGAAGTGCCAGAACTCGCCGTCGCAGTACAGGTACTGCATGTCGATGTCGAGCACGTCGGCGCCCTCGACCGAGTCGCCGGACTTGAACGTGCGCTCGATCACGCGCCCGGATTTCAGGTTGCGCACGCGCACGCGGTTGAAGGCCTGGCCCTTGCCGGGCTTGACGAATTCGTTCTCGACGATGGCATACGGGTCGCCATCGAGCATGATCTTCAGACCCGACTTGAATTCGTTGGTACTATAAGTCGCCATCGTCGCTGACCTGCGTGGAACGGAGCGTATCCGAGTTGAGAAGGCCGACGATGATAGCCGCTGTCGCGCATGCCGACGACACGCCTGCCACCGACGGGTCCGGGGCCCGTCTGCTCACCGATCCCGCCACCCTGCTCGAACGGCTCGGCCTCGATGCGGCCCTGCTGCCGGCGGCGCGCCGCGCGGCAGAACGGTTTCCGATGCGGGTACCGGCCGGATTCGTCGCGCGCATGCGTCCCGGCGATCCGGCCGATCCGCTGCTGCGCCAGGTCCTGCCGCTCGCCGATGAGCTCGCCACGGCCGGGGGCTTCGGCGCCGATCCGGTCGGCGATGCCGCAGCACGCGTCGCGCCGGGCCTGCTGCACAAGTATGCCGGACGGGCGCTGCTGCTCGTGACCGGTGCCTGCGCCATCCACTGCCGCTACTGCTTCCGGCGCGAGTACCCCTATGCCGACACCGGCGCCAGTCCCGCCGGCTGGGAGGCGGCCTTCGCGCACCTGCACGCCGACCGGTCGATCCGCGAGCTGATCCTGTCGGGCGGCGATCCGCTGACGCTGTCGAACCGCCGGCTGCGTGAGCTGGTGCAGGCCGCCGACGCCGTGCCGCAGCTCGAACGCCTGCGCATCCATACCCGCCAGCCGGTCGTCGACCCCGGGCGCATCGACGCCGGCCTGCTCGCTGCGCTGCGCAGCCGCCTGCCGGTCGTGCTCGTGCTGCACGTCAATCATGCCCGCGAGATCGATGCCGCGCTGGTGCAGGCCTGCGCACGCCTGCGCGCCGCGGGCGTGACGCTGCTGAACCAGTCGGTGCTGCTCGCCGGCGTCAACGACGCGGCGACGACGCTGGCCGCGCTGTCCGAGGCCTTGTTCGCCGCCGGCGTGCTGCCGTATTACCTGCACCTGCTCGATCGCGTGGGGGGTGCGACACACTTTGAGGTTTCCGAGCAACAGGCCTTGTCTATCATGGGCGCACTGCGGGCGATGCTGCCCGGTTATCTGGTGCCCCGGCTGGTACGCGAGGAAGCCGGCCGGCCCGCCAAGACTCCCCTCTGCTGATTCCAGCCTGCACGGAGCGCCATCCGTCGCGTCCTGACCCGAGGTAAACCGCGCGTGTCCCTTGATTCGACGATCCGTCTGCTGCTGGTCGACCGGCCCCAGGCCGATGCCCAGCCGGTACTGCGCCCGCTGCGGGCGGCGGGTTTCCTGGTGCGCCACTGGCAGGCCGACCGCATCGACACGCTGCAGCACCTGATCGACGAACAGACCTTCGACCTCGCCATCGTGCGCATCGGCGAGGGCGTGCTGCCGATCGAGAACGTCCGTGACTCGATCGACAGCGCCTTCAAGGACATCCCGGTCATCGCCGTCGCCGACGAGACCGCCGGCATCGACGCCGTGCAGTTGCTCAACGCCGGGGCCGACCGCATCGCGGCGCTGAATCACTCGAACTCGCTGCCGCTGGTCGCCCGGCTCGAACTCGGCCGGCTCAACGAACGCCGCCAGGCGCGGCGCTGGGAAGGCCTGTACCGCGAGGCCGAGGCCCGCGCGCAGGCGCTGCTCGAAACCTCGCGCGATGCGATCGCCTACATCCACGCCGGCGCGCACATCTACACCAACCCGAGCTACCGGGCGCTGTTCGGTTTCGACGACGCGCTGGTCGACACCACGCTGATCGACCTGATCCACCGCGACAGCCGCGACGCGGTCAAGAGCTACCTGCGCGCCCGCGAGCGCAACCCGAACGCCCCGCTCGGCGACGGCCTCGAATGCCGCGGCGTGCGCGCCGACGGCAGCGAGATCCGCATCGTGCTGCTCGCCTCGGCAGCGCGCATGAACGAGGAATTCTGCCTGCAGCTGCTGGTGCGCGAACCGCGCGGCGAGCAGCCCGAGGTGCAGGACAAGCTGCGTTACTTCGTCGAACACGACACGCTGACCGGGCTGTTCAACCGCCAGTACTTCACCGAGCTGCTGAACCGCATCCACACCTCGGCGACCACCAGCGGCAGCCTCGGCGGTGCCGTGCTCTACGTGCTGATGACCGACTACCGCGGTGTCGCCGAACGCCTCGGGCTCGAAGCCGTCGACGACCTGCTGCGCGGCGTCGCCGAGGCGATCCAGCAGCAGGTCGGGCCGCAGGAGATCGTTGCCCGCTTCTCGGATGCAACCTTCACGGTGCATACGCCGCTGTCGGCGCGCGGGGCCGTCGCCGAACTCGGCGAGCGCGTGCGCCAGGGCATCGAGAACCACACGATCCAGGCCGGCGGCATGTTGATCACCGCCAAGGCCAGCATCGGCATCTGCATGATCGGCGACACCAACTCCAGCGCCACGCAGATCATTTCCTACGCCGACAAGGCCTGCGAGCAGGCCCGCCAGCTCGGCGGCAGTCAGGTGCAGATCTACACGCCGGTCGCCCCGGAGCGCGACTCGATCGCGCGGCGCGACACCATCCTGCGCGCCTTCCGTCAGGCCGTGGTCGAACAGCGCGTGCATCTGTACTACCAGCCGATCGCGAGCTTCACCGGTGCCCGCGGCGAGTTCTTCGATGCCTGCCTGAGCGCGAGCGACGAACAGGGCCAGCCGCTCGACCTGCGCGAGGCGCTGCCGCTCGCCGAGACGCGCGGACTGATGCGCCAGCTCGACCGCTGGACGGTGGCGACGGCGCTCGCGGCGATCGCGGCGCGCGGCGCGGCCGGTGCCGGCCTGCCGACCGTGTTCGTGCGCGTGTCGTCGAACTCGATCACCGATGCCGAATACCGCGACTGGCTGCTGCAGCAGCTCGCCGAGCGCAACCTGCCCGGCAGCGTGCTGGTGCTGGAGGTCGCCGAGACCGTCGTCGAGCCCTACTTCGCCGACCTGATCCAGCTCAAGCAGGCTGTGGAACCGCGCGGCTGCCGCATCGCGCTCGACGGCTTCGGCGGCCGCCCGTACTCGGAGCAGCTGCTGCGCCAGTCGCAGCCGGGTTTCGTGCGCATCGACATCGAACTCATGGAGCAGGCCCAGCGCGATGCCGCCTTCAAGCAGCAGCTCGATCACCTGACGGCGCTCGCCGCCGAGCAGCACACGCAGGTGATCATGACCGGCGTCGACAACCCGGCGCAGATGGCGATCACCTGGCAGTTCGGCGCCATGCTGGTCCAGGGCGACATCGTGCAGCCTCCGGCCCCGGAGCTGGTGTTCGACTTCAGCCAGTTCGGCTGAACCCGGCGCGCCTTTCCGCTCCCCTTATCCGCCCCCGACGAAAAGCCCGCCGCAGGCGGCGGGCTTCCGGGCGTGCGCGGGGCGAGGACGCTCAGGCGGCGCGCAGCGCGGCGATGCGCTCTTCCAGCGGCGGGTGGGTCATGAACAGGCGCTGCACGGTGCCGCCGTTGATGCCGAAGGCCGCCATCTGCGAGGGCAGGTGCGAAGGCTCGTGCATCTGGCGCAGGCGTTCGAGCGCCGCAATCATGCGGTTTCGGCCAGCGAGGTGCGCACCGCCGGCATCGGCCCGGAATTCACGCCGGCGCGAGAACCACATGACGATCATCGAGGCCAGGAAGCCGAACAGGATCTCGCAGATCAGGCTGGTCACGAAGTAACCGATGCCGACCCCGCCCTCGTCGTCGCGGTTGCCGGACAGCGCCCGGTCGACCACGAAGCCGACCACGCGCGACAGGAAGATCACGAAGGTGTTGACCACACCCTGCACCAGCGCCAGCGTCACCATGTCGCCGTTGGCGACGTGGCTGACCTCGTGCGCGAGCACGCCCTCGACCTCATCGGGGCTCATGTTCGACAGCAGCCCGGTGCTGACCGCTACCAGCGCGTTGTTGCGGCTCGCGCCGGTCGCGAAGGCGTTGATCTCGGGCGAGTCGTAGATCGCGACCTCGGGCATGCCGATGCCGGCCGCCGCCGCCTGGCGCTGCACGGTCTCGACCAGCCAGCGTTCGGTCGGATTCTGCGGCACCTCGATCACGTAGGCGCCGACCGAGGACTTGGCGATCCATTTCGACATCGCCAGCGAGATCAGCGAACCGCCGAAGCCGAACACGGCCGCGAAGCCGAGCAGCGCCGGCAGGTTCAGCCCCTGGCGCGTCAGGAAGCGATCGACGCCGAGCACGCTCGCCGTGATGCTCAGCACCACCAGCACGGCGATGTTGGTCAGGACAAACAGCAGGATGCGTTTCATGGGGAGTCTCCTCGACGATCCCCGCGCGCCGGTCTGCGGGCGCGGGACTGCGACGATCATGGGGGCGCCGGCAGGCGCCGACAAGGCGTTACCTGTAAGAGCTTCGTAACGGCTCAGCCCGCTGGCCGGTGGCCGCGCACGAACATCGCGTCGCCGTAGCTGAAGAAGCGGTAGCGCGCCGCCACCGCATGCCGGTACGCGGCCATCACCTGCGCATGGCCGGCCAGCGCCGAGACCAGCATCAGCAGCGTCGATTCGGGCAGATGGAAGTTGGTCACCAGCGCATCGACCACCCGGAAACGGTAGCCCGGCGTGATGAAGATGTCGGTGTCGCCGGCAAACGGCCGCAGCTCCCCGCCGGCCGCCGCCGATTCGAGGCTGCGCACGGCGGTGGTGCCGACGGCGACCACGCGCGCACCGCGCGCCCGTGCCGCGGCGACGGCGGCCACGGTTCCGGCGCTGACCTCGACGGATTCGGCGTGCATGCGGTGCTCGCTGATGTGCTCGGTGCGCACCGGCTGGAAGGTGCCGGCGCCGACGTGCAGCGTCACGAACGCCCGCCCGATGCCGGCCGCGGCCAGGCGTTCGAGCATCGCCGGCGTGAAGTGCAGGCCGGCGGTCGGTGCGGCGACCGCGCCCGGGGCGCGCGCATAGACGGTCTGGTAGCGCTCGGCGTCGGCCGGCGCGTCGGGCCGGTCGATGTACGGCGGCAGCGGGATGTGGCCGTGCGCATCGAGGATCGCCGGCACCGGCCGGGCATCCTCGAAGCCGAGTTCATAGAGTTCGCCGGCGCGCCCGAGCACGACCGCCCCGACCGCCTGCTCCAGCCAGAGGCGCGTGCCGGGCTTCGGCGATTTCGACGCGCGCAGGTGCGCGAGCACGCGCCGCGCATCGAGGATGCGCTCGACCAGCACCTCGACGCGTCCGCCGCTGCCCGCCTTGATGCCGTGCAGCCGCGCCGGGATCACGCGCGTGTCGTTGAACACCAGCAGGTCGCCGGCACGCAGGAAGCCCGGCAGATCGTCGAAGCGGGCGTCCTGCAGCCGGCCGTCCGTGCCGTCGAGGGCCAGCAGGCGGCTGTCGCCGCGCTCGGCCGGCGGCTGCTGGGCGATCAGTTCGGGCGGCAGGTCGAAGTGGAAATCGGAGCGCAGCATCGGGGGAATCGGGAGCATCGTGGCGGTCACGGGGCGCGCATTGTAGGCCGTCGCTGCTGGCAATGGCGCCGGCGCGTCCTATCGTCACGCTGCCTGCGCCTGCGCGGCCGGCGCAGGCTTCTCCCAGTGCCGCGCCCTGCCGGAGTACCGCCATGCGCCACCTGCCCGCCTTCTCCGTTGCCGTCCTGCTCGCCGCCCTCGCCGCCCCGGCCCAGGCCTATCACTGTCCGGTCGACATGAAGCAGATCGACGCCGCCCTCGCCGCGTCACCGAAGCTCGGCACCGAGCAGCTCGCCGAGGTCCGGGCACTGCGCGCCAAGGGCGAGGAGCAGCACAAGGCCGGGGATCACGCCGGCGCGGTCGATTCGCTCGGCAAGGCCAAGAAGATCCTCGGCATCTGAGCCATACCGATCACACCGGAACACTTCGCTTTTCAGCCCCTCGCCCCTCGTGGGAGAGGGGTTGGGGAGAGGAGGAGAAAAACCTGCATTCACGCGGGATCGGCATCACGTCCGGAATCCCTGCATGGCCAGCCACCGGACCAGACGCCGGAAATGACAGCGGGCGAACCGTCGCCGGTCCGCCCGCTGCATCACGCGCCCAGAAGCAGGCTCAGGCGAGCTTGGCCTTCACGTAGCTGCCCGGCGCATCTTCAAGGGCACCGAGCGTGTAGCCGGGTATGCGCGCCGGAATCATCTCGCCGGCATTCGGCTGCACCCAGCCGAGCCAGTTCGTCCACCACGAGCCCGGGTGCTGCTGCGCGGCCTTCAGCCAGGCATCGGGATCCTCGACCAGCGTGTCGTTCTCCCAGTAGCCGTACTTGCCGCCGGCCGGCGGGTTGACGATGCCGGCGATGTGGCCGGAGCCGCCGAGCACGAACTTCACCGGGCCGCCGAACAGCTTCGTGCCCATGAAGGTCGACTTCCACGGCGCGATGTGGTCCTCGATCGCCGAGATGAAATACACCGGCACCGTGACCTTGCCGAGATCGAGCGACTGGCCGAGCACGGTGATGCCGCCCGGCTTGCAGACCAGATTGCGCTGATACATGTTGCGCAGGTAGAAGCTGTGCATCTTCGCCGGCATGCGCGTGGAATCGGAGTTCCAGTACAGCAGGTCGAAGGGGAACGGCTCCTTGCCGAGCAGGTAGTTGTTGATGAAGAACGACCAGATCAGGTCGTTGGCGCGCAGCATGCTGAAGGTGCCGGCCATCTGGCTGCCGTCGAGGAAGCCGTCGCGCTCCATGCGCTTCTCCAGCATCGAGATCTGCTCCTCGTCGATGAACACCTCCAGCTCGCCGGGCTGGCTGAAGTCGAGCATCGTCGTGAAGAAGGTCGCCGAGCGGATGCGCTGGTCGCCGATCGCGGCCAGGTAGGCGAGCGTGGTCGCGAGCAGCGTGCCGCCGAGGCAGTAGCCGGCCGCGTTGACCTCGTGCTCACCGGTCTCGCGCTCGATCGCATCGAGGGCGGCCACCGTGCCGAGGCGCACGTAGTCCTCGAAGTTCATCTCCGACAGCGAGGCATCGGGGTTGACCCAGGAGATCACGAACACCGTGAAGCCCTGATCGACCCACCACTTGATGAAGCTGTTCTTCTCGCGCAGGTCGAGGATGTAGAACTTGTTGATCCACGGCGGCACGATCAGCAGCGGCTTGCGGTAGACCGACTCGGTGCTCGGCGAGTACTGCAGCAGCTGCATCAGCTCGTTCTGGAACACGACCTTGCCGGGCGTGGCCGCGATGTTGACGCCGGGCTGGAAGGCCGTCAGGTCGGTCATGCGGATGCTGAGGCTGCCCTTGCCGCGCTCCAGGTCTTCGAGCAGGTTGGTCAGGCCCTTGAGCAGGTTCTCGCCGCCGGTCTCCAGCGTCGTGCGGATGACCTCGGGATTGGTGGCCGCGAAGTTGGTCGGCGCCAGCGCGTCGACGAACTGCTTGGTGTAGAACTCCAGCTTCTTCTTGGTGCGCTCGTCGATGCCCTCGACGCCGGCGACCGTGCTCTGCACCCACTGCGAGGTCAGCAGGTAGGACTGCTTGATGAAGTCGAACAGCGCGTTGTGTTCCCAGTCCTCGTGCTTGAAGCGCTTGTCGCTGCGCGCCGGCCTGACCAGCGGATCGGCACCGCGCTGGCCGAGCATCGCGGCGGCGCCCTGCTGCCACAGCGACACGTACTGGGTCCACAGCCCGACCTGCGCTTCCATCAGCTTGAACGGGTCGGCCATCAGGCGCTGCGTCATCTCCAGGAAGGCCTTGCCGATGCCCGGATTCTCGACCAGCGCCAGCGCGTTCTGCGCCGACTGACGCTGCAGGAAATCACTGACCAGGCGCTGGCTGCGTTCCGCGATCTGCGAAACCGCCTTCGACACTTCGACCGGATCGGGCAGCTTGATCTCGGGGGCAAGGACTTCGGCCATCGGGGGTACCTTCTGGAATCGGATGTATGGCTCGGCAAGCCGGCAGCACGGCGGGTGATCGCGCGCGTCGGGGCTGCCAGAAAAAAACCGCCCGGCGATCGACCGGGCGGTTCTGAAGACTCGGCACCCGCGATCGGGTGTGCGGATGCCCGGCCTGTGCGGCTTACTTCTTGACGACCAGCGCCTTCAGCTCTTCCAGGCTCTCGTTGACGCGCTGGTTGATGACGGCGAAGGCTTCGGTGTTGGACTTGTTGACCAGCTCGGCCAGCTCGCGGGCATTGGCGAGCGCCTTCTCGAAGGCTTCCTTCGCAACGGCGGCCTGCTTGGTGGTCAGCTCCTGCGGGTTCGACGACAGGCTGGCGAGTTCCTTGGCGACGGAGGTCGCTTCGGCCAGGGCCTGGGCCAGGATCTCGGCCTGACGCTTGGCGACGGCCTGCAGGCCTTCGAGCGCGACCTTGTTCGCGGTGGTCAGCGCTTCGACGTTCTTGCGCTGGCTGGCGAGCAGCGCCTCGACGTCCACGCCCGGCACCTTGACTTCGCCGAGCATCTTGCTCACGTCGAACTTGCTCATGTCGAACTTGGCGAACTCGGCGAACGGGTTGTACTGGTTGCTCATCGTCTGCTCCTTCAAGGGGTTGTGAGTGGTTTCCGCTTAATTTGGTGCGGTGCACCATGAAGCGACATGCTACGGAGGCGCCCGCTGGCTGTCAACGGGGTTTTTGCATCGCAGCAAGCCGTCGCCGCATCGTGCGCACCGCGCCGTACCGCGTTCATCCGGCCAGGGCCTTCGACGCGATCTCGTAGACATCCGGCGACACGCCCGCACGGGCCAGCACCTGCTCCAGCGCCGCCCGCATCGGCGGCTGGCGGCCGGCATCGTACTGCCGCCAGCGCGTCAGCGCGCCGAGCATGCGCGCGGCGATCTGCGGGTTCAGCGCATCGAGCACCTGCACCTGCTCGGCCAGGAAGGCGTAGCCGCTGCCGTCCAGCGCGTGAAAACGCACCGGGTTGGCATTGCAGAACGCGCCGACCAGCGCCCGGACCTTGTTCGGATTGCGGATGGTGAATGCCGGATGTGACATCAGCTCGCGCACCCGCGCGAGCGTGTCGGCACGCGGCGAGGACGCCTGCAGCGAGAACCACTTGTCGACGACCAGCGCCTCGTGCTGCCAGCGCTCGTAGAACGCCGCGAGCGCGGCCTCGCGCTGCGGATGATCGCCGTTGGCCATCAGCGCCAGCGCGCAGAGCTGGTCGGTCATGTTGTCGGCTGCCTGCCAGCGGGCGGCAAGCCGCGCGTGGGCATCGGCGTCCTCCAGGCTCGCGAGGTAATCGAGGCAGCGGTTACGCAGCGCCCGCCGGCCGATCGAGGCGCCGTCGAGCCGGTAGCCGCCTTCGGGCGCGAGGGCGTCGTGGCGCGCGGTGAGCGCCGCGCGATGCGCGCCGGCCAGCGCCCGGCGCAGGAACTCACGCGCCTCGAACAGGCCGCCCGGGTCGATCGGCGTGCGCTGCTCGCCGAGGTAGGCCTCGCCCGGCAGCGTCAGCATCTGCTCGGCCAGCGCCGGGTCGAGGCTTTCATCGGCGAGCACGCGCCCGAACAGCGTCGACAGCCCCGCCGGCAGCGTCCAGGCCCGGCCGGCCGCGCGCTCGTCGAGCAGGCCGAGCACCGCGCGCACGCCGAGCTGCTGCGCGGCCTCCCAGCGGTTGAAGGCATCGGTGTCGTGCGCGGCGAGGAACAGCAGTTCGTCCTCGGCCGGTGCGTGATCGAGCTTCACCGGGGCCGAGAAGCCGCGCAGCAGCGAGGGCACCGGCGCGGCATCGAGCCCGGTGAACACGAACTCCTGCGTGGCCCCGGTCAGCTCCAGCACCCGCTCCGGCGGCCCGGCCTGCGGCTCGCCGGCCAGCGTCAGCGGCAGCGCCCGGCCATCCGGGGCCAGCAGGCCGATCGCGACCGGGATGTGGAACGGCAGCTTGGTCGCGGACTCCGGCGTGGGCGGGCAATGCTGGCTCAGGCGCAGCGTGTAGCAGCGCGCTTCGGCGTCGTAGCGGCCGCTCGCCGTGAGCACCGGCGTGCCGGCCTGGCGGTACCAGCGCAGGAACTGCGTCAGGTCGCGACCGCTGGCATCGGCCATCGCCGCACAGAAGTCCTCGCAGCTCACGGCCTGGCCGTCGTGACGGCGGAAGTACAGGTCCATGCCGCGGCGGAAGCCCTCGCGCCCGAGCAGGGTCTGGTACATGCGCACGATCTCGGCGCCCTTCTCGTAGACCGTGACCGTGTAGAAGTTGTTGATCTCGATGTAGGACTCCGGCCGCACCGGGTGCGCGAGCGGTCCGGCGTCCTGCGGGAACTGCACGGCGCGCAGCGTGCGCACGTCATCGATGCGCGCGACCGCCGCCGAGTGCATGTCGGCCGTGAACTCCTGATCGCGGAACACCGTCAGGCCTTCCTTCAGCGACAGCTGGAACCAGTCGCGGCAGGTGACGCGGTTGCCGGTCCAGTTGTGGAAGTACTCGTGGCCGATCACCGACTCGACACCGATGAAGTCGGTGTCGGTGGCCGTGTCCGGCCGGGCCAGCACGTACTTGGTGTTGAAGACGTTGAGGCCCTTGTTCTCCATCGCGCCCATGTTGAAGTCCGACACCGCGACGATCATGTAGATGTCGAGGTCGTACTCCAGCCCGAAGCGCACCTCGTCCCAGCGCATCGCGCGCTTGAGCGAGGCCATCGCGTGTTCGCACTGATCGAGCTTGTCGTGCTCGGTGTAGATCTCGAGCGCGACGCCGCGGCCCGAGGCGGTCACGAAGCTGTCGCGCACGCAGCCGAGGTCGCCGGCGACGAGCGCGAACAGATAGGCCGGCTTCGGATACGGATCGACCCAGCGCACCCAGTGGCGGCCGTCGTCGAGCTCGCCGCGCCCGACCGGGTTGCCGTTGGACAGCAGCACCGGATAGCGCGCGCGCTCGGCGACGACCGTGGTCGTGAAGCGCGCCATGACATCCGGGCGATCCGGGTAATACGTGATCTTGCGGAAGCCCTCGGCCTCGCACTGCGTGCAGAAGTTGCCGGAGGACCGGTACAGGCCCTCGAGCGCGGTGTTGGTCTCGGGGTGGATGCGCGTCGTGAGGTCGAGCCGGAATGCCGCCGGCACGTCGGTCACGGTCAGCTGCGCATCGTCGAGCTGATAGCGCGTCGCCGGCAGCGGCACGCCGTCGAGCGCGAGCGCGAGCAGTTCGAGCTGCTGGCCGTCGAGCACCAGCGGGGCCGGGCCGGCCCCGGCGGCGGGGTTGCGGCGCAGCTGCAGCGTGGCCTGCACGTCGGTGCCGGTCTCCCCGAGCTCGAAGCGCAGGTCGACGGAATCCACCAGATAGGCCGGGGCGCGGTAGTCGGCGAGACGGATGGTCTTGGGATCGCTCATCGGCGGGCTCCGGTTCGGCTGGAACCGCCGATGGTACACCCGCTCCGCCAGAGCAGGACTTCAGGCCGCCTCGTCGTCGGCCTCCGCCGGCGGCAGCAGCGGCATCACGTCGACCGACACTTCGAGCGCGTGCGAACCGCCGCCGATCATGACGCCCTTCAGCGGCGCGACATCGGCGTAGTCGCGCCCCCAGGCGAGCGTCACGTGGCGTTCGTCGGGCAGCAGGTCATTGGTCGGATCGAGATCGATCCAGCCGAGGCCGGGGATGAACACCGAGAGCCAGGCGTGCGAGGCGTCGGCCCCGACCAGCCGCGGCTGGCCCGGCGGCGGCAGGGTCTCCAGATAGCCGCTGACGTAGCGCGCCGGCAGGCCGAGCGAGCGCAGGCAGCCGATGGCCAGATGCGCGAAGTCCTGACAGACGCCGCGGCGCTCCTCCAGCACCTGCGACAGCGGCGTGGCCAGCGTCGAGAACTGCGGGTCGTAGGTGAATTCCTTGAAGATGCGCCGGTTCAGTTCGAGCACGGCCTCCAGCAAGGGCCGGCCGGCCGTGAACGACGGCCGCGCATAGGCGGCGAGCGCGGCGTTCGGGCGGATGAACGGCGATTCGAGCGTGTACTGGCGCGCTTCCATCGCGCCGAGCTCGGGCAGGTCGCGCACCAGGCAGACGACCTCCTCCCAGCCCGGCGACGGCGTGTCGGTCAGCGACGGGCGCGGGGCGACCGTCACGCGCGAGCGCGCCGTGACCTCCAGCGTCTGGTGGATGTCCTGCACCGAGAAGTTGACGACGCGGTTGCCGAAGAAGTCGGTGCGCTCGCGCCGCAGTGCCGGCGCCGGCAGGACCTCCAGCGCCGATTCCTCGACGAACTGGCGGCTGGTCTCGCGCGGCAGCAGCCGGGCTTCGTTGTGGCACAGCGACACGCGCCCGTAGTAGCGGTAGGTCGTGCGGTGCGTGATCTGATAGTTCATCGCTGGGCTTCCGTGGCGCGGCCGTCAGATCATCTCGATCAGCTGGCGCGGCTTCTCGGAATGGCTGAAGTGGCTGTTGGAAAGCGCCTCGGACAGCTCGGCGAGCGGAGCGCGCAGCCGGCGCAGCAGCTTGCCGAGCGCGCGCTGGCCCTTCGGATCGCCGTCGGCGGTGACCTCGGCCAGCGTCGCGATGTCGGCGAGCGCGAGCGTGGTCTGGGCTTCGAGGATCAGCCGCTCCTCGGCGCTGCGGTACGGCGTGGCCTTCGGGTGCGGCAGGCGCTCGATCTGGCGGCGCAGCCGGCGCAGCAGGTAGCCGACCGAGCGCGGGTTGTCCTCGTCGAACAGCAGCAGGTCGAGGATCGCGCTCGGGTGCAGCGCCGAGCGGTAGCGGCGGCGGTAGGCGGTCAGGTTGTCGGTGGTCGCGAGCATGACCTCCCACAGCGGCACGCCCGGGTGCTCGGTCTTCACGAACACCAGTTCGAGCATCGTCAGCGTGCTCAGCACGCGCTCGACGAAGCGGCCGATGTCGAGGAAGCGCCAGCCGTAGTGGTGCGGCATGGTCTCGTTGCAGAGGCCGAAGAAGGCCGTCAGCAGCGTCAGGTGTTCCTCCAGCGCCTTGCGCCCGGCGCTCGCGCTCGGCGGACTCGGCAGGTCGCGCAGGCTCTCGCGCAGGCGGTTCAGCACGCGGAAGGATTCGTCGCCGAGGTGATCGCGCACGGCGCGGCCGTTGCGCAGCATGCCGGCGAAGATCTCGCGCAGCCCGCCGTCGTTCTGTTCGTCGAACACGCCGAGGAAGGCCCGGCGCAGCGCCAGATAGCGCCCGCGCGGACCGGCGTCGACGCTGCCGAGCTCGATGCCGAGCGCGATCAGCAGGTCTTCGAGGCAGCCGTCCTCGCCGGCGCCCTCGCCGCGTTCGAGCAGGCGCAGCAGCGCCTCGCGCAGCAGCCGGGCGCGGCTGTCGTAGCGCTCGCCGTAGCGCCCGAGCCAGAACAGATTGTCGGCCACCCGGCTCGGCAGGTCGGCGCCGTCGCGCGTGACCACGATCGGGCCGTGCGCCTGGCGCAGCAGGCTCACGTGCGGTTGCGCCGATTCGGCGAGCACCCAGACATCCTTGGTCGTGCCGCCCTGCACGGCCATGCGCCCGTCGGGGCTGACGGCGCCGAGGGCGCCCGGCATCACGCGGTAGCCGTCTTCCTCGGCCACGCAGAAGCCGCGCATCATCACCGGCTGCGCGACCAGCTTGCGCCCGTCCCAGACCGGCGCGTGCGCCGGGCGCACGTGCTCCTGGGCGACGTACAGGTGCGGCGCGCTGCGGATGCGCGCGGCCAGCGTGGCGCGGGCGGCGGCATCGAGGTGCAGGCCGTCGGTGATCGTCTGTTCGGTGAGCTGGTGGATGACCAGGCTGTCGAGCCGGTCGAGCACGGCTTCGAGGCTTTCGCCGTCCCCGCACCAGTAGCTCTTGACCGGCTGCAGCAGCAGTTCCTCGCCGAGCAGCTCGCGACAGAGCGCCGGCAGGAAGGGTACGAGTCCGGGGTTTTCGATCGCGCCGATGCCGAGCGCGTTGGCCAGCACCACGCCGCCCTCGCGCACCGCCGCCAGCAGCCCCGGCACGCCGAGCATCGAATCGCCGCGCAGTTCGAGCGGATCGCACCAGCCGTCGGTGACGCGGCGCAGGATCACGTCGATCGGCTGCAGGCCGCCGAGCGTCTTCAGCGAGACCTTGCCGTCGCGCACGACCAGATCCTCGCCCTGCACCAGCGACAGCGACAGGTAGTTGGCGAGATACGCGTGCTCGAAGTAGCCCTGGCTCGCCGGTCCGGGCGTCAGCAGCACGACGTTGGGCTTGTCGACGTGGCGCGGCGCCAGACGCGCGAGCGTCACGCGTTCGGTTTCGAGAAAGCTCGCGAGGCGCTTCAGCGGCGCCTCGCGGTAGACGGTCGGCAGCGCCCGCGCGAGCGTGATGCGGTTTTCCAGCGCATAGCCGGCGCCGGACGGTGCCTGGGCGCGATCGCCGAGCACCAGCCAGCGGCCCTGCTCGTCGCGCGCGAAGTCGATGGCGTGGAACACCAGCCAGCGCGCCCCGGCCGGCAGCGCCCCCCAGGCCGCGTGCAGGAAGCCCGGATGGGCATGCACGAGTTCGGGCGGCAGCACGCCGCGGCGAAACACCGTGCGTGCGCCGTAGAGATCGGCGGCGAGGCGGTTCAGCAGCCGGCTGCGCTGCGCGAGCCCCGCCTCCAGCTGCGCCCATTCGTCGCCGAGGATCGGCAGCGGGATCGGGTCGAGCGTCCACGCGCGGCTCGCGGCGCGGCCGTCCTCGTGGGCGTTGAACGTGACGCCGTTCTCGCGCAGCAGCCGCTGGGTTTCCTCGTGGCGGGCCTGAAGCTCCCCGAGGCCGAGCGCATCGAGCTGGGCGAGCAGGTATTCCCAGGCCGGACGCACCTTGCCGTCGGCATCGAGCAGCTCGTCCCAGCCGCTGCCCGGCGCGTAGTCGCTCAGCAGGTCGTGGACCGCCGGCGGGAAACTGGTCGGCTCGATCATGGCCTGCGCGTACCGGGTGACTGAAACGGCCGTCTATCGTAGCGCGCCACGACCGCGGACGGCGCCCCCTACCCCCGATGTTCCGGGAGCCGGGTGCGCCGCCGCGGCCGGCGCGTCGTGGTCCAGCCGCCTCAGCAGCCCGGACGACGGCGCAGGTCGAGCGTCATCGGCAGGTCGAGGCTGCGTTCCTCGGCCGGCGCCTGCATCGCGTTCGGCGTGTGGCCGTAGGCCCAGAAGCGGGCCAGACGGCGCGCCTCGGCTTCATTGGCGTTGACCGGGAACACGACGAAGTTGCGACCGGCCGGGTGCGAGACGTGATACGTGCAGCCACCGATCGAGCGCTGGTTCCAGGTATCGACGAGGTCGAAGACCAGCGGCGCGTGCACCGGGATGGTCGGATGCAGCGCGGACGGCGGCTGCCAGGCGCGATAGCGCACGCCGGCGACGAACTCGCCCTGACGGCCGGTGGCCGCGAGCGGCACGCGCCGGCCGTTGCAGGCGAGCACGTAGCGATCCCCGTTGAGGCCTTCGACCTTGACCTGCATGCGCTCGACCGAGGAATCGACGTAGCGCGCGGTACCGCCCATGACGGCTTCCTCGCCGAGCACGTGCCAGGGCTCGACGGCCTGACGCAGTTCGAGCTGGATGTCCTGCTGCACGATGCGCCCGTAGACCGGGAAGCGGAACTCCGAGAACGGCGCGAACCATTCCGGATCAAGGCGCAGGCCGTGACGGTCGAGGTCGGCGAGCACGTCCTTGAGGTCCTCGACCAGGAAGTGCGGCAGCATCCAGCGATCGTGCAGGCTGGTGCCCCAGCGGCACAGGCGGCCCTGATATGGATCTTCCCAGAAGCGCGCGACCAGCGAGCGCAGCAGCAGCTGCTGCAGCAGGCTCATGCGCGCGTGCGGCGGCATCTCGAAGGCGCGGAACTCGACCAGACCGAGGCGGCCGGTCGCCGAATCCGGCGAGTACAGCTTGTCGATGCAGAACTCGGAGCGGTGCGTGTTGCCGGTGAGGTCCACCAGCAGGTTGCGCAGCAGCCGGTCGACCAGCCACGGCTGCGGCACCTCGCCGGTCGGCATCTCGCGGAACGCGATCTCCAGTTCATACAGGCTGTCGTTGCGCGCCTCGTCGACGCGCGGCGCCTGACTGGTCGGGCCGACGAACATGCCCGAGAACAGGTAGGACAGGCCGGGGTGATGCTGCCAGTACGTGACCAGGCTGCGCAGCAGGTCGGGCCGGCGCAGGAACGGCGAATCGGCCGGGGTGGCGCCGCCGAGCGTGACGTGGTTGCCGCCGCCGGTGCCGGTGTGGCGGCCGTCGAGCATGAACTTCTCGGTGCCGAGGCGCGACTGGCGGGCTTCCTCGTACAGCACGTGCGTGTTGTGGACGAGTTCGTCCCAGGAGCCGGCCGGGTGGATGTTGACCTCGATGACGCCCGGGTCCGGGGTCACCGCGAACTTCTTCAGGCGCGGATCGGACGGCGGGGCGTAGCCCTCGATGAACACCGGGATGCTCAGGGCCGCGGCCGTGTGCTCGATCGCGGCGATCAGTTCGAGGTACTGCTCCAGATAGCCGAGCGGCGGCATGAACACGTACAGATGGCCTTCGCGCGGCTCGATGCACAGCGCGGTGTGCACGATCGTGTCGTCATCGTCGTGCTCGGGCTGTTCCTGCCAGTCCTGATTGACGCCCTCGTGGTGATGACCCGACACGTCGCGGCCGTCGAGCAGCGCGCTGTAGCGGCGGGCAATCTCGCCGTGCAGGTCGCGCAGCGGCTTCCTGAACTCGAACAGCGACTGCTCGACCGGCAGGTCGGTGTCGCTGACCCACGGCAGCGCGGTCAGCGGCAGGCGCAGGCCCATCGGCGAATCGCCGGGGATCAGGTACAGGTGCTCGCGGCGCAGCGGCCACTGCCCGCTCTGCCAGCTGCCGCGCGCGTAGTTCCAGCGCAGCGGCAGCGCGTAGCCGGTCACCGAGCCGAGGTCGCGCTCCAGCAGCTGCGCCAGGCGGCGGCGCTCCTCGCCATCCTTCAGGTCGTAGTCGAGCGGATCGATGTTGACCGGCAGCGTGCGTTCGTACCAGAGGTAGTAGTAGGCATCCTCGTAGCCGGGAATCAGGCACTTCGGCGACACGCCGATGCGCGCCGACAGCTCGGCGCCGAAGCGCTGTGCGTCTGCGGCCGTGACCCGGCCCGGCGCGGTGTCATCGGCGATCAGCGCCTCGTCGCGCCAGATCGGCTCGCCGTCGTTGCGCCAGAAGCAGTTCAGCGCCCAGCGCGGCAGCGACTCGCCCGGATACCACTTGCCCTGCGTGTAGTGCAGCAGGCCGCCCGGCGAGAACTGCCGGCGCAGGCGCTTGAGCAGCGTGCCGGCCAGCTTGCGCTTGGTCGGGCCCATCGCGGCGGTGTTCCACTCGGCGCCGTCCATGTCGTCGATCGACACGAAGGTCGGCTCGCCGCCCATGGTCATGCGCACGTCGCCGGCGGCGAGACGCGCATCGACGGCGTGGCCGAGGGCCTCGATCTCGGTCCACTGCTCATCGGTGTAGGGCTTGGTGACGCGCGGGTCCTCGTGGATGCGCGTGACGCTCATCGCGAAGCCGAACTCGACCTCGCACTTGTCGGTGTAGCCGGTGATCGGCGCCGCGCCGGTCGGGTCGGGCGTGGCCGCGAGCGGGATGTGGCCTTCGCCGGCGAGCAGGCCGGAGGTCGGATCGAGGCCGATCCAGCCGGCGCCCGGCACGAAGATCTCGGTCCAGGCGTGCAGGTCGGTGAAGTCGACCTCGGTGCCGCTCGGGCCGTCGAGGGCCTTCACGTCGGCGGTCAGCTGGATCAGGTAGCCGGACACGAAGCGCGCGGCGAGACCGAGATGCCGGGCGATCTGCACCATCAGCCAGGCCGAGTCACGGCACGAACCGGTCCCCTTGGCCAGGGTCTCCTCGGCGGCCTGCACGCCGGGCTCCATGCGGATCACGTAGCCGACGTCGCGCTGCAGGCGCTGGTTCAGCGCCACGAGGAAGCTCGTGGTGTTGACCGGATCGAGCGAGACATCGCGCAGCCAGTCGAGCAGCAGCGGACCGCGCTCGCGAATCTCCAGGTACGGCGCCAGTTCCTTCTTCAGTTCGGGCGTGTATTCGAACGGGAAGTTGTCGGCGTATTCCTCGACGAAGAAATCGAACGGATTGATCACGGTCATTTCCGCGACCAGATCGACCTCGACGTCGAATTCCCTGACTTTTTCCGGGAATACCAGACGGGCCTGGAAATTGCCGAACGGGTCCTGCTGCCAGTTGATGAAGTGCGGCTGCGGATTGATCTTCAGCGAATACGCCGGGATCGGTGTGCGAGCATGCGGCGCGGGACGCAGCCTGACGATGTGCGGCGACAGCGATACCGGGCGATCGAAGTGATAAGAAGTCTTGTGGTTCAGTGCAACGCGGATTGTCATCGGGGGAAGTTCCCTGGGCTCTCACGGCAACGGCCGGGCGCGAAGTGTACTAGCAACCGGCGTTCCAGTCCGTGACAATTACGCGGTCCGGAGCATCCGGCAGACAGGCGGGGCCAAAGCCAGGCGAATGCCTCTGCGAAGTCCGCCGGTGATCCGACAGTCCTTGCCCTCACGCACCAATGAAGTGCAATTTGCCGTGCAGGACGCACCAATCAAATGCACAACGCCATGTCCGAGCCGCTTATCCGTCAAAACCAGCCGCCTCACCGGCCTTTTGGTCTAAACCCCTGCCCCATCATGGCGCTGCGAGCGTCCGGCCCCTGCCGCACGTCCGGCGGGACCGGCAGGGCTGAGCCGCCGGCACCGTCTGCCGCGATCCCGGACAGCGGAGCCCGGCGAGTGGTACGGGGCTTGCTGTTGAAGTAGTCGTTGCGCCCCCCGGGGAGAGGCAGTTCGGGGGCGCGTCGCAGGCGGCGCCGCATTCAACGGCGCCCGGCACAAGGAATCACACCATCATGAGCATGCTTGACTGGCAGCAATACCCCGCAGGGGCCTTCTATGACGAACTGGTCGCGCCCGGCGGTACGCCGCGGCAGGCGGCGCGCACGCTCTGCGAGCACCTCGGCAAGCTCTCCGATGCCGAGCTGACCGAGCGGCGCACCGCTGCCGAACTGGCGATCAGCGTCATGGGCATCACGTTCACGGTCTATTCCGAAGGCAACATGATCGACCGGGCCTGGCCGTTCGACATCGTGCCGAGGATCATCCCGCTGACCGAGTGGACGCGCATCGAGGCCGGCCTGAAACAGCGCGTGCAGGCCCTGAACCTGTTCATCGACGACCTGTATCACGAGCAGAAGGTCATCCGGGACGGCATCCTGCCGGCCGAGATCCTCGCGCAGTCGGTGAACTTCCGGCCGCAGTGCGTCGGCATCACGCCGCCGCACCGGGTCTGGGCGCATATCTGCGGCTCCGACCTCGTGCGCGACAAGGACGGCACCGTCTACGTGCTGGAGGACAACCTGCGCGTGCCCTCCGGCGTCTCGTACATGCTCGAGAACCGCGTGATCACCAAGCGCGTGCTGCCCGAGCTGTTCAAGACCAGCCGCATCCTGCCGGTCGATGACTACCCGGCGCAGCTCTTCGAGATGCTGAGCTCGATGTCGCCGCGCCCCGGCGAGGATCCGCGCATCGTCGTGCTGACCCCCGGCATCTACAACTCGGCCTATTTCGAACACGCCTACCTCGCGCAGCAGATGGGCGTGCAGCTGGTCGAGGGGCCGGATCTGTTCGTCGATGACGACGACTGCTGCTACATGCGCACGATCTACGGGCCGCAGCGCGTCGACGTGATCTACCGGCGCATCGACGACCTGTTCCTCGATCCCGAGGCCTTCATCCCCGACTCGATGCTCGGCGTGCGCGGCCTGCTGCGCTCGTGGCGTGCCGGCAAGGTCGGGCTCGCCAACGCCCCGGGCGCCGGCGTGGCCGATGACAAGGTCGTCTATGCCTTCGTGCCGGAGCTGATCAAGTACTACCTCGATCAGGACGCGATCCTGTCGAACGTGCCGAG
>JAFEGB010000334.1 GCA_018240295.1 Pseudomonadota bacterium
CTCGGGATGCAGCCCCGGCGCGGGGCTGGCGACGGTTTCGGACGACGCGGACATGGCGGGGGGGCTCGGTGCGGAAGGGGGCGCAGCATGGGCGGGCCGGCCGCGGCCGGCAAGCCACGCTCCGGCATGAGGGGCGTGCAGCGACGTATCGGCGGGGTTGCGGGCCGGGGAGGATCGCTGCGGCAGGAGGCGTCACGGCGGCGAACTCAGGACGGCGCGTGCGGGAGTCGTGTGGAAGCGTGCGTGAAGCCGGAGACGATCCGGCGATCCTGCGCGGATTGCGGTCGCCGGCATGCACCATGCCGGCGACTGGTGCCCCTCACTGGTAAAACGGCGACTGCTCCAGCTTCAGCGCCTGTTTCTCATAGCGCTGCCACGGCAGTCCGTGCGGCTGCGTCCGGATGTTGCAGAGCGCCGCGAGAAAGCCGGCCTCCTGATCGACGATCCACGAATCCCCGCGCATGGCGAGTTCGAGCAGCCGCTGCTTGGCATTGTCCGAACGGGCGATGACGAGGAACCAGAGTTCGTCGGCATTGAACGCGTGCAGCTTGTTCACGTCGGTCAGCACCGCCTGATCGAGCGACATGCCGCCGAACTTGCCGTCCTTCTTGTTCTCGACCTTCAACTCGACCGCGTACTTGCGGCCCTTGTGCGTGAAGCCGAAATCGCAGTGCTCCTGCGAGCCCGGATACGCCAGTTCGCGGGCATCGGTGATGCCGTAGCCGCTGCGCAGGAACGCGGCGATGACGACCTGCGCGTGGATTTCCCAGGCACCGCCGCTCTCCCAGCCTTCCTCGAAACTGCCGCGGCCGGCGCCCTGGTGAACGAGGTTCAGGAATTCGGTTTCAGTCATGGTCGCATTCCCGCTTGATCGGCGTTGAGCCGGCTCATTCGCCGAGTTTTTCCGCGAGCACGCCGGGCAGTTCGGGGTCTGGGAGGCTGCCGAGCAGCGACAGCGCGTGCTTCGCGAGTTCGCGCGGGACGCGGCCGGTCAGATGATGCAGGCGGGCACCGTTGTCCGGGAACGTGTCAAAAATGCCGTAATGGCCATCGTCGAAATGCAGAGCGAACCACGCCGTCGTGCCGGGTTCTTCCTGCACCATCGGTTGCGCGTCGCGCAGGAACTGCTCGACCTGCGCTGCATGGCCCGACTTCGGCAGGAAGCTCAGCAGCAGGGCCTTGGTGTCGGGCTCGGCCGGCTGGAGCGTGGGCAGCTTGTCGGCGAGCACGTCCAGGCGCTGGATGCGCGGCGGCTCCGACAGCAGGACTTCGGCTTGCGCCATCAGGGTCCGGGCCACGACGCCCGCGAGGTGCGCTTCCCGTCCGGCATCATCGGCGAAGACATCAAGGATGCCGTACTCCCCGCGCCCGAAGCGCAGGGCGAACCACGCGATCGTGCCCGCTTCCTGACGTACGGCCGGCAGCGCCGAGCACAGGAAGTCTTCCATCTCGGCCTGTCTGCCGTGTCTCGCTTCCAGTCGCACGAGTAAACCCTTGCTGACCATGCTGCCTCCGGAGGTTCGATGACGCCTCGGCGTGCCCGGAGTCATTGAAGACACGCGGGCATGCGAATTCATTCGGTGGCCTGATCCGGCGTCCGCCCGGGACTGCCGGACCGGAATTGCCGCAGCGCTTCAGTCTGCCGCTGCGTCCGCCAGGATCACGTCGCTCGCCTTCTCGCTGATCATGTACACCGGCGTGACGATGAAGAAGCCCGGAATCTTCGGGAATACCGAGGCATCGACGACGCGCAGGCCCTTCGTGCCGTAGACGCGGAAGCGGCTGTCGAGCACCGCCATCGGATCGCTGGACGGGCCGATCCTGCAGGTGCACGAGGCGTGATGACCCCAGGCCTCGTCCTTGATGAACTGCGCGATCTGTTCCTTCGATTCGATGTCGGGGCCGGGCACGACCTCGCGTCGGGTCACGAGCTTGTTCAGCAGGCCCTTGTTCATCTCGCGCACGAATTCGACACCGGCGACCACGGCATCGATGTCCTGCTGGCCGGCGTCGTTGCCTTCGTCGAAATAGCGGAAGTTGATGTCGGGCCGGTCGCGCGGATCCGCGGATTTCAGCGTGACGCTGCCGGCGCAGTTACTGGTATGGGCCTTCAGGATCGCCCAGGTGAAATGGTTCTTGACCGGGCCGATTACCTCGGAATAGCCGGGGTAATAGCCGCGGAAGAAGCTCGGCAGTCCGAAGATGTAGAGATCCGGCTCCGGGCGATCCGGGGTCGAGCGTTTGATGATGCCGATCACCGCGCCGTTGGCGACGTACAGGCCCTTGCCCTGCTGCCATTCGACGTAGGCCGGATCGGGCTGGCCGTCGGGGCCGGTGGCGCGGAAGGACGCGCCGTTGAGGATGCGGAAATCGCGACGCATCTCGCTGGCGACGCCGACCTCGTAGCGGTCCTGCAGGTTCTCGCCGACTCCGGGCAATTCCACGCGGACCGCAATGCCGAACTTCTCCAGCTCGGCACGCGGCCCGATGCCGGAGAGCTTCAGCAACTGCGGCGTGTTGAAGGCGCCGCCGCAGAGAATCACCTCGCGCCTGGCCAGCACCTGCCGGCGTGCGCCGGATTCGGGCCCTTGCGCCGCGGCACGCGGATCGGCCCGGTACAGGCTGGCGCCTTCGAGGTATTCGACGCCGGTGGCGCGCAGGTCTTCGTCGAGCAGCACGCGCGTCACGAGGCTGTGCAACTGCACGGTCAGGTTTTCGGGGTGTGACTGCTGCGCCGAGCGGATCGCGTCGCGCGCGCCGGCCCGCTGGCCCTTGTGCGTCGCGATCGGCGTCAGGGCCAGGCCCTCGGGGCTCTTGGTCTGCACGCGCCGGTCGTTCGGATCGAAGCGCAGGCCGAGCAGCTGGTCGATGCGCTCGATCCGGTTGTGCTTGACCTCCAGCACCGCATCGACGAGCACCGTCGTCAGCTGCGGATCGGTGATCGCCAGCGCCGGATCGGCCATCTCGGTGCTGAGCCAGCCGTCGTAACCGTGGCCGCTCGGATTGTCCTCGCCCTCGGCGGGTCTGGAGACATAACGACAGGCTTCGAGGCGCTGCCAGTAGCGGTACATGTAGCCCGACAGCCAGGTCGCATCGCCGGTGATTTCGGCGATGTGGTTCCAGTCGCTGTCATGCGGCAGCACCGTGATCATCGCGTTGTGCGCGGTGCAGCCGCCGAGCGTGCCGCAGCGCGGATACAGGATGCCGTCCTCGGCGGCCACGTATTTGCTGTCGCGCTGCGGGCGCTCGGAATAATGCTTGACGAAGAAATCCCAGCGATACAGCGGGTCTTCGGAGGCCTGACCGTTGAAGGCCGGCACGCGGTAATTGTCGGTTTCATCGTCGCCGCCGGCTTCCATCAGCAGCACGCGATGACCGGCTTTCGCGAGATTCGCGGCAAGCGGGCCGCCGCCGGCGCCGGAGCCGACGATGATGTAATCGTATTCCGGGGTGCTCATGGCCGATTCTCCTGAAGCGGGATCAGCGTTCGAACGCGCCGCGTCCGCCGCCCGGCGGACGGGCGCAGGCAAGGTCACATCAGCTTCATGAATTCGATCAGTGCACGCTTGTCGGCATCGGGCAGCTCGGCACCGAATTCATGGCCGCGATCGGCGACGAAATCCGGGCAGTTGCTGAGCTTCAGCAGATCGGGCACGAGTTCCTTCAGCAGGGCCGTGCTTTCGGTTTCGCTCAGGCCACCGAGCTTGATGCGCGCCAGATCGAACTTGATCTTGGTCAGCAGTTTCAGCAGCCGGCCGACGTGCTTCGGATCCTTCAGGTCGACGGTCACGTCGAGGTTGGCGAGCAGGTTGATCGGCGTGCCGGCCGGAATCGGGCCGATGCGCAGATAGCCGTCGTCATCGGCCAGCGGTTTCAGCAGATCGGGCAGGAAGACCTCGTTGAGCTTGAAGAACGTGACGCCGCTCGTGCGGTAGATCCTGTTCTCACGCTTCTGCGGCCACAGCAGTTTCTCGGCAGCGTCGTCGAAGGCTTTCATGCGTCCGGCCGTGGACGGGTCATTCGTGTAGATGCCGAGGGCATTGTTGTGCAGGAACGGCGCCGAGGCCCAGACGCTGACCAGCGACGGCACGCGGTAATAGCCGGGGCCACCGGCCGGCGCCTGGAATTTCCACGGCTCGCGCGTGACCGGATTGATCACGTCGATGTCACCGACCGACGGCAGCGTCTTGTAGGTTTCCGACGAGAAGTTGTCCCAGATGTGACCGCGCACGGCATTGGTCGCGAGCGCCGCGCAGGCATTGGTCCTGACGACCGTGACCGGAATGCGGGCTTCATTGGACAGATAATTGTTCTGCAGGAAGTCCGGCTTCGCGACCTCGGTGCGCATCCAGGCCTGGTATTCCGGCGTGCCGCGGGTCATTTCCTTCGGCGGCTGCTTGCTCGAATGGCAGCTCGCGCAGTTGTCGGCAAACACCACCTTGCCGCGGGCGACGACGCCGGCATCCTTCGGCAGGAAGTCCTGACCGCCGGGGGCATCGGCGAGACTGGTCGGCAGCGCCGCCTTGACGAAGAACTTCGCGAGGTTGCCGACGCGCTCCTGACCGGCGAGCCAGTAGGTCGAGTTGGCCTGCATGACCTTGACCTCGATCGGCGTCTGCGGCTTGAAGCCGACCATCGGGCTGAAATGCGTCAGCCATTCCTGATGAAATTCGCCGATGTTCAGGTAGACGCGCGCCAGCGCGCCGAGCACGCCGATCGAATCGGCACCGTCCTTCAGGATGTGCGGCACCTTCATCTTTGCGGTGTTGCCGGGGAAATCCAGTGCACCGCCGGTGAGCTGTTCCTCATGACCGGTTTCGAGGCGCGCCGCGACGTTGTAGATCGCGTTCATCGTGCGCGGATTGTTGATGTTGTCCGAGGCGATGAAGGACGTATCGAGCGCGCCGGGCTCGGCGGAGTTCAGCAGATGCTTGATGAAGTCGTCGTTTTCGAGGTCATAGCCGAAGATGCGACCGACCCAGAAATACTGCGCGCCGATGTTGGTCGACAGGTTCTTCCAGGTCGGTGCGGCCGGGTCCGCCGGCGGATGCAGCGGATGGAAGGACACATGGCAGAACGCGCAGCTCATGCCGACCCGGTACGGGCGGATCAGCTTCGGATCGTAGTAATAGCTGCGGTCGCCGTAATAACGTTCGGCATCCCAGCGTTTCGCGGCTTCGGGCGTGAATTCCGGATTCGGGAACAGGCGCAGGCCGACGATGCCGCTGGAGCGCCCGTAGATCGCCGGATCGACGCCGGCGGCCTCCGGTTCGGACGGCACGTCGAGCCACAGCCCGAAGGCATCGGGTTTGCTTGCCTGCTTGAATCCGGGTTCGTTCATCAGTCCGTAGTAATTGAAGCGCTCGGAGCGCTTGCGCGAATCGAGAATCTTCAGCAGGTCGATCGTGCCGAAGCTGTGCTGCGCGATGTGATTCCAGAACGCCTGATTGCCGGCAGTCCAGATCATCCAGGTGTTGCGGCCCTTGATCTCGTCGGGTGACAGCGCGATGCCGTTGTCCATGTCCTTGAACAGGTCGATCGCGAGCTCGGGCAGATCAGACGGTTTCTTGCCGGCGGCCTTGGCTTCGTCCATCGGCGGGGCTGCGAAGGCGGGGACCTGCAGGGCGAACAGGCCGGCCAGGGCGGCGGCAGGCAGGCAGAGGCTTCTCATTGCTCTTGTCCCTCTCTGTGGTGGGCTTTCCCGGGGCTGGGCCCGGATGCGCGGCTAACGCTGCCGTGGATGGGGGGTCGTGCCTATCCGGCGGTGGTCGTAATTCAGACATCCTGTCCGGATGGCAATGCTGGGGATGTCCGATGCCAGTGATGATCGATCAGCGGCCGACGGTTTGCTGCAGATCAGCAAACAGCTGCCGCAAGCCTGGTGAGGGGGATGTGTTTGCGGAATCCACGGGTGAGCCGGCCGGCGGGAGCTTGAGCAGTACACGGCCGAGGTGCTCGCCGAGCCGACGATAACTTTCCCACTGCGCCTCGTCGAAGAACTGGTCCGAGGTCGGTTCGTGCGGGAATGCCGGGTGGCCGGCGGCGTATTCGCGCACGTCGGCCGGCAGATCGGCGTAGAGGGTTGCCTTCACGTACAACAGTACGCCGCAGCTTTTGTCGGCATATCTGATACTGGCCAATGCCGCGCATGCCCGTGCCGAAGCATCCGCAGTGCTGCGATCGATGCGCAGGGATTCCAGTGCACCGATGCCGTACCGTGCCAGCTCCGTGTCCCTGATCTGATCGGCATCGAGAAAGCGTACCTCGGCGCCGAAATCGAGTCGGGCCTTGCGCACGAAGTTGCCGAGATCATCGAACGTGAAGTCGCGATCGCAGCCGGCGTCGATCGCCAGAATCCACGGCAGGCGCCGGCGGATCAGTTCGTACAGCGCGAGGTTCTCGAAATGGCCGCCGTCCGACACGAACCAGTGCCGGGTCGCCGTGCCCGGGAAGCGGGCCAGGAATTCGCGCAGCAGCAGCGCGTGTGCGCCGAACAGCCGCGAGGGCAGATCGCGCCAGGTGTTCTGGCGCCGCACGCCCGAATCCCACCAGCGTCCGAGTCGGGCGTTGAAGAAGCCCGACAGCAGGCTGACGCCGAAACTCGTGCCCTGACCGCGGCCGGTCGAGAACGCCGCGCCGGAGATGCCGAGCCAGTGGCCGAGCGTCAGCGGTTCGGCGGTATACAGGCGTGCGTCATCGCATACCGGCGGAATGCCGGCCGGTGGTTTTTCCCAGGCGAATACCGGCAGGCGCTCGCCGTCCTCGTCGTCATGGACTTTGGGACCGAAAACCAGAACCTGCGGCCTGTCATGCTGGCCGGGAGCGGTTTCTTCAAAATCGTCGCGATCGTCCTCGTTCTTCGGCACGAACACTGCGTGATGGCGCACGCCGGCCGACAGTCCGGCCGGACCGAGCGCCAGCGTCAGGCCGTGGCGGTCCTGCTGCTGGATCTGGGATTTTCCGTCGACGGTCTCGTTGATCGTGACGTTGATCAGGTGCAGCGGTGCGCCGCGGTGAATGCCGCGGCGGTGATAGTCGTCGAGGCCGATGTCGTCGCCCGGTGCCACTTCGGTGACGGCCTCGAAGGCGCTGTCGTCGTGGCGGCGCGGATTCGAGGCCCCGAGATAGGCGCGCGTCAGGCGTGCGCTGTACAGCGGATCGAGCGAGGTGCGGTTCAGGAAGCCGAGGCTGTCGCGACTGCCGATGGCCCAGCTGACCGCCGTGCTGCCGATCAGGCCGAGCAGCAGGATGCCGACGTGTGCCTCGCTGCCGGCCAGCCGGCCGCCGGCGCCGCTGCCGACCAGCGTGGCCGGCACGCCAGCCGGCGCTTCGAAGCCCCAGACGAAGGCCTGCGCGGCCAGATCGATCAGCGACAGCGCACCGGTACCGAGCACCAGCGCTGCGATCAGCGTCAGCACCTGCACCGACACGCGGGCGCCACTGCCGGCATCGTGACCGGTGAGCTTCGACAGCAGTTCGACCAGCGCCGAGGCGCGCGTGACCACGGCCAGGATCGCGACGCCGATGGCGATGAACCAGGCACCGAGCCCCGAATCCGTGTGCGTCAGCAGCGCATACCAGGTGCGCCCGAGCGTGTCGATCAGCACCAGCGCCAGCAGCAGGCCGAAGCCGAGCAAGGCCTTGCCGAGCCGGCGCGACAGCAGGTCGCGGGCCTTGTCGGCGCGCTCGCGCGGGATCGGGCTGCGGCAGGCGCGGGTCGCTTGCCGGGTGAGCAGCAGCGCAAGACCCGTGACCAGCAGCAGGTCGATGCCGGCCCCGGCATGACCGGAAAACAGGCAGAGCAGTACCAGCAGCCCGGCCACTGCCGGCTGGCGCCAGTCGATCAGTGCCGGTACCGCCTTGCCGTCCAGGCCTTCACGCGCGGCGATCAGCCAGTACGCCCAGCCGAGCGGCAGCAGCACGAAGTTGAACACCCAGGGCAGCAGCGCCGCGAGCGGACTCCACCAGAGCAGGCGCTCGCTGCCGGGCAGGGCGGCAGCCACGGCACCATCGGCCGGCAGCCACAGGATCGGCACCTGCAGCAGCAGCAGCAGCGCCAGCACGCCGCTTGCAAGCAGCAGGTGCATCGCCGCCCAGTTGCGCAGCGCCACGGCGAACGCGAGCAGCAGATCACCGGCACCGTTCGGTGCCAGGTAGCGGCCGTTCTCGCGCAGCCAGCGGAAGGCGTTCGGACGGAAGGCCGGATCATCGCGACCGACCCCGGCGGCGGAGGGCGGCAGTTCCGGGTCGAGCATGGCCTCGACCTTGTCGGGACCGGCCACGTAGTCGCGCGCATACAGCCGGCCGAGGAAGCCGCCGAAGTAGCCACCGCCCGAGGCGGTCGACAGATAATCGACCTGGCGCAACTCGCGGGCGCGGGCGAGGGCCTGCGTGAAGCCGAGGCAGAAGGTCGCGCTGCGGATGCCGCCGCCGGAGAATGCCATACCGAGTCGCACTGCATCGTCCGGTACGCCGGCCCGTGAGCGGCGGCGTTCGAGCAGTTTCTTCTCGCGCTCGGCCAGTTTTGCCGGATAGGCGAGGTCGTCGGCAGCCGCAGCGGTTTCGCGGGATCCTTCGGTCATGGCATAGCCCCTGGTGGCGATCCGGGCCGGCGGCCGTCCGTGTGTGCTGGGGCCGCGCGTGCTGAAGCCGGGTGTCTCAGGGGCAGTAAAGCCCCGGGCTTGCCGGCTGCTCTTAACTTTTTTTCAGAATTGAACCCCGCCGGCTGCGGCCGGTCGCCGGAGTCCCTGCGATGAACGACGAAGAACTGCTGCGCTACAGCCGCCAGATCATGCTGCCCGAGATCGACATCGAGGGTCAGGAGCGCCTGCGCGCGGCGACCGCGCTGGTGATCGGCCTCGGCGGCCTCGGCTCACCCGTGGCGATGTATCTCGGCGCGGCCGGGGTCGGGCGGCTGCTGCTGGTGGATTTCGATCACGTCGACACCAGCAACCTGCAGCGCCAGATCGCACACGCCGAGGCCGACATCGGCCGGCCCAAGGTCGAATCGGCCCGCGACCGCGTGCGGGCGCTGAATCCGCTGGTCGCGATCGAGACCATCGCCGAGGCGCTCGATGACGAGGCGCTGGCCGCGGCGGTGGCGCGCGCCGATGTCGTGCTCGACTGCACCGACAACCTGACGACGCGCCTGGCGATCAACGCCGCCTGCGTGGTGGCCGGCCGGCCGCTGGTGACCGGTGCGGCGATCCGCATGGAAGGGCAGGCGATGGTCGTCGATCCGCGCGTGCCGGAGGCGCCGTGCTACCGCTGCCTGTACCGCTCGGCCGAGGAGCCGGCCGAGAGCTGCACGCAGTCCGGCGTGCTGGCGCCGGTGGTCGGCATCATCGGCAGCCTGCAGGCGGTCGAGGCGATCAAGGTGCTGACCGGGGCCGGCGAGCCGCTGACCGGCCGGCTGCTGCTGATGGATGCACGCACCATGGAATTCCACGAGGTGCGGGTGCCGAAATACGCCGGCTGTCCGGTCTGCGGCACGCAGTCCGGCTGAGGCCGGAATCCTCGCAGCGGAAATCCGAAAATTCTTTTGTTTTCGGCAGCTTCTGGTCATTGTGCGGGACATTTGCCTCGGGCATGATGCGCGCCCGTCGTGCCCCTGCGCACGCCACTGCCGGTCCGCCGTCGCCATGACCGAAGCCCTGCCCGCGCCCGCTGCCACCGTTCCCGCTGCCGCCCGGATCGCGGCACGGACGGTCCACGCGTGAGTGCCGGCATCGCGCTGGTCGTCAACGCCGACGACTACGGCTATTTCGACTGCGTCAGCCGCGGCATCCTCGCCGCGCACGCCGCCGGCAGCGTCGGCGCCACCGGCGTCATGGCCAACGGTCCGCGCTTCGAAACCACGGCCGCGCGCCTGCGCGCCACGCCGGCGCTTGATGCCGGCGTGCATCTGACGCTGAGCTGGGGTGAACCGCTGACCCGCGCGCTGGCCGCGCGTCTCGCCGAGGGTCGCCTGCCCGGCAAGTTCGCAGCTCTCACGGCGATCTTGACCGGCCGCTGGCCGCTCGCCGAAGTCGAGGCCGAGTGGGATGCGCAGATCGCCCGTGTCGCCGATGCCGGGCTTAATCCGGTCTTCATCAACAGCCACGAGCACGTCCATATGCTGCCGGCCCTGTACCGGGTCGCGGCCCGGCTCGCGCGCCGCCACGGCATCCGCTGGCTGCGGCGCACGACGCCCGAGTGGCAGGGCGCGCAGGGGCTGATCCGCAACCTGCTGCTCGGGGCGATGGCCGCCGCCACGCGTGCCGGCTCGCCGCAGCCGCGCCTGCTCGGTCTTGCCGGCAGCGGCCGGCTCGGGCCGGTGGAGCTGCGCCGGGCGCTGTCAGGTCTGGCGCGCGGCGGTCGATACGAACTGATGTGCCACCCCGGCGAGTTCGATGCCGCCGAGGTGCGCGACGGGCGGCTGCTCGCCTATCACGACTGGTCGCGCGAGCTCGCCGCGCTGACCGACCCCGGTTTCCGCGATCACTGCGCGCAGGCCGGCATCCGTCTGGTTTCCTTCCGGGCCCTCGCCGCGGAGTGATCGTCATCATGGTCCAGCTTGAAGTCGTCGATTCGTCCACCCCGCGCGTGCAGCCGGAGCCGCCGACCATCAGCGTCGTGCTGCCGGCGCACAACGAGGGCGAGGGCATCCGCCACGCCATCGAGGTCGTCGCCGGCGTGCTGCGTCAGTGCAACGTCAGCCACGAGCTGATCGTCGTCGACGACGGTTCGCGCGACGACACCTGGGAGCAGATCCGCGAAGCCGCCGCCCGGCACGGCTACGTGCGCGGCCTGCGCTTCTCGCGCAACTTCGGCAAGGAGGCCGCGCTGCTCGCCGGCCTGCGTGCGGCGCGCGGCAAGGCCGTGATCACGATGGATGCCGACCTGCAGCACCCGCCGTCGGCGATCCCGGAGATGCTGAAGTGCTGGCGCGAGGGCGCGATGGTCGTGCACGCGGTCAAGCGCGACCGCTCGACCGACAGCTTCATGCAGCGTGCGCGCGCGAAGCTCTTCAACGGCCTGATCAGCCGGCTCGGGCGCATCGATCTCGAAAGCGCGTCGGACTACAAGCTGCTCGATCGCACCGCGGTCGAGGTGCTGGTCGAGCGCCTGCCCGAGCGCGAGCGCTTCTTCCGCGGCCTGGCGCAGTGGATCGGCTTCCCGCAGGCCAGCGTGCCGTTCAGCGTCGCGCCGCGCGCGGCCGGCACCGGCAAGTGGTCGCTGCTCGGCCTCGTCAACCTCGCCACCACCGCCGTGCTGTCGTTCACCGGCGCGCCGCTGCGCCTGGTGACCATCCTCGGCTCGGTGACGCTGCTGTTCGCGGCCATCGTCGGCGGCGAGGCGCTGGTGTCGTGGGTGCGCGGCAACGCCGCGGCCGGCTTCCTGACGCTCGAGTTCACGCTGCTGATCATCGGCAGCTTCATCATGATCAGCCTCGGCATCGTCGGCGAGTACATCGCCAAGATCTACGAGGAACTGAAGGGGCGGCCGTCCTTCCTGGTCCACGAGCGCGCCGGTTTCGAGGATGAAGCCGCCGAGACCGGTCGCGAGCGCGAGCCCTCGCGCTTCGCCGGCTGATCCGCGCGCAGACGGCATCCCCCGCCTGTCCCCGACGGCGCATCCGGCCCGGCCGGCGGCGCCGTCGTCGTTCCTGCCTCACGGGCTCGGCAGCTGGTCCTTGATCTTGTCGACGAGATCGCCGGCGCTGATCTCGGGCGTGCGGATGTCGATCTTCGAGAAGTCGAGCTCGAAGGACTTGTCCGGCTCGTAGCTGACCGGCAGCGTCACGCCGATCTTCAGGCCCGAGCCGAGCGTGAATTCGCCGGCCGGGAAGCGCTCCTCGTAGATCGTGCCGATGATCTTGGCGACGACCTTGATGAAGCCGCCGGCGCCGAGCTTCAGCACCGCCTCGGCATCGGCCTTGGCCTCGCCGTTGAGCTTGATGCCGAGGCCGGGCTTCCACTTCAGGTCGACGCCGAGCCCGGCGCTGGCCTTAACGCCCAGTTCGCCCCAGACGCTCAGGCCGCCGATGGCGCTGATCACCGCTGCGCCGACCCCGAGTCCGGCATCGACGGTCAGCTTCAGCCCGGCGTAGGCGGGGATCACGAAGGTGGCCTTGCCGTCGAGTTCGGTGGCGTCCTCGTCGTCCGGGCTCCAGGTGATGCCGACCGAGGCCTCGGTGAGCTGGCCGGGCCCGAAGCTGGCGATGAAGTCGAGCGAGCCGTCGATGTTCAGGAACACCCCGACGTTCACGCCGGCGACCGCGAAGCCGAAGATCGGGATCGAGGGCGCCGCGAGCGGCAGGATCTGCTTCTTGTATTCCTTCTTCGGGAACAGCTCGACCGGCGCCGGGATGCCGAGCTTGCCGGCAACGGTCAGCGAGCCGTCCTCGGCCAGCGTGAGGCCCACCGTCGCCTTCAGCCACGGCGCGGCCTTGAAGTCGACGTTGCCGCTGCCCCAGACCTTCAGCGGCTCGGGCTGCTCGCCGACGCCGGCCTTCGCATTCAGGGTCAGCGTGCCGCCGACGAGCTTCGTGGCATACGCCGCCGCGAGCTTGCCGGTGACGAGACCGTCGGCGTAACTGAGCAGCAGCTTCGCCGAGGCCGGCACGCCCTTGAGGTCGGGTTCGAGTTCGCCGCTGCCGCCGAAGCTCCAGTCGCCACCGGCCGGGCGGTTCAGCGTCAGCGTCAGCCGCCCGGCCTTGATCTTCGGCAGCGTGTCGGCAAGCTCGGCGCTGCCCGACAGCGCGATGTTGCCGGCGGCATCGGCAGCGACCGCGCAGCTCGCCTTCCTGAAGCCGGGCACGCTGAGATCCGCATCGCCGCCGAGGCGCAGCAGCTGCGTTTCGCCGTCGTAGCCGAGCGTCAGCGACAGCTTGTCGACGCCGGGGAACTTGCGCTGCAGCGTGAAGCTGCCGTCCGCCGACCACTTGCCGGCGGCGTAGCGCAGATGGCCCTCGCCGCTGAACAGCCCCTTCTCGAAGGCGAGCGAGCCGTCGAGCGTGACGCCGCCGGGGCCGGCGCCGGCGGCGATCGAGCCGCTCGCGTACTCGCCGAGCGCGAAGTCGATGCGGCCGCTGGCCTGCAGGGGCCCGCCGGGCACGATCGCCAGCGCCAGGTTGCCGCCGGTCATCTTCAGCGGCCCGCCGAGCTTGAACTCGCCGGCGTCGAAGATCGCCGCGAAGCCGAGTTCGCCGTCGATCAGCATCACGCCGATCTGCGCGCCCTTCAGGAACGGCAGGCTGTCGATGGTCAGCAGACCGCTGCCCTCGACGCCCCAGCCGTCGCTCAGGCCGAGATCGGTGAACTCGACCGGGCTCAGGGTCTTGATGCGGAAGCCGCTGACGCCGCCGTTGCCCTTGTTGTCCTTCAGCACCTTGCGCGTGATGCGCGCGGCTGCAAGCCCCGGCAGGTCCGGGTGGCCGCGCACCGGCAGCGTCAGCACCGGCGGCGTGCTGCCGGGGGCTGCGTCTTTCACCGGCACCTCGACGACCACCGAACCCTCGGCGCCGGCACTCGGGGCCGAGTAGCTCTGCACGGTCACGCCCTTGCCCTTCGCGGCCGAGCCCTGCCACTTGCCGGTGCCGGCCGGCAGCGGCGTGCCGGACCATTCACGCGGCAGCAGCAGCACGCCGCCGGCCTTGCCGGTCAGGGTTTCGAGGGTCTTCTTGTCGAGCCGGTCCGGGACCTTCAGGCTCTTGCCGGCCGAGATGTCTTCGGGCAGCCAGTAGCCGGCGCCGGTGTCGGCTGCGGCCTCGATGCGTTCGAACACGAACGTGTAGTTGCGCGACTGCAGTTCCTTGACCGCGGTGCGCGTGCGGCTCTGCGGCGGCGGGGCCGCCGTGGCCGTCGTCGTTGCGGTGCCGCCGCCGGCCGCCGGAGTCGCAGGGGCGGCGGGGGCGGGGGCAGCGCCCGGGGCGGCACCGGGCGCCGGGGCGGCACCGG